>JAPLKD010000209.1 GCA_026388245.1 Pseudomonadota bacterium | reverse complement strand
AGGGGTTTCCCAACATCGAGACCCGATGAAATAGACCCCTTTATAAGGCGTTTATTCAGAAAGATCAGCCAGCACTTTGCTGAGATGCAGATTGGTGAGTTTTTTGAGACAGATGATGCCGAAATTACTATTATTGCTTATGGATGCGTAGCTCGGTCCGCAAAAAAGGCTGTTAGGGATGCAAGGGCCAGAGGACTCAAGGTCGGCGCTTTAAAGATGAATACCATATGGCCTTTTATGAGAACTGCAGTTGAAAAGGTGCTCCAGACCTCAAAGACAATCATTGTGCCTGAGATGAACATGGGACAGATGTCAAGAGAGGTAAAACGGGTAAATAAGACCGATGCTAAGGTTTTCACGATCAACAAAGTAGACGGCACAATTATTACCCCTGAAGAGATTTTAAGTAAGATCAAGGAGGTACACTAATGCCTGAAGTGACCAAATTGATCCATAAATATCTACGGCACGATAAGAAATTTCCCCATGTCTGGTGTCCGGGGTGCGGTATCGGAATTATGCTCGGTTCTCTCATCAGGGCTATTGACGAATGTGGTTACAATAAAGATGAGATTGTACTTGTTTCGGGTATCGGGTGTACGGGCAGGCTGCCTGTATATGTGGACTTCAATACACTCCATACGACCCATGGACGTGCCCTTACTTTTGCAACGGGGGTGAAGCTTGCAAAACCTGGGCTGAAGGTGATTGTAGTTATGGGGGATGGTGATGCCGTTGCGATAGGCGGAAACCACTTCATCCATGCTGCCAGGAGAAACGTTGATATTTCGACGATTATCCTTAATAACAGCGTATACGGTATGACCGGAGGCCAGTATTCACCGACAACACCCTACGGAATGAAAACCACAACATCGCCATATACAAATGTTGAGCAGTCTTTTAAAATATCGGAGCTTGCCGTTACAGCAGGTGCAGTCTTTGTGGCCAGGGGCACGGTATATCATGCCAAGATGCTGGATAGCCTCATGGAAAAGGCCTTTCATAAAAAAGGTTTTTCTGTGGTGGAGGTTATTGGCCATTGCCATACCCAGTATGGGAGACTGAATCGTATGGGTTCCGCTGTTGAGATGATGGCATGGCAGAGAGATCATGCGGTGACGATTGAAAAGGCTGCCCAGATGAAAGAGGAAGAGATGAAGGATAAGTTCAAGATCGGAGTGCTGATCGATAAAGAACTTCCTGTTTTTCATGAGGAATACGAAAAGGTAAGAAAATGGGCAAAAGGGACAAAATAAATAGTGAATAGTGAATAGTGAACAGTGGAAAGGGCAGAAGCAAGGAGTTACTAGTTCGGAGTTCGGAGCAAAAAAACAAGCTGGCAAGCCGGCAAGCTGGAGGGTTGGAGGTTTAAAAGAAAGAGGATTAGAGGGTTGGAAGGTTGGAAGGTTAGCTAAACATCTAATCATCTAATCCTCCAATCATCCGACCCCTCGACCCCTTGAACCCTTTAAAATACAGTGAAAGGTGAAGAGATAGTCGATATGGGTAAATTATGAGCTTTAGATACGATATCCGTTTAAGTGGTTCAGGTGGGCAGGGACTGATCCTTATGGGGATTATCCTTGCTGAGGCAATTGGTGTTTATGATGGAAAATATGTTGCCCAGACACAAAGTTATGGCCCGGAGGCGAGAGGTGGCTCAAGCAAAGCCGAAGTAGTGGTAAGTGATGAAGAGATCGATTACCCGAAGGCCATGCAGCTCGATTTACTCCTTGCCATGAACCAGAAATCATGTGATGACTATTACATGGACCTTAAGCCGGATGGCATACTTATTGTAGATTCCACCTTTGTCAATCAGGTGCCTCTCCCGAAGGCATACAGAATTCCCTTCACAAGGATTGCCCGTGAAAATCTGAAAAGGGAGATGGTGGCTAACATTGTTGCCCTTGGAGCGATTGCAAAATTAACAACTATTGTTACGCCAAGGGCAGTGGAAACGGCTGTTCTTGCACGGGTACCGAAAGGCACAGAACAATTGAACCGCGATGCACTGAGGGCAGGCATGGCTGCTGCAATGAAAGCCCGCAAGGCTGTAATGCCCCATATGCTGAGTGAGCGGGTAGATGAAGATACATGAGTTTCAGGCAAAACAGCTCTTCAATGCTTACAATATCCCTACCCCGAAAGGCCAGATAGCCACATCCACAGAAGAAATACCCAGGGCAGTCGAACATGCAGGGGCATTCCCTCTTGTTCTCAAGGCACAGGTCCATGCAGGAGGCAGGGGCAAGGGCGGCGGGATAAAGATAGTCAATACTGTTGAAGAAGCAATAATGGTTTCATCCGGACTTCTCGGGAAAACACTGGTTACCCCGCAGACCGGCGAAGAAGGAAAACCCATAAACCACCTCCTGATAGAAGAAGTACTCCATGTTGCGAAAGAGTTATATCTGGGCATTACGGTGGACAGGATAAAGACCTGTGTTACGGTGCTGGCGAGCGCTGAAGGCGGTATGGAGATTGAGAAGATAGCGGCCGGGACCCCTGAAAAACTCTTTATTGAAAATATTGATCCCGGTATCGGATTAAGACCTTTTCAGGCGAACAGGATATTCTTTTCGTTAGGGTTAGACCCGGCACTCTCACGGAAGATGAGCGGGATTATTTTAAACCTGTATCGCCTCTTCATTGATAAAGACTGCTCGCTCGCCGAGATAAATCCTCTCATTGTAACAAAAGGCGGCGACATTATTGCCCTTGATGCAAAGATTAATGTTGACGACAATGCGTTGTACCGGCATCCCGATATTGCATCCTTGAGGGATCTTGGCCAGGAGAACCCCCTGGAAGTGGAGGCGTCAAGGTATAATCTGAATTATATCAAACTGAAAGGGAATGTTGGCTGCATGGTAAATGGAGCCGGGCTTGCCATGGCAACCATGGACCTGATAAAATATGTTGGCGCAGCACCGGCGAATTTTCTCGATGTCGGTGGAGGCGCTACCTCTCAGATGGTCACCGAAGGCCTGAAAATATTGCTTTCTGATACCGATGTTAAGGTGATTTTTATAAACATTTTCGGCGGTATACTCCGCTGCGATACCCTCGCTAAGGGGGTCGTTGAGGCAGCTCGCCAACTGGAGATAAAGCTGCCCATGGTTATAAGGCTTGAAGGAACAAACGTAGAACCGGGCCGTCAGATATTTGCCGAATCGGGTCTCTCATTTACTGTGGCGAACGGGATGGGGGATGCAGCGGAGAAGGTGGCAGAAGCGCTTAAGAGAGTGAATGGTGAATAGTGAATGGTGAATAGTGAAACCTTCCCTCTGTTGTTCCGGGCTTGACCAGGTGTCTTTACTTGCGAAGCAACATCCAGACTATTCACTGTTCACTAACGACTGTTCCCTGAACGAGGTTGAGAAATGAGCATTATAATTGACCAACATACCAAGGTGCTCATACAGGGTATAACCGGCAACGAGGGTGCATTCCATACGCGGCAGATGGTGGAGTATGGAACGGATGTCGTTGGAGGGGTTACCCCTGGCAAGGGTTCGCAAAAGTTCGAAGGCATTCCCGTTTTCAATACAGTAAAGGCAGCGGTTGATGCTACCGGCGCCAATG
This sequence comes from Pseudomonadota bacterium, assembly GCA_026388245.1. Classification (GTDB taxonomy): domain Bacteria; phylum Desulfobacterota; class Syntrophorhabdia; order Syntrophorhabdales; family Syntrophorhabdaceae; genus MWEV01. Next base: position 21,001 of record JAPLKD010000209.1, on the reverse strand, counting down.
CATCGGCAATTTTTGTACCGCCCCCGTTTGCTGCTGATGCCATTCTGGAAGCAGTTGAAGCAGGCATAGAGGTTGTTGTCTGCCTCACAGAAGGCATTCCAACCATCGATATGATTACTGTAAGGCATTACATGAAGGGCAGGAAGACTATCCTCATAGGCCCCAATACACCGGGTATCATCTCTCCCGGTAAGTGCAAAATTGGTGTTATGGCAGGGTACATTCATAAAGAGGGCAGTATAGGGATTATTTCCCGAAGCGGCACCTTAACCTATGAAGTGGTAGACCAGCTTACGAAACGCGGGATAGGACAATCAACCTGCGTAGGCATAGGAGGAGATCCTGTTATTGGTCACAAATATGTTGACCTTCTCGAGATGTTTGAAAATGATAAAGATACCGATGCTATTGTGATTATTGGTGAGATTGGCGGTCAGGCCGAGGAACAGGCTGCAGAATATTTCAAAGAATACATGAAAAAACCGGTTGTGGCATTTATTGCAGGGGTAACCGCACCACCGGGAAGACGTATGGGCCATGCAGGGGCAATTGTATCAGGCGGGGTAGGGGACGCTGCCACAAAGATAAGGACACTCGAAGCGGCGGGCATCACAGTTGTAAAAAACCCTGCCGAGATAGGGCAGACAGTGATAAGCGTAATTCGCCGATGCAAGTGAATAAGTCAGGGGAATTATTTTTCTCGCACAATACCATCGATCCTTGAGGGTAATTTGTATTTTATTTTTGAAACAACCTTGTTACGAGATAAACAATATTGTGCACTGACGCGATGGCAAGATGCGCTATGTCACAAAGCATGGCGTGAACTTGTCGCAAATATTGTCGCAAACCTGTCGCAAAGATCAGACAGACTACGCCAAGCGGTATAGCAGCCGGTGCGTTTCACCTTCAGTTACAAGCAACCCTCGGTCCACCATCGCCTTAAGGTCCCGCTGCAGGGACCGCCGATTGACATCGGGACAGAGGCTCTCGAAACCATGAATAGTCAGGCTGCCGTGTTCTATGATGTGTCCGATGGCCTTGGCCTGGTGATCCGAAAGGCCGTGTTCCTTACTGATTACATCCCGACATCTATCCGATAGCTCAATTCAACTATAACGAAACAGACAACATCTTTCTTTGCCCCCAAAACAAGGAACTCTCCTACCTGGGCATCCATAAGCACAGCAAACAGCACGTTTATCGGGCCAGCACAAAAGACTGTTCCACCTGTCCTGTTAAATCGGACTGCACAAGAGACCGAGCCCGGTCGGTGAGTTATCACATCTACGAAAAAGCCCTTCAAAATGCACGTGAACTGAGCAAAACAAAAGGATATTATCTATCCCAAAGAACAAGGAAAAAGATCGAGGAACTCTTCGGTGAGGAAAAGGAGTTCATGGGTTTCCGCAGGGCAAAGTTCCGGAAAAGGAAATGGATAAAAGAACAGGTGCTCATGACAGCAACGGCACAAAACATAAAGAGGATGGTAAAGATGCTTTCACGGGGAGGCTCCAAGAAGGAATTGGCGAGTAATGGCAATTTGCTTGATTACTGCAAGGTATATATTAATCGTTTTCTATTCTGTTTACTGCAAAGGGATATTTTAATTGTCTGACAAGCTTTATGATGAGAGAGAGTTTTTCAACAGGCTGGCAAGACCGGACCCCTTATTTTTCTTTTATATTATTTTTTCGCCGCTTCCTATCAAGACAGATCATCTTCTCGTCGCCTAACTCTTCGCTTCTCTTTTCTGGATTACCATAAAGGAACTTTTTTCGAGTTTTGTTGTCATGAATCCCGATTATAGTTTTGCCTTCGGTTCGTTGAGGGCTATCTTCGTGATCATCATGTGGTCGTTTTTTTCTTTTTGTATACTTCTTTTTGGGGCTGAAATAATGGCAAACATGAGAGTCAGAGAGATGATTTTATTGAAAAAAATATTCTTCAAAAGGCCCGTTTCTAAAGAGTTGAACAGACATATTATGGAAAGATTCGCAAAAAAATATTTTGAAGGGGAAATGATTTATGGAGCGGGTGAACTTTCAAACAATATGTTTGCTATTCTTTCCGGAAAGGTAGGCATCAAAAAGGTAGGGATCAATAATAATGGGGAGACAACCGCGATTTTAGGCGAAGGGGCACATTTCGGTGAATTATCTATGTTCCTTGATGAACCGAGAAGTGAAAACGTTGTGGCAATGATGGATGATACGAATCTGCTGGTGATCTCAAAGAACAATTTTGAGACGATTATCAGGGAACACCCTCTGATTGTTTTTAATATCCTGAAAGAGATGGCTTTCAGAATGAAAACAGACAGGTAAAAAGCTATCAACCCTTTCATCCCGGAGATATTCTATGGTATAAATTCAAAACACGTAACATGGGCTCCCTGAATTGGTATCATTGCAGACAAAAACAGAAAGACAATGCTAAAGGAGGGAAAAACCCCGATGACAAAAAGCGTTAAAGAAGTCCTCACCGATTGTACCTTGTGTTACCACAGCTGCGGCACAGTCGTGACCATCGAAGACGGAAAAGCAATCAAGGTTAGAGGGCTTGAATCCCATCCCTTGAATCAGGGTATGCTTTGCCCGAAGGGAAGGGTGGCTCTTGAAAATATTTATGACCCTGATCGTCTGAAATACCCGTTGAAAAAGATAAAGGGCAGTTTTGAAAGGATCACATGGGATCAGGCCCTCACCGAAATAGCTGAAAAACTTTTGACCCTTAAGGAAAAATTCGGCCCTGCCGTCCTCGGTGTTTTTAGCGGATCCATCGGCGTGGAAAACCTTGAGATGGCAGGTTTGACACACCGATTTGAAGCCGTATTCGGGTCGCCAAACTTTTTCTCTGTAGAGAGTATATGTTACAGGATGAGGATCAGAACACGGCAGATCACCTTCGGAAAATACCCGTCTGAGGAACTCGACTCAAACCTATATATTCTGTGGGGACACAATCCCCAGGAATCCGATTTTCCTTTACTCCTTGCTATGAACAGGAACCTTAAGAAGGGGGCAAAGCTGATCGTCATTGACCCCAAAAAGATTTCTCTCGCCGATCGTGCGGATATGTATATCAAAATAAGACCTGGAACCGACGGGGCCTTAGCTCTGGCGATGATCCATGTAATTGTCAATGAAGGGCTATATGACTCCGATTTCATTGAGAAGTATACCATTGGGTTTGATAGCCTTGTTCCCCATATACAGAAATATACTCCCGAATGGGCAGAAAAGATCACATGGGTTCCTGCGTCTGATATCCGTAAACTTGCCGGACTCTTTGCGAAAACAAAAGGCGCGAGTATTTATCAAGGGACATGTACGCAGGATCAAACCGCGAACGGAACGCAAAATAGCCGCGCGTTCTCAGTCCTTCAGATCATCACGGGAAATATCAACAATCCCGGCGGATGGGTAATCAACCCGGGATTGCCGCTGGGGAATGTCGGCATGGCCGTGGGGGAAGAACCGCTCGGCGCTGACAAATACCCGCTCTTCTATGAAATACGCGGTAAAAAAAGTCATTTCGGGGTCGTTACCTGCGTTCCCGAGAGCATTCCGGAAAAGATCAAGGCCTTCTTTGTTATAGGCGGGAACCCTGTTGTCTCAATGTCGGATTCGAACGCTTTCAGAGAAGCCTTTAAAAAGTTGGAACTTCTTGTTGTTCACGACCTTTTTATGACAGAGACCGGAGAACTTGCGCATTATGTCCTGCCGGCATGTTCCCATCTCGAAAAGTGGGGGCTTGCATACACGTACAACGTATGCCATGGTTTGCCCTACCTCATGCTTAGAAAAAAGGCTATAGAGCCGTTATATGAAAGCTGGTCGGAATGGAAATTGTTTACAGAACTTGCGAAGAAGCTTGGAGTTGGAGACATGTTTCCGTGGCAATCCGAAGAAGAACTCATTGTCTTTGAATTGGGGCCGACAGGTTTGACCTTTGAGCAACTCCTCAATGAGAAACCGGAAGGCGCCTATTTTAAAGAAAAGATATACGGGATGAGAGAGGGAGGATTTCCGACGGCTTCCCGAAAGTTTGAAATATATAGCAATGTACTGGAGGAGATCGGGTTTGATCCGCTACCTACATACCTTGAACCACAGAGGAGCCCTGTCAGTTCCCCTGAGTTACTTAAAAAATACCCCTTAATTCTCTCTACGGGGAATAGAAACCGCTACTACACCCACGGTCAATTCAGGAGGGTAAAATCTTTGCAGGAAAAGAACCCGGAACCCAAAGCAGAGATAGGCCCACAAACTGCCCGCACCTATGGTATCAGTGACGGAGATGATATTATTATTGAAACGAACAGGGGATCTGTGAGGATGAAAGCCCTTGTTAGCGAAAGGGTCGCCGAAGGGGTAGTACTTGTCCCCCATGGTTGGTCAAAGGAGGCCAACGCAAACCTTTTAACGGATACCACATGCCGGGAGCCCATCATGGGTTATCCGGAAGTAAAAGCGCTTTTGTGCGCTGTCAGGAAAACATGACTTGCGGATGCCGGATGCATTGAGCTTGCAAGAAAAGTCAATCTTACCCTTATCGGTTTTCTAAGAAGTAGCCGTGGAAGTGTCTATAGTTGCCGGAAAGGATTTCCGTTTACTGAACCACCTTATTAATAAACACTTCGAGGAACTAAAACAAGAAGGTCTCATGAGCGGGGGAAGCGATGGGTGTTTGACACAATTATATTACAGAGAGCCGGTCACCATCAATTTTATCTTGACAAAAATATGATAAGTAGTAGAATCATTCAATGAACATATATTTCATTAGATGGAATATAACATTTTGTTTTCACAGGAGCTCTTACTGTAATAGGAAAAGGCATCGAGAAAATCTGGAGGTTAACAATATATGGAATATTGGAACGCGTACACCGAAACATTGCCACGGGAAAAGCTGAACAAGATTGAACTAAAATATTTTCAGGACCTGGTTTCGTATGGGAAAGCCTACTCCAGCCTCTATAAGGAGAAACTAAAGGATATAGATGCCGGGGACATCAAGACCTTTGATGACATCAAAAAGGTGCCTTTCACGTACAAAGAGGAACTCCGGAAGTGGCAAGAGAATGTGGAGCCCTTTCCGTACGGAGGCCTCCTCGGAGTGAATATCGAGGATGTATGCACATTCAGGCAGACGAGTGGAACTACCGGAAAACCGGTATATGTTCCGGAGACCTATGAGAGCTGGCAGTGGAGGATTGAATCATGGTGTCATATACTCTGGATGGCAGGATTCAGGCCAAGGCACAGAGTTTTTCTCCCCTTTGGCTACAATGTCTTCGTTGCATTCTGGGAGGCCCACTACGCTGCAGAGAAGCTTGGGTGCGAGGTAATCCCCGGAGGGGCACTCGATACAAAAGGCAGGATCAACAAGATAATGGAAATGAAAGTAAATGCCATGGCAGGTACCCCTACCTATATCTTGAACATTGCCCAGGAGGCTATGGCCATGGGCATTGACCCCAAGTCTCTCGGGATTGAGCGGATATTGGGCGCTGGCGAACCCCTGCCGGAAGCAACGCGCAAAAAGATAGAAGAGGCTTACAACTGTAAGATGTTCGATCACATAGGCTCTACAGAGACCTGCGGTTTTGCCGGTATGTGCGAGGCCCAACAGGGTCTTCACATCATAGAACCCTTCTTCCTCGTCGAACTCTTAGACAGGGAGACACTTTCAAAAGAAGTGTCAGAAGGCGAGCAGGGTGTGCTGATCGTCACCCCTCTCGGCAGGCGCTCTTTCCCCGTGATCAGGTTCAACACCAACGATGTAGCCATCAAGGGGCCTTCCACGTGCGAATGCGGCAGGACCTCAGGGAAGTTGATGGAGATTGTAGGCAGGGTCGATGATATAACAAAGATCCGTGGCGTTCTCTTTTCCCCGAAGACCGTGGAGCAGCTTGTGAGGTCCGAATTCCCGGAAATCGTAGAGTATGAGCTTGTAGTGACATGTGAAGGTATAATGGACAGGATACTTGCGAGAATCGAGGTGGACCCGAAGCTTGGAAAAGATGAAGCTGAAATTGTTGCCATTAGACTTAGCGAGAGACATAAGATAAAGACCAATCTGTCATGTACAACAAAAGTCGAGTCTCAGGGAACACTGCCCAGATACGACCTTAAGGCGAAACGATTCAAAGATATGAGAGGTACACACTAATGGATGAGATCAGAAAAGAGATAGCAAATATCGAAATAAGCGCCGAGAGATTGAAATCGCTGGCCGCGGGCAACAATGCCGTTAGAAAAAATGCGGACATCATTCTTACCTTTATCTACATATTGAAGTTTATAACTCCCACGGTGGAAAAACAGGATTGAAAGCATCGAGGTGACAGAGAGAAACCCCGCTATAATGCTATGGGTTGTTCATGGGAACGGAGTGAAACATACGATTTTGTAAATTTTCGAAATATCTTGCAATATGATTCACAAAATGACGTTGACTATGTCGTTCGAAGGAAAACTTGTATCAGCAACGGGTGCCTCAATGTTTTAGCTTAAAGGTAGATTGGGCAATGAAAAGATTCACCTCATTAAAAGGTAAAGCCTTTCTATTTCTTTTGTTCCTTTGTTTTTTGTGCTTTCTCAGCTTTATCGGGAGAATGATGCTTTCTCCTGTCTTGCCGTTCATCGAAGATGAATTTCATATCAGCCATGCGAAGGCAAGCAGCATTTTTATTTTTCAGTCCCTTGGTTATGGAATTTCAATATTTTTCTCTGGATTGTTGTCCGGTACGTTCGGGTATAAAAGGTCGATCATAGTGTCACTGATCGTATCGGCTTTCATGTTTTTCCTGACTCCATTTACTGAGTTCTTTAATGTGCTCTATGTTTTGTCTTTCATCATCGGTATGGCTACCGGCATCTATATTCCTGCCGTGATACCTCTCATCACAGCTTATTATGAGGAAAAGATTTGGGGAAAATCAATTGCAATTCATGATTCGTCAGCTTCGATAGGAGTACTCGGCGCGCCGATCATTGCCCTTTTCCTTTTGCGGTTCTTTCAATGAAGAGGCATCTTCAGCGTATTGGGGGTAGTTTTCATTCTTGCCGCTCTGATCTTTTATTTTCTGTTTGATGAGTTGAAGGTCGAAAAGGCAAACAAGGCCGAGTTGCATAATTTTATCCGAAGAAAGGCATTGTGGATCATGAGCATTATCTGGATTTTCGCCGCTTCGCCCGGCCATAATAAAGGAACAGGCTGTACCATAGGGTCACACTCCATCCGAAAAGGATGAAGTGTGACCGGAGGCTTATTACAGAAGGTCAAGGACGAACGTCATTAATATTGATACGATGTTGGTATTTTCTTAGCTTTTTCCTGACCTTTCCAGTATTCGATACGTTCACGTACAAAGCTTAACCAGCCATCAATCTCCTTGGCTTTATAGCCCTTGGAGATCAGGTCTTTCTTGTAGTCGTCGATAACGGGCTCTGCAGCTTTTACCCATCTGGCACTTTCGGCATCGGAGATAGGTACAATCTGGCCGCCCTGTTTTGTAAAGTACTCCCTGCCTTCAATATCTATGTTGTTCCACTCAACCGCCCACCGTTCGGTAAACTCTTCGGAAAATTCGTTAATGACCTTTTTAACATCGGCAGGAAGACTATCCCATTTTTGCTTATTCATGAGCACATAGAAGCAATAGGCGCTTCCTACCTTCCATGATGCAGTAACGTATTTTAATACTTCACCTGTTTTAAAGCCCTTCAACGTTTCGAGGGGAAGCAATGCACCCTCAATAACACCCCTTTTTAGCGAATCGTAAAGGTCAGGCGTCTCAATAGGAATTGGTGTAGCCCCAAGGGCTTTCACCATATCCCCGAGCCTCCCTGTGCCTCTGAGTTTTAGTCCCTTAAGGTCTTCCAGTGTTTTTACAGGTTTATTAAGCGTCTGGATGACGTTTATAGGAGACGTGCTCAGCATGAGTACATGATACCCATCAAAATCTTTCGGTTTGAATTTGTTATAAAAGTCATTGGCCACATGGCCGGCTATCCAGGCACTCGGGTAACCGAGGGGCAGTTCCATGATCTCCATGACGGGAAAACGTCCCCTTGTATAAGCCAAATTTGAGAGGCCGATATCCGCAATACCGGCGGATACACCTGCGGCGATCTTGGGTGCCGAAAGAAGTGTGCTGCCGGTGTACTGGGTCAGCTCTACCTTGCCGGTAAGCTTTTTGTTCAGTTCGTCACAGAACTTGCCCATCATCACCGAATTCATGTGTGTGGGTGGAAAATAATTCGCAAACTTGAGCTTTATCACGTCTGCTGCATAGGTAAAAGAATACGTTAAAAATAGAAGCGAAAGGACAAATACCAATAATACCAACCTTCTCATAATGCTCCCTCCTTTTTGTTTATTGTGTATCTTTGAATTGTGACATATTGCCTGCCTTTGTTCAAGCTATATTTGCAAAACCGTTGTATATGCACTGGTTTTCCCATTCCTGCATCCGCTCTCATTTGTAAAATACCGAGGGAAGCCAGAGGGCGAGCTGCGGAAAGACGAACAGAAGGCCCCAGACAACGATGAGAGAGATCAGGAACGGGGCAACGCCTTTATATATCCGGCCTATAGGCTCCTTGGTGATATTCTTTACCACAAAGACACACACGGCCACGGGAGGGATAACCACCCCGATCATAACGACAACACCGATCACTATGCCGAACCAGATAGGATTGAAACCAAGCTTGAGGACTGCCGGGTAGAAGATAGGTGTGGCAAGGATCATGAATGCAAGGTCATCAATAAAAGAACCACCTATCTCGTACACGAGACAGATCATTAACATGATAAGGTAACGGTTAAGAGGCAGCGCTACCAGCCAATCTGCTGTTTTCTGGGGGATATTGGTCACGGCTATGAAATGGCCAAGTATTACAGAGCCTGTAATGAGCATAAGGATCATCCCGGCAGTGCGAAGGGCTTCCGTGACTGATTTAACATACCCAGTGAAATTTATACTCCGCTTGGCTATCGCCAGAACAAGAACAGCAAATGTACCTGCTGCTCCTGCCTCAGTAGGTGTGAAAAAGCCCTGCATGATCCCACCGACAACAATGATAAAAACAAGGGTGATCCAGACAACCTCCGGTAACGAACGTATCCTTGCCTTCCACGTTGACCGCTCTGACATGGGGGCAATCTTTGGATTGATCTTTGCCCATACATAAATGATACCGAGAAAAAAAATGGCTATGATAAGTCCTGGAATTATTCCTGCAAGGAAAAGCTGTCCTATAGACTGTTCGGTGAGAATGCCGAATATGATGAGGACAACGCTCGGGGGTATGATACAGCCGAGAGTTCCCACTGTTGCAACGATCCCTGTCGACAATCTTCTGTCATACCCATACCGGTCCATTTCCGGGATCGCGACGCTGGCAAATGTTGCAGCAGTTGCCGCTGCTGAACCGCAAATAGTCTTGAAAGCGGTGGCTCCTATAACGGTAGCCATTGCAAGGCCACCGGGAATATGGCCAACAAACCTGTGCGCAGCATCATAAAGTCTTACTGCTATACCTGCGTTGAAGCCGATTTGACCCATGAGGATAAAGAGAGGGAAGACCGTGTACCCATAATTTGTTATGACGTCGAATACGTCTCTGCCCACCAGTTGCATTGCCGGATGGAAGCCGTGAAGGTATGCAAAACCCACAAACCCTATCAGTGCCATTGCGAAGCCCAATTCGATACCGGTTGCGAAAAGAAGAAGGAGGAGACCAAGAGCTATGAGGCCTACAGTTATCTCATTCATATTGGCCCCTCCAGATTTTTACGATATCGAAGATAAATACGAGGCACTCGATAAAGCAACAAACCCCCACTCCGTAAGCGATTGGGAAAAAGGGTAGTTTTAATGTGGAGGAAACTTCCCCTGATGCGTGCAATTCGTTACCGACCATCATAAGATTATACCCTATAACAATGAATAGGACTATGCAAAGGATCCGCGTAAGTGTATTCATCAGGGCCTTACCTCTCTTGGAGAGCCTCTCCAGGACAATTTCCATGTAAACATTCCCCCGGTCCAATGAGACCGTCGGAATTGTAAAACCAATTACAACAGCCAACAATAATGCCACCATCTCGTACGTGCCCAGAATAGGGCGACCGGCGGCCCGCATAATGATATCGGCTACAGTCAAAAACATCATCAGACTGAGAGCCGTACCCCCAATTATACTAAGAACCTTTTTCATTACTCTGAAAAAACTGTCAAGGAAGCCATCCATTATTACACCCCTCTGGTTTTGAATGTGCTGGATCAACGTATAAAATTAAACGAGGCAACTGCTCCTCACTCGATGCTGAGCCGGGACCTTCTGCGGGACTTCGCTTAATTTTATTGTATATTGAACCAGGAAAACTGAATTACCCCTTTTTTTCTTGTTATTGATTTTCTCGTGAGAAATTATATTATCAGCGTTACTTATCCGTGAACGGTTTGGTGTTATCAACTCCATTCTCGCTCCCTTTTCAATCAGGTCTAATAAACCTGCCCGAATGAAATGAAACACTAATGATGTACGTTCCATCTAAACATTCATTTAATGGCCCCAACAGATGATCTATCATAAGGGGTTATTTTAAGCACTGCTTCATGAAACCCTCCATGCAGTGAAATAGATAGTCATAGAATGATGTTACCATTTACAAAGGTTTTGTCAAGGAAAAAGCTCAACATTTCTTTCTTCTATATAACCCATTTCTTTGGAAATGGCCAGGGCTGTTCCGGTAACCTCTTTTACTATGTTTTTCAGGTCTTTTGAATCCACCGATGAAGTGATGAAAGCGATGCCTATAGTGGCTATAACCCTTCCCGTAAAATCGCGAATCGGCGCCGCTGCCCCGCCAATACCTTCAAGGGTTGTCTCAATGTCAACTACATATCCGTGCTCCCGAACACGACGCAGCAACTTTAAGAATTCCTCTTTTTTTGTAATAGACTTTTTTGTGGTGGCTGTTAGTGGACTTTTCTGTAAAAGTCTTTTGATATCGCTATCAGGCAGGTATGCCATGAGAACCGGACCCAACATTCCCCAATAGGGGGGGCGGCGTGTGCCGATCTTTGAGGTAAAACTGATCGGGTTTCGGGGGTCTTCTCTCTTGTCTACATAGAGGACTTCGTCATTATCGAGTATTCCAAGGAATATGGTTTTACGGAGCTTCACATGCAGTTGGCCTAAATAGGGAGAGGCAATTTTTCTTAGCGAGAAAGAATAAAAAACAATACTGCCGAGTTCGAACAATCTAAGGCCCAGGGAATATCGCCTTGATTCCGGATCCTGCCTGAGGAAATCGTACTTAACCAGAGTTGAACAGAGTCTTAAAACCGTAGCCTTGGGAAGACTCAAGCTCTCTGAGAGTTGCGCGAGAGTCAGAACCTGTCTCTCATTGTTAAAAGTGATCATTATTTGTAAAGCCCTCTCCAATGACCTGTTGTAAAAAGTTTCTTCTTTATCGCGATCCATGATATTTCACCTGATGAAATGGATTTTCATACAATTGACAACAAGAAGTACAGTTTGTCAAGAGGAAATTCCAGTTGCTTTCCATTCACTTTTTATTTTGACAAAAAAAATTGGAAATGGTAACATCATTCAATGAACATAGATTTCATTAGATGGAACTACAATCTTTTTCTTCAGACCCTTTTTTTATGGTATATGAGCGCAATTCATTTTACACTTAAGGTGTAGATATCGTCACATTACGGAGATTGCCTATGTATTATATCCGAGAGGTACGAATATATGGCGATAAAAGGTTTTACGGAATACGCGAAGGAAGATCGAGAGAAATATAACAGACTGAGATGGTGGCTTGGGATGACCTGGGGGGATATGTTTGACAAGGCCACGGACCTCTATCCCGACAAAATCGGTCTCGTTGATAATACAGGTCGCTGGACCTATTCCGAGCTTCGAGACAAGGTAGATCGTCTGGCAATTAGCCTGATGAAACTTGGCATCAAGCCTCGCGACTGGGTTCTTCTTCAGTTCCCCAACTGGCACGAATATATCCTGGCGTTTTTTGCTATGCAGAAGATCGGGGCCTTCACGGTTCTTCTTATCCCGAGACACAATCAGTCCGAGGTCAACCACCTGTGTGTTTTGACAAAACCAGTGGCTTGGATACTGCCCGGCCAGTACGGCAAGATCAACTATCAGCCCATAATCGATGATGTACTGAAAGAGAACGGACAGCTCAAACATATAATACAGGCAAGGACAGAGAGAAATGGCAGGTACCCTACCTTGGACGAAATGATAGAGAAGGCAGAACTGACGGCGGAGAATCTCCGGATATTAGAGGAACGAAGGCCTGATCCCGACGAGGTCTCACATATAATGCCCACAGGCGGAACAACCGGCCTCCCCAAGGCAAGCGTCAGAACGCATAACTCTTATATTACCAACGTCGAATACCATTCCAGGGCATGGGAAATCACAAGCAACGACACGCTTCTGGTCGCCACGCCGGTGGGCCACAGTATGGCCATGCACTGGGGCATTGGTGCGGCCTTTTTCAATTATGCCAGACTCGTCCTTCTCGATTCAACGCAGCCGGAGGATATCTGCGAGTGGGTGCAGAAAGAAAAGGTCACCGCAATCCCCTCTGTTCCCGCCCTAATCACGAGGGTTCTCAATATGGAAGGTCTTGAGAAGTATGATCTCACTTCCCTGAAAAAGATATCAGTCGGAGGAGCGCCCAGCACCCCGGATCTTGTCCGCACCGTTTATAGTAGACTCAAGTGCATCTTCATCAACGGCTTCGGCTCGTCTGAGGGCACAAATATGTCAACAAGGCCGGGCGACAGTATAGATGTTATTTGCAACAGTGTGGGCAGACCGGCCTGCCCCTACGACAGGATCAGGATCGTTGACGAAGCAGGCAACGAAGTTCCTCCCGGCGTCGAGGGAGAGCTGGTATCCAAAGGGCCCGGCGTATTCACCGGATACTTCAGGTCACAGGAAGAGAACCGCCAAGCCTTCACATCTGACGGGTTCTTCAAGACAGGGGACAAGGCACGGAAGGATCAGTTTGGAAACATCACCATAACGGGCAGGATCAAGGACATTATAAACCGCGGCGGCGAAAAGATCAGCGCCCTGGACATAGAGAACCGGATAAGCGAGCACCCCGCAATTCGCGGTGTGGCGGTGGTGGGCATGCCTGATCCGGTCCTCGGTGAAAGGATCTGCGCTTGCGTTACTTTAATGCCGGGTGCAAGGCTCTCCAGCGCAGAGATTATTGTTTTTCTCAAAGATAAAGGCGCGTCGGTACAGCAATTGCCTGAGAGAACGGAATTCCTTGAAGAACTACCTGTGACAAAAGTGGGGAAGATAGATAAGAACGCCCTGAGAGAAGACATTAAGAAACGGCTTGGGAATAGCGCTTGGGGTTGATAACCAAAAGGAGTTATTAGGTCTTATATGGGTTTTACGACCTATGGGATTTATTCAAAAACAAATACAACAGGAGGTCTTATATGTCATTGGAAGGAAAAATAGCATTTGTCACCGGGGCTTCTATGCCCAAAGGCATCGGAAAAACCACGGCGCTCACCCTTGCCCGGATGGGTGCGGACGTTGCGGTAAGCGGGTTCAACCATCTGGAGGGTGCCCAGGCTGTTGTGGATGAGATAAAAGCTATGGGCAGAAGGGCCTTTGCCGTGAGGATGGACGGGAGGGACGACGCCAATGTGCTGAAGGCCTTTGACGCGATAAAGAGTGAACTCGGGCCCGTGAGCATCCTGGTGAACAACGCAGCTTTAATGGGCCACAACATAACGATCGCAAAAACCACCACAGCAGAGTGGGACAATGAGGTAAAAATCTGTCTGAACTCTGCCTTTTACTGCATTAAGGCCGCATGGGCCGATATGTGCGCCAATAAATGGGGCCGCGTCGTCAACATGACTTCCGTGGCCGGTGTTCTCGGGGGCTTCGGGCAGACAAGTTACGGTGGTGCAAAGGCCGGACTCATTGCCCTGGCAAAATCGACGGCCCTGGAAGGCGCTAGATTCAATATAACGGCAAACTGCGTCCTCATCGGCATATCTGCCACAGACGGCTATGATCTTCTGCCCCAGCCTGTTCGGGAGAAAGTGGAAAAGAAAACCGCTATCGGCAGACCGGCTGCCCCTCAGGAGATAGCCGACGCAGTGGCCTTTGCTGTGTCCAGCGGATATATGACCGGAGCTACAGTGAATATGATGGGAGGACTGGATCTGTTCGTGTTATGAAAAAGGTTTAAACCGACCTAAACACTAAGGAGGTACCGAATGAATTCCTTCACAAAAGCTTATATCCCCTACGGGGGCTACTATTCGACCCCCTTCTGTCGCTGGCAGGGGGCTATGCAGAATGAAAACTCCATTGAGCTTGGGGCCAAAACAGCGAGAAGATGGTTTCTCGAAAAAAAGAAAATAGACCCCACTATCATCGACTATATGTATTTCGGGATCACGGTCCACCAGTTGCACCTCTTTCATGCCCACAATTGGGCAGCCGCCATGCTCGTAGATAATCAGAAGGGCCTGCCCGGCCTGTTCATTCACCAGGCCTGTACTACCTCTACCACAATCCTGAACCTCGCCGCCCTTGCCATAGAGCAGGGGGCTTTCGAAGTGGGCTTCGGCCTTATGACCGACCGTTGTTCCAACGGATGCCACACCGTGTGGCCCAACCCCACTGGTCCCGGAGGCGAGGTAATCTCCGAGAACTGGATGATGGATAACATCAACAGTGACCCGAATGTCTACCCTCCCCTCAAGATGGTCCAGACCGCTGAGAACGTGGCCAGGGAAACGGGCATCACCAAGGAGGAGGTCGATGCGGTGGTGCTCTGCCGCTACGAGCAATATCTCATGGCCTTGGCAAATGACAGGGCCTTCCAGAAACGCTATATGTTCCCTGTAGAAGTGAAGATGGGTAAGAAGCAGACCAAGCTCGTAGAACAGGATGAGGGGGTGACCCCCACCACGGCGGAGGGCCTGGCAAAGCTGAAACCGGTGGAGCCGGGAGGCGTCCACAGCTTCGCCGCCCAGACCTTTCCTGCCGATGGGAACTGCGGGTTCATTGTCACAACAAAGGACAGGGCGAAAGAACTGAGTGCTGATCCCAGCATTGAGATCCAGATCTTATCCTATGGGTACTCACGGGCGAAGCCCGGCTACATGGCTGCTGCGCCCGTACCTGCCGCCGAAATGGCCCTTGCCAATGCAGGCCTTAAAATCAATGAGATGAAGGCGATCAAGAGTCACAACCCCTTTGCCACTAACGACATCAACTTCGCCAGGAAACTGGGCATTGACGTCATGAAAATGAATAACTATGGAAGTTCCCTTATCTACGGCCATCCCCAGGCACCTACCGCAGGCAGGATTATCGCCGAAATGCTGGAGGAGACGGTGGATTCGGGCGGAGGGTACTGTCTCTGGACCGGTTGTGCCGCCGGCGATACCGGCGCATCCATAATCTTTAAGGTGAGCTAAATTAGAAAGCGTATTGAGAGGGGGCGATGGTTGCCCCCTTTTTTCTTCTCGGCATTCCCCGGGCGTGTTCCGAAGTGCATGCATTGCCAGGACAATTGCAAGTTGGATCATCTTCAAGTATAACCAATTCAATTAGCGAGAAAGGGTGGGGCATGGTAGAAAGAAATCTTCAGGATTTAAAAGGGTTGCTGCGTGTTTCATTGGGTGAGGACCCACCGGATTTACTTGTAAAGGATGTCAACATTCTGGATGTTTTCAGCGCCAGTTTTTTCAAGGGGCAGATCTGGGTATACAAATACTGGATAGCCTACGTGGGTGACAAGCATCCTCCTGTTGGAAATAAGACACTAATAATAGATGGTAAGGGGAAGATTGCTGTGCCCGGTTACGTGGATGGCCATGGACATGCCGATCTTTTTTATAACCCATCTACCTTTGCAGATGTTGCCGTTACGAAAGGGGCTACAACTGTTTTTTCGGATTCACAGGATATGGTTGATTCAATAGGTGTTTCCGGATTTATCGAGGTATTGAAAGTCAGCAATGGGTTTGCCTTGAAATACTTATGGAGCGTCCCGGCCACATACCCTCCTTATCCGGAAGTTGAGGGTGGGGAGTTATTTTCTGTTGACGATATTTGTAAACTCTTTTCGAATTACAAGGAATGTGTGGCAATGAGTGAACTCTCCTCATATATCAGGATATTGAAAAATGAGGACAGTATGCTCGAAAGGATACTTATCGCAAAGTCGTTCGGGAAGAATGTCGAAGGGCATACCCTTGGCGCTTCCTATGACAAATTAAACGTCCTTGCAGCAGCGGGGATTACTTCGTGCCACGAATCAATTACAGAGACTGATTTAAGAAATAGAGTAAGGCTCGGTTTATACACAATGATCAGGCATGGTTCCATCAGGAGCGACCTGGAGGAATTATGTGGTGCGGCAAAAACGTTACCAAAAGACTCAATGATGCTCGTATCGGACGGTATTTTTGCAGATGATTTGTCCACAAAAGGCTACATGGATTTTATTATTCAGGAAGCAATAAGGTGCGGCTTGGACCCGATTGACGCAATCAAGATGTCAACGTTGAATCCTGCGCGATATCTTAAGGTGGATGGAGAGGTGGGCAGCATCGCGCCCGGGAGAATTGCCGACATTTTGATCCTTGATGATATTACTCATCTGACGCCGGGCACGGTTATTGAAAAAGGAAGAGTTGTCGCGCAGGATGGAGACCTTCTCATTCAATCATCCGCTTTTCCTGATATCAAGAACAAATATAGTCCCTTTGTCTTTGATAAGGTCAGCATAGATGAATTTCAGATAGAGCGCAGGGGCAACGGTCTTGTTCCTGTGATTGATGTGGAAGACAAGACAGTGACAAGAAGAATCGATCTGGCATTTCAAGAAGGGGGACGGTATCTCTTGCCTCAAATGGCCAATGATGTGAGGAAAGTCCTATATACACGAAGGGACAAGAAACACTGGGGCAAAGGATTTGTCCGGGGAATCGGTGCAGCCATAGGGGGTATTGCGACCACTGTAGCGCACGAGACGCATGGACTGCTCATCCTCGGTTTTGACAATGATGATATGGCTTTGGCAGGAAATACAGTCCTCAGCATGGGTGGCGGTATAGCACTTGCGGATCAAGGAAAAATAATATATAAATTGCACTTACCAAACGGTTCCACAATGTCCAGTTTAAAAATAAAAGACATCGCACGGGAGATAACCGCGGTGAATAATATAATAAGGGACAGAGGAAGCATGCTTGATGACCCATTCTTGACGATCAGCTATTTGACACTGACGACTATTATAGAACTGAGGCTTACCGTCTCGGGTGTGTATGACGTGAAGAAGGGTAAGATTATATTTTGAAGAAAAAGCTTCCTTTCTACCTCATTTTACTGGTAATCCTGTCGCTCTGCTTCATGGCGGTGGGGTATGCTCTTTACGTTATAAAGGATATCCCGTCAGTTCAAGTCCTGAAAAACCTTGAAAACAAACCTGAAAGTAGCATTCTTGGTGTAAATGACCGGCTTGTTTATCTTATTGTTCCCGATAACAGAATTTTTGTTCCCTACAGCAGGATACCGAAACATGTGAGGTCGGCCTTTCTTGCTGCTGAGGATGCCGATTTTTTTAACCACGGCGCTATTGAGTTTCAGGGCCTTATAAGGGCACTATGGAAGAATGTTATACACGGAAAGGTTGTCCAGGGAGGCAGCACCATAACCCAGCAGGTTATTAAAACGCTTATTTTAGGACCTGAGAGGAGCATGTTAAGGAAGGCAAGAGAGGCTATCCTTGCTTATAAATTAGAGAAATATTTGACGAAAAAGGATATCCTCAATCTTTATCTGAATAACATATATATGGGACATGGGGTATATGGCATCGAGGCTGCATCGCAAGTCTATTTTGGAAAACATGTCTGGGAGATGACGAGAGCTGAAGCGGCCCTCCTTGCCGGGATCGTGCAGGCACCGTCCAGAAATACACCCAAAAGGCACCCCGGAAATGCAAGGGCGAGACAGGAGTACGTTATTGATCAGATGTTTGCAAAGAATATGATAAACGAAAAAACCAAAAAGGAAATGTTAAATGAGAAGATATCAATAAGGGAAGATAACGGGGTTTTTACCGATAGTTATTTTAAGGACTATGTAACCCAGTATGTGGAAGAGAAATATGGAAAGGGTATCTTTTCCCGGAAGAAATTAGAGATATATGCAACTGTGGACCCCCAGTTCCAGAGATTGGCGGAAGATGCGGTAAAAAGAGGTCTGACACAGTATGAACAGAGAAAAGGTGATTATGCCGTTGCATACCGCCTTGAGAAGAAGAAGTGGGATGGCTTCATGAAAACAGGGGATAGAGACCTTAAACTTTCTAAGCTTTTACCGGGAAAAACATACAATATTCTCATATCGGAGAGAATGAAGAGCGGTTATTCTGTTTTAATCGGCAAAGAAAAAGGAACCCTTGCAATGGATGATTTCCCGTATAAGCCGGGAGATGTTGTAAAGGCGATATATAACGGGCCTGGAAAGAAGAAGATACATACATTCCAGTCTGTGAGGGTTATGAAGGTTGAAGGCGCACTATTGAGCATGGATGTAAGTAACGGGTATGTTCTGGCCATGGTTGGAGGGAGGGATTTTGAAAAAAGTCCTTATAACAGGGCGGTTTCAGCTAAATTGCAATCAGGTAGTGCATTTAAACCTTTTATCTATGTTACTGCGTTGAAGAAGGGCTATGATATTGATTCTTTGATTGCGGATGAACCAAGGTCATACCCCGGCGGCCCTGGTGGAGGGGCATGGACGCCAAGAAATTATGACGGGAAGTACGAAGGACAGATTACCATAAAGGATGCCGTTGCTTATTCAAAGAATGCTGCTACGGTGAGCCTGCTTGCAGATGTTGGCGTCAGTGCTGTGCAAGAGACAATGGCCGGACTTGGTATAAATACAGAATTGCCGAATAATCTTTCTATTGCCCTGGGAAGCTCCAATTTGACGCTCCTCGACCTCGTGAAAGGTTTTTCGGCCTTCGCAAATGGCGGGTACAGGGTAAGACCTCTTATGATTCGAAAGATTGTAGATGGAGACGGGAATATCCTTGAAGAAAACAGAGTCGAGAAAGAAAGGGCAATGCCCGAGGAAATAGCGCAGAAAATGAATATTTTACTCAAAGGGCCAACCGAATATGGAACCGCAAAAGGGGCCTCGAAGATAGGCTTTCCTGTTGCCGGCAAGACAGGCACCACAAGCAATTACTACGATGCCCTCTTTATCGGTTATTCTCCTCATATAGCAACCGGTGTATGGGTTGGATTCGACGCACGGACGACCCTCGGAAAAGGGGAGAGCGGCGCACGGGTCTGCCTGCCCATATGGATGAATTTTATGGCCTCTGCGTTAAGGCGGTATCCGCCCGATGATTTCGGCGTACAGCCTGAGCCGGTAGTGGTAGAACAGCCGGGTGGTTAAAGGGGCAGACTACAAATACAGATCGCGCTCTCCATTCTCAAGTCTTTTAAGCCTGTCCTCTGTCTCTTTCCGTATTTTATGGTTTGGTATCATGTGGAGATGGTCCTGGATCGTTTTTTCGCCGAGTCTTTTTGTTTCATCTGTGGCATAATCAAGGAGAAACTCCTTAAAGGTGAGGATTGCATTCGGTTGACAGATGTTTTGAATCTCGCCGGATTTTGCCAGAGGCATAAACCGGTCGCCTGTTCTGCCTTTACGGTAGCAGGCGGTACAGAAACTTGGTATATACCCTGAAGCACATACGCTCTGGAGCACTTCATTAGTGCTGCGCTGATCTTCCACCTGGAATTGACCGTTGGTTTCAACCTGACCTTTTTCAATATCTTTGTGATATCCGCCCACACCCGTACAGGAGCCTGCACTTAACTGTGAGATGCCGAGAGACATGATTTGATCCCTGAATACAGCAGGCTCACGGGTAGATAAAATCATTCCCGTATAAGGAACGGCAAGGCGGATAACAGCAATAAGCTTTTTGAAATCATTATCACTTACCAGATGGGGGAAGGTTGTGAGATTTACGCCTGTTGCCGGACGCATTCTTGGTACGGAGATAGTATGGCAGCCAACACCGAACCGTTCTTCAAGGTGAAGGGAGTGGAAAAGCAGTCCCATAACCTCGAATTTGAAATCATAAAGACCAAAGAGAACCCCGAAACCTACATCATCGATCCCGCCCTCCATGGCCCTGTCCATGGCAGTTGTGTGCCAGTCATAGTCATTTTTGGGTCCCGAAGGATGCATCTTCGCATAAGTGGAGCGGTGGTAGGTTTCCTGAAAAAGGATATATGTCCCGATTCCGGCTTCCTTTAATTTCCGGTAGTCTTCAACCGTAGTGGCGGCGATGTTTACATTTATCCGCCGGATACTACCCATCTTTTCTTTTACCTCGTAGATTTTTCGCATTGAATCCAAAACATAATCGAGCGGGCAATTTATCGGATCTTCCCCTGTCTCTAATGCAATCCTTTTATGGCCCATTGCTTCAAGCGCCACGACTTCCTGCTCTATCTCTTCCGGGCTTAACCGCCGCCGGTTTATCTTGTTATCAATGCGGTATCCACAGTAAACACAGTTATTGACACAATAATTGCTTATATAGAGGGGAGCGAAAAATACAAGCCTTTTGCCGTAAATCTTCTCTTTGACCTCATGTGCTGCATCATACATTAATGTCGTGATCTCTTTATTGTTGCTTTGCAGGAGGACGGCCGTTTCATAAGGGGTCAATCCTTTTGCGTCTCTTCCCTTTGCAATAATTTCACGAGCTTCATTATTCGTTGCGGTTTTCGCCTGTTCTAATATGGAATTAATGTTTTGTTCATCAATGAAATCAGCCTGCATTGAAATCTCCATAGGCTAAATATATGGCCAGTTTTGATAAAAGTAAATAGCTT
>JAPLKD010000189.1 GCA_026388245.1 Pseudomonadota bacterium | reverse complement strand
CCATGGAATACTGCATATGTCCAGCCTTCAAGAAGACCGACAGACGGACGGTACGGCGAGAATCCAAACCGCCTTCAGCATTATTATCAGTTTCAGGTAATTATGAAGCCTTCACCCAGGGATATTCAGGAAATCTATATTGACAGTCTGAAAAGTTTCGGCATCGACACATTGTATCATGATATCAGGTTTGTTGAAGACGATTGGGAGTCTCCAACACTCGGGGCATGGGGGCTCGGTTGGGAGGTATGGCTCGATGGCATGGAAATTACCCAGTTTACCTATTTCCAGCAGGTTGGCGGGATAAATCTTTCACCGATTACCGTTGAGATTACTTACGGTATCGAAAGAATAGCCATGTATCTCCAGGATATTGATAATGTTTACAACATAAAATGGAATCAAAACGTCCTCTACGGAGATGTTTTTCTTGAACCCGAAAGGGAATTTTCCACGTATAATTTTGAAGAATCCGACCCGGTCATGCTCAGACAGTTTTTTGATATGTATGAACGCGAAGGTGAAAGGCTTGCAAAGGGCAGGGGACTTATCTTTCCTTCATATGACTATTGTCTGAAGTGCTCACATGTATTTAACCTGCTCGATGCAAGAGGGGCTGTGAGTGTTACCGAGCGTGCAAACTATATCGGACGCGTAAGGAACCTTGCAAAGATGTGCGCCGAACTTTACTTGAAGAAAAGAGAAGAAATGGGGTTCCCGCTGATGAAAGACAATTAAGAATTAAGAATTAAGAATTAAGAATGAAGAGTGAAGAGTGAAGAATTTGAAGGCAAATAGTATTGATATACTTGAGCGGAGTGTTAAATATTCCCTCAAAATTGTTAAATTTTACAGGCAACTCGAAAAAGATAGTGTAGGGAGAATTCTTGGAAAGCAATTG
This sequence comes from Pseudomonadota bacterium, assembly GCA_026388245.1. Lineage (GTDB taxonomy): Bacteria > Desulfobacterota > Syntrophorhabdia > Syntrophorhabdales > Syntrophorhabdaceae > MWEV01. Next base: position 2,105 of record JAPLKD010000189.1, on the reverse strand, counting down.
CTTCGCTCAGGAACTTCAATCGGAGCAAACATTTATGAGGCCCAAGGAGGACAAAGCAAAGCCGACTTTATTGCAAAGATATCTATAGCTTACAAGGAATCTCGTGAGACTGCATATTGGCTCAGAATCATGCAAGAATCAGAAATGAAATACAGTAAAGAAATAGATGATCTGAAAGATGAAACAGAACAACTGATAAAAATACTGTCTTCAATCTTGCTTTCATCGAAGCAGGGGTTAGAAAGGCAATGAGCGACCTTTTACTTGAGATTGGGACCGAGGAGATTCCGGCACGGTTTATTGAGCCTGGAAAGGAAGGTCTCCTGAAATTATTGCAGGATGGGCTTAATAACCTCAGGGTCAGTTGCGGTAATATTGAGATCCTGGCTACGCCACGAAGGATGGCTGCTTTTGTCTATGATGCAGCCGAAAAGCAGGAAGAAAGTGTTACTATCAAATTTGGTCCCCCTTATAACACGGCATTTGACGAATCGGGAAACCCCACGAAGGCGGCAACGGGTTTTGCCAGGTCTCAGGGTGTTAATGTAGAAGATCTCAAAAAGGGTGTAAAAGACGGGGTTGAGTTTATCACCGTTGAGAAGGTGGAAACAGGAAGGCCTACAAAAGAAATGCTCCCAGGTTTTTTCCAGGATGCTATATCCCGTATCCCATTCCAGAAGAGGATGCGGTGGGGTAGCGAAAGCTTCGAATATGCAAGGCCCATTCAGTGGCTCCTCGCTCTGTTCGGTGAAGACCTCATTAAGTTCATTGTTGCAGATGTGAAAAGCGGGAATGTTACCTATGGACACAGGTTTCTTTCAAAGGGGCCTGTCGGGATTGGCAAACCCTCAGAATATATTGAAAAATTAAAAAACAACCATATTATTGTGAACGAACAGGAGAGGATGGACATAATCCTGAAGGGGATAGCCGGGATAGAAGAAGAAACCGGCGGGCAGGCTATAAGGGATAACAGTCTGATTAAGGAGATATTATACATTACGGAGTACCCCTACCCGTTAAGGGGCAGTTTTGAAGAGGCGTTCCTTGCCATACCAAAAGAAGTCCTTGTCAATGTCATGAAGAGCCATCAGCGATATATTCCCATTGAGGATGAGAACGGAAATCTCATGCCGTATTTCATATTCTTTGCCAACACGATTCCCGCTGAAGATAAAAACGTCATAAAAGGGAACGAAAAGGTTTTGAGGGCACGGCTTGCAGATGCCCGGTTTTTCTTTGAAGAGGACAAGAAGATAAAGCTCTTTGATTTATATGATAAGCTTTCTTCTATCGTTTTTCATGTAAAGCTTGGAACCTTAAAACAGAAGACGGATAGGGTAATAAAAATAGCCCGCCACCTTTCTACTGTACTCAATTTTGACGGCACTGATCGTATAGTAAACAGCGAGCTATCCCCTTTAATAGAACGGGCATCAAGGATGATGAAGGCGGACCTTCTCACCCATATGGTAGGCGAGTTCCCTGAGCTCCAGGGTATCATGGGAAGGATATATGCAAAAAATCAGGGCGAGGACGATAATGTTGCCCGTGCCATTGAAGAACATTATTTGCCGAGCGGCGGCAATGGCGCCCTTCCGCAGTCATTGCTGGGGGCGCTGGTGAGTATCGCCGATAAGATTGATTCCCTTACTTCATTTTTCTCCGTAGGGATCACCCCAACGGGAAATCTTGACCCCTTTGCACTGAGGAGGCAAGCCCTTGGCATCATAAAAATTGCCATCGACAAAAAGCTCCATATCCCCATGGAAGCATTGATAAAGATTGCATATGACAGCGGTGACGGGATTCAAAAAAGACTGTCCTTTGAAGAAACAAGAGATGCCCTCCTCGATTTTTTCATTACCCGTTTCAAATTTGCCATGATCGAAGAAAATCATAACCAGGAATTTGTGGAGAGTGTATTGCCTTGTGTCGCCCGGGACATTTATGACGGCTATTTAAGACTTATTACCCTTGAGACGCAGCAATCCATCGAGGCATTCAAAAAGCTCATGGTCGGTTTCAAGAGGGCTTACAATATTACGAAGTCCCTAACTGAAGACATGGAAATTGAGGCCTCACTTCTTAAGGAGAAAGAAGAA
>JAPLKD010000070.1 GCA_026388245.1 Pseudomonadota bacterium | reverse complement strand
AAGGATTAAGTCTTTGGGAAATACTCCGGGAGAAAACCTCCCTTCAACTACGAACTTCAAGCCTTCAGGAACCCTCATCCATGTCTTCCCCAGCCCCATTGCCACGGCAACGTCCGTGGAGCCCATCCCTGTAGAAAAGGCACCAAGGGCGCCCCCTGTGCAGGTGTGTGAATCGGCACCTACAAGCACTTCAGAGGGGGCCAGTATCTTTTCCGACATAATCTGATGGCAGATTCCATCACCAACCTCATGCATATTCGCACCATGAGTTTTTGCAAATGCCTTTATGGCAATCTGGTCGTTGGAAAGCTCCATCCTCGGGCTAGGCGAGGCATGGTCAATAAAAAAATTTACCCGCTCTCCATCAAAGAGTGATTTAAAAACCATATCGTTAAATTTTCTGATTGCAAGAGGGGCAGTGCCATCCTGCAGGAGTATTCTGTCAACATTCACAATGGCATAGTCACCCTGTTTCAGGTCAACGCCCGTATTCATGCTTAAGATCTTTTCTGCTATCGTCTTACCCATTTATTTATTATTGTTCCTCTGCCTTGGTAAGGTCTTCAAATCGTATATCAAAACCCAGAACACCGGTAATATCTCCGTACTCATCCCTGATCGGGCCCGACACAGTTACACACAAAGCGCCTGTAATCCTTGATGAATAGATGGTTGTTACATTTACCTTTCCGGTCTTCATGGGGTTAATAAACCAATCTCTGTCTGAAAAATCCTCATGCATACCTATCTTGTAATATTTTGCCTTGTCTACGGCCTGCGTGATGTTTTTCGTAGTCTTAATGCCTTCACTATTAACAGAATAGGCAAACTGAATATAAGGGTACTCCTCTACGACGTTCTTCAATATTTCCTCCTGCCTCTCAGGAACCATAGTCATGACTTCAGGGTCTTCAATGTATCTCTCAATAAGATGTGCAGCCATATCGTATGCCTTCTTCTTTAAAAGTTCAAACTCGGAAACAAAGATTTCAGGGAGGTATCTTCTCGCAAGATGCTCCATCTCATTGTCTGACATGCAGGTTACCCTGCCCTCATCGTATTGCCTGACAATCCATTTATTGATTTTCCCGACAGAGGGATGAATCTTTTCTATCCTGTCTTTTCCTGTCCTTGCGAAATGTGCATTTATCCAGTGGGCAATCCCGGCAAGGCCTGATTTATCCGTTATATTTACCGTTATGGGTCTGTTAAGTATTTTGTTCGTATCGAAGGATGTGTAAATCTCCTGGTTCTTCAATATCCCGTCAATATGGACACCTGCGGATGTTGCGTTGAAATCGACACCAACAAGAGGTTGATTTTTCGGTATATTATGCCCCAACTCTTTTTCAAAATAGTTTCTTATCTCGGTAATTACTGTAGTATCCATTCCGTTGTCATCACCGATAAGCGAAATATACTCCATGATCAGTCCTTCAATGGGGGCATTGCCTGTCCTTTCTCCGATGCCGAGAAGCGTACCGTTTACGAATGAGCATCCGTAGAGCCATGCGCTTACGCTATTCACAATTACTTTATTGAAATCGTTATGTCCATGCCATTCAAGATACTCTGACGGAACCCCTGCGTCGTCTATCATTGCCCGTATTATCTTACCCATTGATCTCGGGAGCGCTGAACCAGGATAAGTAATACCGATGCCGAGGGTGTCACATAACCTTATCTTGATGGGGATCTTTGCATCCTCTGAAATGTTCATAAGCGCCTGGGCAAAGGGAACACAAAAACCGTATATATCGGCCCTCGTAATGTCCTCGAAATGGCATCTCGGAATGATTCCCTGCTCAACGGTGCTCTCAACTATCTTTATGTAATCCTTAAAAACCTGTGACCTTGATTTCTTGAATTTCATAAAAATATGATAATCAGAAGCACTCGTAAGAATCCCTGTCTCCTTCAACCCTAATGCTTTAACAAGCTGCAGATCTTCCTTTACCGCGCGGATCCACCCGGTAATCTCAGGGTACCGGTAGCCCTTTTCCATGCATTTCACTACTGCTTCTTTGTCCTTATCCGTATAAAGGAAAAATTCACACTGTCTTATAACACCGTTGGGACCGCCAAGCCTGTGCATGAGGTCAAACAAATCTTCAATCTGGATTGCTGTAAAAGGAGGTCTGGATTGCTGACCGTCTCTGAATGTTGTGTCAGTGATATATATCTCATCGGGAGGGTCAATCAATTCTATCTTGTGATCAAACTTTACCTTACACATATCGGTATATGGAAAAATATCCCTGAAGAGCTCCGGGGTTTCCACATCAATCAACGGATATTTAGCGTGTTTTGGGACATTTTTAAAGATAAAACCTTTTTTATTTTTCAATGAAACCTCCTATTCGGTTCACAGTTCACAGCCGTTCACAGATGATTAGATGGTTGGATGATTGGAAGTTTAGCTAACCCTCTAACCTTCTAACCTTCTGTTTTTCCTCCCTTTTACCATTCACTGTTCACTATTCACGTTGATTCTGCTGTGGTTCGTATCTTCAGCTCGTTCAACTGTTTCTGCGCTATTCTGGATGGCGCTCCAGTAAGTAAACAGGTGCCTCTCTGTGTCTTCGGGAATGGTATTACGTCCCTGATACTATCAAGCCTCATTAATATCATGAGAATCCTGTCAAAACCAAATGCGATACCACCATGGGGAGGTGCCCCCATTTCAAGGGCTTCCAATAAAAATCCGAACTTTTCAATGGCTTCTTCTTCTTTTATGTTGAGGAGTTTAAACATCTCCATCTGATCATCCATTCTGAATATCCTTATACTGCCTCCACCTATTTCAACACCATTTAAAACAAGGTCGTAGGCTTTGGCCTTTATTGATTCATAATCACCCTTAAAGTCCCTGATATTTCCCTGAGGCGATGTGAAAGGATGGTGCCTCGCCATATATCTCTTTTCTTCTTCGCTATACTCAAGAAGCGGAAAATCAACCACCCAGAGAAATCTGAACTCGTCTATTTTTATTAACTCGTATTTTCCCCCGAGATAGAG
>JAPLKD010000036.1 GCA_026388245.1 Pseudomonadota bacterium | reverse complement strand
GAGAGGAAAAACTATGACCACAAAAACATGTATTAGGACATTGGTATGGCTACTTATTCTGCTTATGGCAGCACCTCCTGGTGTTTTTGCCCAGGGTGGCGGTGTGCCTCCTGTGTTCAGGCAGGAACAGTTGGACCAGATGCTCGCGCCGATAGCGCTCTACCCGGACTCACTGCTCGTTCAGGTGCTGATGGCTGCCACCTATCCAATAGAGGTTGTTGCAGCAAATCGTTGGGCCACAGCAAACCGGAACTTGAGCGGAGACCAGTTCGCTGCTGCTCTGGACCAGCAGGACTGGGATCCGAGCGTCAAGTCGTTGGTGAATTTCCCCTCAGTGCTGGGGATGATGGATCAGAGACTCGACTGGACGCAGAGACTGGGAGACGCCTTCTTAAGCCAGGAAGACCAGGTCATGGCCACGGTTCAGAAACTGAGGGCGGCAGCTCAGACCCAGGGTACGCTGCAAAACACAAACCAGCAAAGAGTGGTGACCCAGGACCAGAATATTGTGATTGAGCCCATCAACCCGCAGGTTGTATACGTGCCTGCTTACGACCCCATGGTCGTATATGGTCCCTGGTGGTATCCCGCCTATCCTCCCTACCGTTACTATCCGGTGGGAGCAGTAATAACGGGCGCCGCCATCTCCCTGGGGCTGGCCATAGTTGTAGGGGCAGCCTGGGGCTATGCGTGGGGCGGCTTTGACTGGGGTCACCATCGCGCAACCGTCAATATATACCAGAACACATATGTCAACAACCGCTATATAAACCGCAACGTGTATGCCAGTCGGTATGGCGGTGGGGGCCATGGCACATGGCAGCATGACCCGATACACCGAAAAGGTGTCGCATACAGGGATAATAATGTAGCCCAGCGGTATGGACAAGCACCTAAGGGCAATCCCGATGCGAGACGTGACGTCAGGGGCCATACTCCGGACACTACGGGAATGTCAACGCAGCCCCGGAACAAGGGGGGCGTGCAGGAGCGTAGAGATGTTTCAGGGGTTAAACGGCCGCCGGCACAGAAAGACAGGAGTACTACCGCACGTCAGGCGCCGCAACAGCAGAAAGCTCAGACACTGCAACAGCAGAAAGCACCAGCCGTTCTTGGCGGTGCCGGCAGCAGTGGCCGTGAGGTGAAGGCGCAGAGTAACCGCGGCAGTGCAAGCCGCAAGACTGTGATCACCCCGAAAGCCGGCCCGGCGCCCCGCAGCGGAACCGTAAGTCGCCCCAGTGGTGTGAAAGCAAGCAAACCGAGCGGTGCAAACGTAAGCCGTCCCGGTGGTGAGAAAGCAGGCAAGGCAAGCGATAAAAAACCTGCCGATGCAGGACGCCGTTGATGAGAGTGCGACCAGAACCACTCACAAATATCCACTTGAGGAGGAATAACACATGATTCACATGGCTTCATATAATAAACATATTTCGGTATATTGGTTCACTCCGGCGATTATCCTCGTTCTCATGATGACCCTCCTGGTTATTCATTCTCCTGCCAATGCTGCAGGTACCAGGCAGAAGTCTTTCTCGTCTCCTGAAGGTGCGGTGGAAGCCATGGTCAGCGCATTAAAAAGTAATGACCAAAAAATGCTTACGACCATCTTCGGACGTGGTAGCAAAAACCTTATTTTTTCCGGCGACGAGGTTGCCGACAGAGAAAGTCGTGAGCGTTTCTTAAGGTCCTATGAGGAAAAGAACAAACTGGACAGGGTGGGAGACAAAAAGGCAATACTCTATGTCGGAAACGAAGACTGGCCCCTTCCCATCCCTCTTGTGAAGAAGGGTAAATCATGGTTCTTCCACACCAAAGAAGGCAAGGAAGAGATCATTAACAGGAGGATTGGAAAGAATGAGCTTAGTGTCATCCGGGTATGCATGGCCTATGTGGACGCCCAGCGGGAATATGCGCTCAAGGATCGCGATGGCGACAAGCTTTTAGAATACGCAGGCAAGTTTGTAAGCGAACCTGGAAAGAAAGACGGCCTTTACTGGGAGACGAAGGAAGGTGAGGAGTTGAGCCCTATGGGACCTTTCTTTGCGGCCGCCAGGGAGGAAGGTTATGCTACAACAGGACCCGATGACAAACCTATACCCTACCATGGTTACTACTACAAGATCCTTACGTCCCAGGGAAAGAACGCTCCGGGAGGGGCTTACGACTATGTGGTCAACGGCAGGATGGTTGGTGGTTTTGCTCTTGTGGCCTATCCTGCCCGGTATGGAAGCTCCGGGATCATGACTTTTGTGGTGAATCAGGATGGTATGGTTTACGAGAGGAATCTGGGGAAAACGACGGAAAAGATCGCGCAGGCGATGAAGGCATTCGATCCGGACAAGGAATGGAAGAAGGTAGAATAAAAAGAGAACGGGGTGGCAGGCCTCGTTGTGGGGGGCGGAGCCATGTTTTCTCTGCTATTCTTTCTCTTGATTTCTATCTTAACCCTCAGCGGAGGATGTGCGACCCTGCCGAACGTTACTGAAACAATCCGCGAGGTGCCGGCTGCCCAGGAACCGCGTCAAATCGCTTCGGCCAAAGGACTGTTATCCCCCAAACAGAGCAAAGCCCTCATGGAACGATTGCAGCGATCCAAGGAATTTGCCGCCACATTGGCGGCAACTATTGAAATCTCAGGGAAGTCAATACGGACGCTGCTTCGCACGATTTCACTTTTTTTAAAAATCCTCCTGAGATTCGGATGGCAATTTGCAGTGAATAGTGAATAGTGAATAAGATTAAAAATTTCAAGGATTTTAAAATATGGCAAAAGAGTCCTGTCCCCGAACGGGGGAACGACAATGAGCTTGATAAAATGTCTTTGACTGTTCACTATTCACTAACGACTATTCACTGAATCACTGCCGATATCCGCAGGCCGTACGGTTTAATCCTGCCGAAGGCGGGACAATGAAATGGGGGAAGGTGATATCCACAGCCGCTCGCTTCCTGTACCTGAGTCATTCAGATGAGTAACATGCTTTTCTATTTCAACAACCTCAAGGGTCATGATGAGGTCCCTCTGTTTTTCTGTTAAGGGGTCATCAAAACATTCTCTTAAATGGGGGAATAAATTCTCTTGTATTGTTGTTTTCAACCATGATATTCTTTCTGATAATTTCAATAGGCTCTCCTTTGTAACATGTTGTCTTGACAACACATTTTACTACAGGGAGGGCCTTAAATTCTCTATAAATCATAAGAGAAATGGTTTAATTCAGGAGTTTTGCAAGAGGGCCAGGGAACCTAAATTACAAATATAAAAGCATCTTCAAGCAAAGAGGAAACTCAACGTGAATAATTTACAGTTGATCCTTACCGGTGTCATTATCACCGTTTTCTGCCTTATCTTTGCTTCTGTGTTGCTCTCTGTCACCCGGCGTGTGGGAAACAAGCGGCGCTATGAAAAGCTTGATCGGCTGCGGGAAAAGTTCAGACCGGCAATTGCGGAAATCATCACTTCCGGTAGCATCGATCAATTCGTTCACAATTCGACTGTCCGCGCCGGTTCGCTGGAGTGGATCGCCACCGAAGGCATTCTTCTGGAGCTGTGCGAACAGGAAGGATCAAAAGTGCATGCACTGAAACTGCTCGAGACACTGGGTTATACAAAGTACTATCACAGCCAGTTGTCTTCACGCGGTTCATCCATCAAACTGTCCACCGCCGCCGACAAGCTCGGACGGATCGGGGCCCCGTCAGCTGTCGAGCCCCTTTTTCGGCTGATCCGCCATAAGGAGTCGGAAGTTGCCACGGTCGCCTTGCGCTCTCTCTGCCGCATCGGAACCGACAATGCGCTTGAGCGTGTTCTCTCCGCTCTGCCTGCCCTTCTTAAGGACGGGAATGTGACGGTGAGGGCGATCCAGACATCGCTGCTTCTGTTTGGACCATGGGCCGGTAAAGTGCTTCTGCAATATGCCGGTAAGACGGATGATCCCAAAATGATTGCGGTGATTCTCGAGACATTGATAGCCTTCCCGGTCAGCCGCGAAATGTTTGAATTCGCTCTGACCAAGCTGTCTCATCCGGATCCCGAGGTCAGAGGAAAAGCGTTGCGGGCTCTCGCACTCGGCGAGAACCAGTCTTTTTCGTACGATCCGCAGGTATTCCTGCCATTACTGAACGATCCGGTCTGGTTTGTTCGGCTTCAGGCTGCCAAAACAATTCGGTAAATTAAGGTGTGATAATTTTATCGAGATGCTTAAGAAACTTGCTCTTGACGAGCGGTGGCAGGTGCGGGACGCCGCCACTTTCGCGCTCGTCGAAACAGGAGAGGCGTCGGTCGATGCATTCCTCGAATTGCTTGAAACACCGGATCGCTATGCCAAGGAAGGCATTTCCGAAGAGATCCAGCGCACCGGCTACATCCTGGATCTCATTGAATATCTGGGTGGACCTGATCTCGATAGAAAAGCCAAGACGGTGCGCATTCTGACTTCGATGCACCAGGTGGGGTTTTCCACACCGTTGCGTGAAGCCCTTGAGGCTGGCGAAAACCGTCCGGAAATCAATGTTGAATTGATGCAAATCCTGCAAACGGGCGATGTCGCATGAGAGGAATCATCGTTTCGGCGATCATCGGCTTCAATTACTTCATCGGGGTCTACTACGGAGTCGTTCAGGCCATCTATTCCGCGCTTCTGGCTATAGCCCTCGTTGTTATCCTCCAGCATATCAGCCGAGTCCGCTATGCCCCCTTCCGGGACCTCGAGAAACGCTCAGAGATGCCGCCCGTGAGCATTCTTATCCCTGCCAGAAACGAAAAGACAATCATTATTCGGAGCGTTGAGTCTGCCCTCGCCATGAATTATCCCTGGGTGGAAGTGATTGTCATCAACGACGGATCAACGGACGGCATGCTGGAAACGCTGATCTCCCGCTATGCATTGCGTCGTATTGACCCGCTGTACCGCGATATGATTAAAACCAGGATGGTGAAGGGATTTTACTACACCAGCCGTATTCCCAATCTGCTCGTTGTGGATAAGGAAAATGGCGGCAAGGCGGATGCCATCAACTGTGGAATCAATGTTTGCAAGAGCCCTTATATCTGTGTCCAGGACGCCGATTCCATTCTGGAGCGAGATGCGCTGATTAGGCTAGTAACGCCCCTTGTGCAAAGCGAGATACCAGTGATCGCATCCGGAGGCGTCGTCCGGGTGCTGAACGGGACAAAGCATAAGGACGGTGTTGTGACGTCCATCGAACTGTCGAAGAGTACACTGGTGTGTTTCCAGGTCGTCGAATACCTGAGGAGCTTTTTATTCGGACGGGTTGGTCTGGATACAATGAACTTGAACCTGGTCATATCCGGCACGTTTTCATTTTTCCAGAAGGCGGCGGTTATTACAGTGGGAGGTTTTGCCCACGACAACGTTACTGAAGATATGGAACTTATCGTACGATTGCACAAGCACTATAGGTTCAAAAGAATACCTTACCGTATCCGTTTTGTTTCCGACCCCATCTGCTGGACAGAAGTTCCGGAAACGATGCGGATGCTGGGCCGCCAGAGGCGCCGCTGGCAACTTGGTCTGATCCAGACCCTCTGGAAGCACAAGACAGCCCTTCTGAATCCGCGCTATGGACGTGTTGGAATGCTCGCAATGCCATACAATGTCTTTATCGAAATGATCAGTCCGCTGATAGAGTTTACCGGCTACATCGTTATACCTTTGTCCTGTTACTTCGGCATGATCAACTATGATTATTTCATGCTTTTTCTGGGGCTCGCTGTTGCCTACGGCATCTTCCTGTCCGCAATGGGGATTTTTCTTGAAGAAATCACCTTTCGCCGGTATCCGAAATGGACAGATCTTTTTAAATTGCTCTTATATGCGGTATTTGAAAATTTCGGCTATCGCCAGGTAAATGCGTTCTGGCGGTTCCAGGCATTCTTCCAGTTCTTATTCGGCAAACAGCGATGGGAATACAGCCGGCAACTCCGGAAGAGTGAGAAGAAAGCCAATGCCGCCTGAGACAAAGGGACAGACCGCCCTGAAACGGGGTGATTATCAGGAAGCGATCAACATTTTCCGTCGTGCCGTCGATGAGAAAAAGAGTCCCGATGGATGGGTCGGCCTTGCCCGTGCTTATGAGGGGCTTGAAGATTACCCGACCGCCCGCTGGGCATGCTACAAGGGCCTTGACATGGATCCGCAAAACAATGAAGTGTTACTCTTTGCAAAAGGTATTGAAAAAAAGCTTGCGGCAACCAGGCAACCTTATCCCCGGCGACGCCAGGTCCGTTTCAGAACCCTCCATGATGTCTTTGAGCGCCGTGTTAGTGACGCCTGGAAACCGATATTTGTTAAGGGGATCAACCTCGGCCTTGCCGTCCCCGGTTATTTTCCAGGAGAATATCCCATCGGCAAACATACCTACCGCCTCTGGTTCGAGCAGATGGTCGCTGCCGGGTTCAACGCGGTGAGGGTCTATACCATTCAGTCGCCCTCGTTTTATGAGGCGCTTTACGAATATAACGAGAAAAAAGATGCCCTTTTCCTTCTGCAGGGCATCTGGATTGAACCCCCTGATGATGGTAATTTTTCCAAGGAAACCTATCTTTCCTATATTCATAAACAGATCACCGAGACCATCGATATTCTCTTCGGCAGCGCAATGCTTCCAGAAAGACCGGGTTATCCACACGGTTCCTATAAATGTGATGTTTCACGCTATGCTATGGGGATTATTTTAGGTCGCGAATGGGAAGGTTGTCCTATCAGGGAATACAACCAACTGATGGGTCCCAAAGCCCACCAATATGATGGTCATTTTCTGTCGATCGACCAGGGGACGCCTTTCGAGGCATGGATTACACAGATGCTCGATTTTCTCCTCAAATACGAAAAGGAACGATATGGAGTAACCCACCCCGTCTCCACGGTTTGTTGGCCAACTCTTGATCCCCTCGTCCATCCTTCGGAATCCCAATATGAAGATGGTCTCCTCTGGCAGGGGCTGACCGTTAAAAAAGCAAATTGCAATGAAAACGAAGATGTGGAGGCCCTTGATACCGCCAAGATTATCACCAAAGCAGGGAACGGTTTTTTTGCCACCTATCATGCCTATCCCTACTATCCCGACTTCATGAACAATGATTACCTCGACCAGGAGAAGCCATACGACGCCTATCTGCGTCTCCTGAAAGCACACCACGGAAGGCAGGCTGTTCTGATTGCGGAATACGGCGTGCCCAGTAGCCGCGAAGTTTCCCATTGGCATCGCCTCGGCTGGCACCACGGCGGTCACAACGAAGTGCAACAGGGGAAAATCAACGGGGAGATGATCAAGGCGATTCACGGGACAGGAATGGCGGGAGGTGCTCTTTTCAGTTGGTTCGACGAATGGTTTAAGCGCAATTGGCTTTTCTCGAATTATGAACTTCCCGCGGACCGCAATCAACTCTGGTTCAACCTGCAGGATGCCGAACAGTGCTATGGACTCATCGCCGCTTATCCGAATTATCCATCCAAGAAGGTTACCTTAAAAGGTGATCCCTCCGAATGGCGCGATGCAACTGTTTTGTATCAGAATGAGGGGGCGTTGGAGCATCGTTTTTCCGATGGAGCCGATGCGTCCAGACGTCTCCAGTCTCTTTCGGCGCAGCATGACGAAGGATTCCTCTATCTCGCACTCATGACGGGCGATACCATCGATTTCAACAAGGGCCATTATGTGATCGGCATTGATACATGCGACCCTGCCGCCGGTGAATTTCTGCTGCCATTCAATCTGGGGATATCAAGCCCTGTTGGTCTCAAGTTCCTTATCCACCTTACCGGGACAAAAACAAGCCGCATCCTTGTGTGCATGTCCTACGACAAATATCTGAATGATCCGAAGAAGGAATTGTGGCCAAGGCCATCAAGGGAAGGGGCCTGGGTGTGCATGCAGAACAAGACGAACGACCGCCGCATCAGCAAGGACAGGGAACACTTCTACCCTGCTAAGGTTTTTTCCATGAGTGCATTGCGTCACGGCAGCCTGGATCTCCGGCACGCGCAGAATGATTCCCTTGCGGATTTCTATCTCTCCGATAAAATGATCGAACTGCGCATTCCCTGGGGATTGATCATGGTTACGGATCCAAGTTCAAGAACCGTTTATTGGAAGCAAGGGGATCAAACAACCCGACAGACGGACGGCATCCGGTTTGTGGCGTTTTCTTACAAACCAGAAGGCAAAGGTCTCCTGGCGAAAAAAACAGGAAAAGCGCATAATGCAACAGACATGCTGCCCCGGGTGATGCTGCCCCGGATCGTCCGCACCTACGCCTGGACCGGTTGGAATGTCCCGCTGTATCATTTTTACGAAAAAAAGAGCCTGGCGATCTATCGGCAATACCTTGCGGAGATCCATTCATGAATTTTGATTTAACAAGACGGGCTTTTTTGCAAACGGTTATGACCGTCATTATTCTGCCCAAGGTGTCTTTCGCACAGGACGGTTTTCGAAAGATTTCCATTCCCGTTCTGCTTTATCACGATATTTCTTTTGAGATGAGTGATGATTACACCATTACACCCAGACTTTTTGCAGCACACATGGAATGGCTTTACGCCAACGGATACAAGGCCATTTCCTTTGCCGATCTCGACACGGAATCTTCTCTGGATTGCGCCGTTGTTATCACCTTCGACGACGGATATGCCTCGTTTATCAATTATGCCTTTCCGTTTCTCCGCGCCTATGGTTTCAAGGCAACTATCAACATCATCGGAGAGTATGTCGGCTCTTATATTACAGATCGAGGCGCCAGGCCAACGCTGAGTTGGGATGAATACCGTTATCTCACGGCCAGTGGGCTGGTCTCTCTCGGATGCCATACGGATCGCCTGCATGTTCTCCGGAATCAAGGCGCCGCAGGTGTTTCCGATGAGGTCCTCTTTGAAGACCTGCAGCGATTCCAGAGTATTTTCAAGCAGGAGATGGGAACCCCCTCGGAAATCATCGCCTGGCCCTATGGTTTATATAACGAAAGAAGCATTGCTGTTGCACGGAAAGCTGGCTTCCGTTATATCCTGACCTCAAAACCGGGGTTTTATCAGCACGCTGATAATTATACGGAAATTCCCCGCATCAATATGAGTGAAAATAATCAACTTTTTGCTTTTCAATCCCGAATAGGAGGGCAGTGATGGCAGGCCGACAATATTCTTTGTGTTATTGGGGCGTGTTTTTCCTTTTGATGTATGGATTCACGATACCAGTATTTGCCGCAGACGGAGTCTCTCAGGCGAATGATGCGATGACGATAAAGGAACAGGGAGACCAATATGCCCGCGAGGGAAATTTCGCCAAGGCTGCGGCAGAATATGAAAAGGCGCTCTCAACAAATGCACCGTTTTCCGATAGTGATCGTCTTGCTATGGCTACAGTGCTTGCGTGGGGCGGCAATCTCGATCTCGCCCAGCGCGAACTGAGCGCTCTTCTCGAAAAAAATCCCGATAACCTGAAAGCACGCGTTCAACTGGCGCGTGTACTCTTCTGGTCCGGAAAGATGGATCTTTCTTCCAATGAAACGGAGCGCGCGCTCAGACAAGCCCCGGAGGACCGCGACGTCCTTCTATTGAAGGCCGATACTTTAAGAACCAGGAGGGAATTCGATGAAGCCGCTTCCATCTATCAAGCACTCCTGAAGAGGGAAGAAGATTTTGAAGCCAGAAACGGCCTAGCCTATACCTATCTTGCTGCGGGCAACATGGCCGAGGCCCGACGCAACTTTAATCTACTCGTTCCGGCATTACCTTATCAGCGCCAGGAGGTCGATAGCTTGCAGGGTGCGATTGTTGAAGCCGAAAAACCTCAGGTGCTCACCCAGGACGATATTGCCCGACAGACGATGGCAACAGGCGACCGGTTGGCTGATGAAGGAAAGCACCCGGCTGCTGCCGATGAGTACATGAAAGCCCTCGTCCTTTCAAAAACTTTCACGTCAGACGAGCGGCTCCGGATGGCAACCGTTCTGTCCTGGGCCGGACATCTTTCCGTGGCGCGACAGAAACTAATCATCATCCTGGAAGAAAATCCATCATTTGCACCCGCCCGGATCCAGCTTGCGCGAATCCTTCTCTGGTCAGGGGAATTCGATGCAGGATTGAAGGAAATTGATCAGGTTCTTGCTGCAACACCTGACAATCGCGATGCCCTTCTTGTCCGTGCCAGCGTTTTACGACTCAAGGGAAACTTCCGAACGTCCATTCCTCTGTACAGTGATCTTGTGAAAAAGAAAGACGATTACGATGCACGGGAAGGACTTACCTATGCCTATCTTCTCAGCAATGATCGGGTAGCCACGGACAGAAATCTTCCCCTGTTGAAACCCGCTTTCCCTTACGAAGAGAAGAGTCTTAACGAACTGAAGGACCTGAGAGATATAAGGTTCAACCCTTTCCTGTCGTCAGGATTCAGCTTTTATCATGACAGCGATGATAATAACGTATGGCGTTACTTCCAGTCGGGAACCGCATGGGTTGGAAACTGGAAGACAAGCATCGACTACGTACATACGGATGCAGAAGATTTGAACGGGAGTATATCGACCGACGGCGTTGTTCTTTCGACCTATTCCCGTATGCCTTTTTATGGTGGTATCGGCGGCAGCGTCGGCCTTCCCGATTTGGGCCGGTCATTTATCTCCTGGAGTGCCCGGGGAGACGTGGATATTCCGGGCGGCAGTGCTGGTGTGGGGGTTGGGGAGGATGCCCTGTCGGATACAGCGGGTGTCATTCGAAATCATATCAGCGCTTTGAATGCCGCCTTGTCGGTTTTTTATCAGGCTACAGACAGGATTTCCCTGTTTGGAAACTATAATTATCGGGACTATTCTGATGACAACAATTCACACAACGTTCTTGCCAGTATAAGTTACCTTGCCCTCCGCCGCCCGGCAGCAATTGCCATTGGTTACAGGGCCAGGTATCTTGATTTTAGAAGGCAGAGCGGAGGCGGGTACTTCGATCCTCACGATTTTATCTCGAACGCCCTTTTTGTAAACCTTTCTTTTGAAAAAGGGCGCGCATATGGTTATATTGAACCCTATTGGGGGTATCAGTCATTCGAACGAAATGAAGTAGGGGAATCCAGCTTCTTTGGCGGCGGCGGGGGCATGTTAGGATACCGGTTTTCGAAACATGCGGCGATAGAAGCGACCGCCGAGGGCGGGAATTATGCTGTTGGTGCTGACGGTGCCTACACCTATTACCAACTGGGGGCCAGACTTATTATAACTTTCTAGGTGCACAAAAGGCAGGATCATCTCTGACCCCTGCCTTTCTAAGTTTAAAAAGCTTCTAATTGGCGAGCATAAATAGAAGCAACAAACCGATATTTTGCGGTCTGTATTCCATTGACATACAAGACAGAAATTTTTATACTTGCTCCCACAAAAGGCCGCTGGTTGCATGAATGTTGGGGTTACACCTATGCTATGTATTTACTAACTCGCGCACTAATCAGTATTGATTTACTCGTTATATCAACGGTACGCGTTGTCGCGATGATCCTTATTTCGCTCTTCATAACCAGTTGTTCGCTGTTAGAGAATATTCAAGAACAGGTCATCTCCGTATTCCCGGAAAAGGCAATTCAATGGAAGCTTGTCTGGAGTGACGAATTCAACGGAAATAACCTGGATATGTCCAAATGGACTTTTAACGTTGGCGGGAACGGATGGGGAAACAATGAACTTCAATACTACACGGATGGGTCGAATATAAAGGTTTTGGGCGGGAAGTTGATTATTGAGGCACGAAAAATGCCATTCGGTGGAAACGAATATACCTCCGCAAGAATCTCAACCCAGGGAAAGGCATCCTGGACCTATGGCAGGATCGAAGCAAGAATCAAACTTCCATATGGCCAGGGAATATGGCCTGCGTTCTGGATGCTTGGTGAGAATATTGATTCGGCCGGTCATCCAAATTGCGGAGAAATAGACATCATGGAGATGGTTGGAAGTGCCGATGGTGTGGAAAATGCGACCATTTGGGGCAGTTTGCACAGGCCCAATCTGAGTGCAACAGAGTCCAATGAGATTAAAAGTGAGACGGCATTTTATAAGAATGTTCACGGAAATTGGTTTAATGATGATTTTCATGTTTTCGGTATTCAGTGGAGTTCCGGTCAGATTCAATTCTATGTGGACAACCATTTATACAAAAAAGTAAGGATTCCAGTCAGTGGAAAAGACGGATACTCCGTATTCCGGAAGCCTTTCTTTATTATCCTCAACCTGGCTGTTGGCGGAGACTGGCCCGGGGCACCCGATGCTACAACAGATTGGCCAAAGCAGATGGAGGTTGATTGGGTCAGGGTATACACAATTCAATTGGGGTCGGACCAAATCCTTTAAAGGCAGTGTTGAGCCTTAAATGTTAAGTTTTGAGTTGAAAAAACCCAATAAAATCTGCTTAAAGTGCTGTTTTTGGGGGCAATTTGTAACAAAGGGGCACGGGGGGACGTTGTTGATTAGTTGAGGGAAATAGGGGTGGAAATAGGGGGCAAAGGGCAGAAGACAGAAGTCAGAAGTCAGAAGACAGAGGATATGAAAGAGGCAGAGGGCAAAGGGCAAAGGGCAAAAAGTATATAACTCTCCTCAATCCGCAATCCGCAATCCGATATCCGCAATCCGATATCCCCACCTGCGCCGCGAGTGTCTTGGTGGACAGGCGTACGGTTTAATCCTGCCGAAGGCGGGACAATGGGATGTGTAATTGCAAGACCCCTTTTACTTTTTCAAGAGGAACACCGAGCAGTTTCTTACTTTTTAAGGAATGTCCGTCCCGCCCTAAGAAAATATTTGTATTTTCCGTATTTCAGGGTTAGAATTTCAACAAAAACAAGGGGGTAAGAAATGGCAGCAGAGGAAACAGTTGAGAGTCCGGAATTTATGTACCTGCCTCTCGGAGATATTATCGTGGAAGAGCAGATTCGCTCAAGTATCGATACGGAGAGTGATTCTTTTAAGGCCCTTATGGAGTCCATTAAAGAACGGGGTGTCATAGAACCCATTATCGTGACACCGAGAGGCGATAAGTACCTTCTCGTTTGCGGGGAAAGACGGTATATGGCATCCTCGATGCTTGATATGGAATCCATACCGGTGCGTATCCTTGATGCGGCTACGCAGAAGGATGAAATCCTGGCATATCAGTTAACAGAAAACCTCCAGAGAGAAGACCTAAACCCGATAGACCAGGCAAAGGGCATATTGGCATATATTCAGGCAAGGCATCCCGACCTGTCTGCCTCGTCCGAGGCACAGGCAGGCAAAAACTATGATGTGGATGGGGTTATGAACGACCTCATAAAATATGACAGAAGGCCAGACGACCTCACGCAGGAAATTGTAGAAACTGTTTCTACAATTTCAGAAATTGCCGGAAAGACAGTAAGGACGCTGTTTAACGGGCTTTCACTTTTAAAACTTTCTGATGAGATTCAGGCAGCAATTCGGGCAGAAAATCTGCCCGTTTCCCAGGGATATCTCTTCGCCGCCAACCTCGATTGTCCCGATCTTATGAAAATATTCAATGCTATTTTAAAAACGCCGGTCACCAATGCTGCCCTGAATAATTTGCTCACAGCATGGAAGAAACCCAAACCGGACCCGGTTGTCATAAAGCTCCCATCCATGACAAAGCAGGTTACGAGTCTTATATCCGTAAAAACAGTTTTTGAGAAGGGCGTTGGAACTTATGTAAGGGAAGACCTTGAAAAGCTCCTCTATGAGTTGCAGGTTTTCTGTGATTTTGTACAACAACAGGTACCGTTAGCTCCATACGGTAAGGAGAAGCCTCCTCAGGTGTGAAAAAGGCAGTGAATAGTGAATAGCAGATAGTGAATAGTTAAAAAGGCAGAAAATATGAAATGTTGTGAATGGTAAATAGGTTTTTGACTAACGACTATTCACTGCAGTTAAGATACGAGATACGGATTTTAAGATACGAGATACGGATTTTAAAATGAAGATTGAAAACATTCTCATCGTAAAGCCATCAGAAAAAAGGATTGATGCCTCGGTGGCTACGGATTTTAAAGGGAAGATGATAGACTGGATCAATGCGGGAAACAAACGTATCATTCTTAACCTTGCTGAAGTAGATTTTGTTGACAGCAGCGGACTCGGGGCCATTGTATCAAGTCTCAAGACAATAGGGAATGATGGGGATCTCGTCATATGCGGCATCAGCGACACGGTAATAACGCTCTTCCGCCTTACCCGGATGAACATGGTATTACAGATTTTTTCCACAGAGGAGGAAGCGCTCAAAGCGCTTTCAGGTTAACATGGAAGTTACTCTCCCGGAAAAATCCATAACCTTCATCACAGAACGCAGGCTCGAAAATGTAAGTCTCGTTGGTGTTGCGGTAAAGGCAATATGTAAATCCATCCCGCTGGTTGAAGCCCTCTCTCGTAATATCGAGCTATCAGTTGTGGAAGGCGTAACTAATGCCATCAAACACGCCTACGGTTTGCAGCAAGGTAACAATGTGGAAATCACTACTCTCGTTTTCGACGACAGGATAACCATTAAAATCTCGGACACGGGAAAAGGCATGGACCCACAAAGATGCGAGGATTGCCGGGAAATAGATTTTGAACCGGGAAACAGCAAAACACTTCCTGTGTGCGGGATGGGGCTTCATATAATGCGCTCTATCATGGATGAGATGTACTATGAGACAACCTCCGGCAAGAACACCATGACGCTGGTGAAGAGGTTTAAGAATTACGACAAACATACCGGAGATGAGGCATGACTGAAGCAACACTCTTTGAAATCTTAAAAGCATACAACCAGCAGCATATCGCAGACCATTATACGAATCTCCCCGCTGAAAGAAAAAGGCAATTTCTCGAAGGCCTCCAAGGCGTAAATTTAGACCTTGTTTTTAAGATACACGAAAATTTCATGCACAAAAAGACCTCACCGGTACATTCCGGCGATATAAGGCCGGCATCGG
>JAPLKD010000179.1 GCA_026388245.1 Pseudomonadota bacterium | reverse complement strand
TATATTGAAATCAATCAATTTCTTCAAGTACGACGCTCTACTGATTAGAACTCTCTACGCATATCCCCGATCTTCAGAAATTTCAACCTCTATAATGTGCATGTTGTCGATCGGAATTCAGTGATCTGATCAGATCAAGCCAACCCCTCGCTTTGTATTGTATGCCGTGTAAAACGTGTGGCCAGTCGGTTACCGTAAAAGGGATATCTATGGCAGGTGAGTAGTTCTTTAGTTGCTGCTTACGGCTTGTACTCATGCATTTTCTTCAAAGGTGACTTTTTGTTGATTTTAGAAAAGAGATAATACCACCTCACGCTGAAAAATATGCAGGTCACAATCCGTTATCATTGATCTGGGCCGATCAGCCTATGTGTAGAGTTGTATTTGCTATACGTACTATAATCTGATTTTCTTATTGATGTTAGCCTGTTAAGTGTTGTTTACGTTTTCACCATTTTGTTCTTTCGTCAAGGATTATCTGGGTTGCCAACCGTCCGTAGCATAATCACCTCCATGGCATTGAAGTAATCTCTCTGTACTTTGAGGTTTGATATCCGGCAGTACCGTTGTGTGGTTTTCACGCTACTATGCCCCAGAAGGTCCTGAATCGTGGAGAGATCAGCATCGGCATTCAGCATCTGAGTTGCCATAGTATGTCGAAGACGATGACAGGAAACTCTGATCTTAGCTTCGCGGGCATAATATTCCATGCGTCTCTGAATGCCGCGGATAGAGATGGGTTGCCCCTTGCATGGCCCCTTTTCTGACAGAAAGATTTTTTTTGCTCTAGACACAGGTCTAACCCTGACATAGGCCGCCAGTGCCTGAAGCACATCATTGCTCATATAGACAACCCGGTCTTTCGCCCCCTTGCCATCCTCAATCAAAACAGTCCTGCGTTTGACGTCTATGACACCCATGGTAAGATTGGCGACCTCTTCAACCCTTAACCCGCAACGCAGCATCAGCATAAACATGGCACGATCACGCTGTCCCTTTACGGCGTTAAAGAATAGCTCCACCTGCTCGTCTCTCAAGTACCGGGGAAGAGGCCGGGACATCTTCTGGATGTGACTCTTGCGGACGGGATTGGTGATGTCCATCCCCTCCTCTTCACGCAGGTAATGGTAAAATTGGCGGATACCATCCACATGGCAGTTGACAGTCTTGGGCGCCAGCCTCTTCCCCATGAGAACGTCAATGTATCGTGACACTGTTGCATTGGTCACCTCTTCTACCGGAATGTCTAGCCAAATAACAAAATGCTTAATGATGTTCAGATAGTTCTTCACAGTATTTGGCGAGCAGTTCCTCCGTTTCAAAAACCGCCTCCAGTTCATGATCGCATCGGTCATTGCCATTCCTGTCTCCCTTCTCTATCCTCGACATAGCCTTAAAATATTCTTCCTCACGCGTCTTATCAGTGAGTCTCGCATAGCGCCGCGTCTCTTCAATCGAATAGTGACCCAGCAATACCTGGAGACACTCCAGACGCATGCCGACGTTGAGAAGCTCCGTTGCAAAAGTGTGACGAAGCGTATGCAGGCTGTATCCCTTGTGAGCCAATCCTGCCTTTACAATATATCTCTGGAAGATTGACCTGGCTGTGCTGTAAGACATCGTGTCTGATCTCCCATGCCGGCTATAGATAAGATATTCCTCCCATGTATTCCTCTCCTTCAACCACTTCCGCAATGCAATAACAGCATCATCACTGAGATATACCACCCTTCCCAAACGGTTCTTCTCACCTTCATAAATCTCTATCTTCCGCTCTTTGATATGGACATCTGCAACCTTAGTATTGAGCAGCTCACCGATCCGCATGCCCGTTCTCAACAACACCATAATCATGGCACGTTCTTGTACATGAGCACCTTCAATGATGTGAATAAACTTCCGCAGGTCATCAGGATCCATGGCCCGCGGCAACCGCTCCGGCATCTGCAACCGTATCCTCTTGCCGAATACATCAGGAGAAACAATCTTCTCTTCCGCCAGATAACGGAGAAAGGACTGAACACCCGTGAGCCTCAATCTTATTGTCGTAATCTTGATGCCCCTGTCCTGCTCATGCTCAATAAATGCCTCCACATCAGTCCTCGTGATTTCTTCAAGGCAAGTCTTGCCACTTTCCCTTATCATGCCAAGAAATGTAAGGAGGGTGCACCAGCGACAATCCAATGTCCTGGGCTTGCGATTGCCACGCGTCAGATGTCGGAGATAAGCCTCAACATGATCCTTTCCCGGCAGATCCATCCCTGCCAGGCGCTTCAAAATCTTGCGAAGAGTCTCTAAACTTCCATCGGTGTGGGATACAAAACGTAATTTTGTCTGATAATAAATGGGACTGTTAACGGTGGGTACTGTAAAATTTTCTGAGGATATGCCTGCTCTGTTCATCATCAATGCCTCCTTTTCTTAAATCAATAAGAAAAACAAACAGATGATGACTTCCTGGCTATGAGCTGTCAATCATCATTTTGGTACGTATAGGTATTTG
>JAPLKD010000169.1 GCA_026388245.1 Pseudomonadota bacterium | reverse complement strand
ACCGTTGGAATTGATACTCGGTAAAATAATACCTTTTGCTATAATAGGATTTTTTGATATGTTTCTCGTTACCATTGTGGGGGTATCCTGGTTTTCTATTACCATTCAGGGTTCGCTCCTGTTGCTTGTACTTTGTACAGGCATTTATCTTTTGTCGGTACTGGGCATAGGGCTTTTCATCTCCACTGTATCAAGGACACAGCAACAGGCCCTGATGGGGACTTTCCTCTTTTTTGCACCTGCCGTGCTCCTCTCCGGCCTCATGTTCCCCATAGAAAATATGCCCATTGCAGTCCAATACGGAACATACCTTAACCCCCTCAGATATTTTCTCATTATCATAAGGGGCATATTCTTAAAAGGTAACGGGGTAAATATCCTATGGCCGCAGATGCTTGCACTATTCATCCTTGGTACAACTGTAATGACAATAAGCGCCTTAAGGTTCAAAAAACGGCTGGGATAAACCCCGTATGTTATACCACTTTGCTATCGTAGACTATACGCCGGGGATTGTATGTGTGTTTGGGCAACAGGCCGTAAAGATTTGATTCTCAGTTTTCACGATTGGCTGCATCCCCTGGTTATGCAATAGTGTCATTTTCAATGACCGGATGCACGCCTCTTTGCCGGAATGATCTCGATCAATGACCTTAGAGCCTTATTGACCGTATCCGAAGTGGGGAAGTATTTTCTTACATCCGGTTCCAGCATAATCGCTCCATCTTCGAGCTTGAAGTACTGAACCGAGTCAGTACCGTCTTCTTTGTGAATTACAACCTTATGGCCCTCGCGATATGCCTTGCAGTACTTGCCCCGCACTGCTCCTTTCATGGTGGAGAAATCGTATTCCGGTCTCATGTCTTCTATCATTGTTGGCTCTCTGGTCTCAGCCTTCTTCATAATGTCTCATCAAAACCCACTTTATGTTTTTTAAGGTTTTCTCTTGCTTTGACCTCGTCCCATTCAAATTCCATTTATAAAGTTTACAACAAAAGTATTCAAAATAACATCATATTTTGGCTTGCTCTAAGATCGGCGTCAGATTATCACCCGCCGGTATGGAGCGCAGCGGAATAGCTGTCAGGTGGAGCGGTTTGTTACAAATCGCCCAAAAAAACAGCACTTTAAGCCGATATTATTGGGTTTTCTCAACTCAAAACCCAACACTCAAAACTCAACACTGCTTATAAAACTTAGCTTGGTCCAACCCCGATCGACCCGTCCCTTCCGTACGGTTTAATCCCGACAGCGAAGGGACAATTGCCATCCTAATCTCATCGGAGAGCTTCAAAAGTGAGATCATGTTAAACAGCGTAGACATTGACTTTCCGGTGATTTCTACCATTGCTCCAACCGTTGGAGCAATTTCCTCCGGTAGGTCCTTGGGTCTCCGGGTGTAGCTTTTGCATATATCGTGCCCTGTCAGTTTCAGGAAAATACTTTTTTGCCGCCCGCTTCGCTCGACAAATGCGGGACAAGAGCAGACAAAAGATTAGTTTTTTGCCCCGCCGACAATGGCGGGCCAAAATTCTCAGCCCTTACGGGCGAATATATCTTATCATTTCATAGGCAAAAACAGCACTTTAAGCCCTAAAATTGGCCATTTTTTATGCATAAAGCTCCTAATTTCAATGGGTTGGATTGGTCCGACCCCAAGTTACTTCTTGATACGCTATTACCACAAAAAAGTTGCAATATGATGTTTTAAGTGAGTAAAAACCCTATCAAAAATGCTGATAATAAATGCTATATTATCGAAATGTTAAGGGATGGAAAAGCCTTGAGGGAAAAACAAATGTTTTATACGCAGTAAGCCAAGGACTGCTTCCTGTACTTCACGCTACGCGGCCTCTGCCTGAAATACGACATTATGAAATGGTATTAAATAACTTTTTGTTTGCAAAATAATTGAAATTGCAGGAAGATAACTAAAACGAGTGTGATTGAGAAAGAATACTGATAATAGAAGGCTTACCAATTTCATTTGCTTGATGAGATAAATTAAGATGAACCGTAATTATCTTCTCGATAGTCTCGATGGTCTGAAAGGACTTGTCTTACGGTTACTACCACCAGAAGTTGTCGTGTTGATTGGCTGTGTTCCGATGACAACCGACGGGCCATGGACCGATGAAGAGAAAACTCTTTTCGAAATGGCGATAGGAATCCCACGCGAGCGAGTCTACTGGAGGCCTGGAGATTTTGAGAACGTACCTTTTTCGGCTGAATCTGATAAACGTTCAAAATGGGTACATGCAGTTGCGACCATTAACCAAAAATATTTATTCCTCGATCCTGACATAGGTTTTTACCAACATCATACGGGGGCATCAGACAAGATGATTCTCGTTGACGAACTTAAAGAAATGCTCCGAAAAGGACGTGAGGGGCTTATCATATACAGGCATGAATACTTCCCGAACCCAAAACCAGACAAAATTACAGAGGGTGTCTATCCATATGTGTGCCATAGTTTGAACATTTTGGAAAACGCTAATTTGGCCAAATTTGCATATCAGTCAAAAGCAGCAAGTTTGTTCTTTGTAGCCGAAAAAGAGGTGGCGTTGGCACCCCTGAAAGATGGCCTTCTAAGGGCATTTGCTGGAGCGTCAGACTGCGTGGTCAAGAGACGTATAGTCACCTACCACAGCCTGTAGGGAATCATCACCGAGAAGCCAGGCTCTCGCTGAAGCCTTGGCCCTACGCTCAATTGCAATCCGTAATTCTTGTCTATTCGAAACCGCAAAATCTAAACGTCTGCAACGGCCATTTTTTTCTTTAGACTTTGAAAAAGATGGCTTAAAATTTCATCTATTACTCCCAGCGCTTATTTCAATATTTTGCCTGGCAACAATCTGATATATTACAAAGATTTCAAAAACTGATTAAGACCGAAAAGGGTACGGAGAATAAATATGGCGGTTGTCACCTAACGGCACAAATCTTTTGTCGATTCACATGTCTTGGAATGCCCCAAACCACATGCCTTTTGGAAATCACTGCACCCACGGGTGATATTGCCCATATTCAAATATGCTAACCCTCGGCTTGCATATGAAAGGGCATCATCCGGTTTGAGGCGGATGGTCTGGTTGTAATCCTCAATTGCACGCTGATACTGGCCAAGGTCATCGTATACTGCCCCTCGGTTGCCGTATGCATTGGCATCATCCGGTTTGAGGCGGATGGTCTGGTTGTAATCCTCAATTGCACGCTGATACTGACCTAGTTTAGCGTACACACTCCCCCTGCTGTTATATGCTTCGGTATAATCCGGTTTAAGACGGATAGCTTGGTTGTAATCCTCGATTGCACGTTGGTATTGACCAAGGTAATAGTATATGAACCCTCGGTTGCCGTATGCTTCGGCAAAACCCTGTTTGAGATTAATGGCTGTGCTAAAATCTTCAATTGCCTGCTGGTTCTTATCTAATTTTCCGTATGCGATCCCCCGGTTGTTATGTGCATCAGCATAATCCGGTTTGAGGCGGATGGCTTGGTTCAAGTATTCTATGGCCTTTTTTGGGTCTGTATATTTTCCGTCCTGCCAAAGTTCTATTGCCTTGTTATTCCAATCCACGGCCGTAAGACCCTGTGAAGCTTCTTGAAATTGGCGTTTCAACTGCGCCGTGCTTTTCTTCTCTGCAGTGAGACGTGTGTTCTCTTCCTGTAGCTTTGCAACCGTATCCAACAGCTCCTTTTCCTTCTTTCGTGCCTGATTGAGCTGTTCAAGATGTGTCCTGTCCGCAAGGAGCTTCTTTACCCTGTCTTCGAGAACAGAGGTATCTACATTGATTTTAACAATCACCTCGATACCGAAAGCATCTCCTGTAAGGTAGTTTTTCTGTGACAAAACCTCAGTTTTCAAAACACCCGCTGACAGGGCCAAAATTTCATCCTTATCGACTCGTGAGTTTTTTACAACGGTGAGGCCTTCCACATAGACCCCCGCCATTTCCAGGGCTTCACGTTTTGCCTTTGCTACGGCAGTGATACGGGCATCATCGGCTGACTGACTGCCTCCGAATGGTTGTTTGACGGTGCGGGTGATGGTTTGAATCTCTCCCAACGCAGGGAAAGGGATAAGGCTCAACATTATTGTAATAAGAATTGTGTAGCACGGTAAGCTATATGCCTGAATAGTTGAAATATATTTTGATACCATATCAGCCACCCCCTGTGGTTATACCAAGCACAGATTCAAGCACAGATTGATGAAGATTATTTCTCGTTTATATCATGTATAGCTGAAATATTCACTTTTTATTACATTGAGGAAATGCAAGATTTACGAGAATACCGGGAAACCTCCTTCCTGCAATCAACGAAATTGGATTAATGAGCAGAGTACAAGCTTTGGCCTCTGGTTCTAAGCAATTATGATATACTGATTCTATGGTGCGGAAAGATAAACAAATGAAAGAAATTTATAAAAGATGAAAAATCAATATTTCGCAGACGTTAATGACTATACAAAATATTGCATCTTAAGGCAATTTTGGAATTGTCCCAAAATTATTTATTGGATGTTAACCAAGGATGATAACGGACCTGATGGCAGAAAGCTGAAATATACCGAATTAACGCAATGCGCAAACTTCGACCGGGAGTTATGGGACTATTTAAGGGCTTGTGTCTTAAATGAGCGGCGAAACATATCGGATATTGAAGGTTGGCTTGGCGATGTAGTTCATTATGAAAAGCATTTAATTGATGATTGGTCAAAGAGGAAAGCTATTTCCGATGAAATAATTTCAATGGCCAGCAAGGATCAAATCGTTTTTCTCGATCCAGACAACGGATATCGCGTTGCATCTTGTCCAGAAGGTAGAAGCAAATCATGCAAATATGTCTATGATTTTGAAATCAGCGGGTTGCTGAAAAACGATGCAACAATCATTCTCTTTCAGCATTTGCAGATGGGTGAAAAAGTAGACAATATGATCCGGATGATCCGGCAGTTTTCTGAACAATGGAAAGGCCAATACCAATTTGCAGTTCGAACAAGCTATGTAGTCTACTATTTCCTTTCAAACTCAGACTTAAAATGGGCAATACAGAGGCTCCGGAAAATAGAGAACAACCAACCACACACAAGGATAACAATGCTGACATAATAGCAATGACAAACCACCACTGCCTGACCACCCACCTTAGAGACACTCGTTATCCTAAGTGTTCAGTCGTAAAATCGACATGCTCATCATATTGAAAGTTTATTTATTTTGTGCTAATCATATCGCATGGGGAAAGTAGAAAGCCACATCAAGTGGGCAAAAATGACGCTTGATCCCAAAAGGGAATTAGAGGATTTCGATTGCGCAGCGTTGGGGTTACAGGAAATCCTAACAACCTTGGATCCAGAAAATGCAGAGGCGGCAGTGCTTTTGAAAGAAATCATTGCTGAAATTGATAGGCGCTTTGACGCAGGAATCACCAGAGGTTGCGACTGTCACCTCATCGGAGGGTGGGAAAGCCCATCGCCGTATGTCCGTGCAAAGGAACGTGACGCAGGATACCGAGTAAAGAAGTAAAATAGTTTTATATATTCAAAGAAATATTGCACCCCATTTCTACCCATAATCCACAGTTCTTCATGATATACCACATGCTCGAATAGGTAGGTGCAAAGCAAGGGAATCCAATCCGGTAATGGTGCGTATAAAACATTTGTTTTTTACTCACCATTTTAGTGTCGTGCAAGTATCTAACATTATTGACTTTTAAAATCAATTTTTGATTGGGATTTTTTATTCATCGAACCTTTTTTTTTCAGCAACAATGCATGTCTTAAGGCGTGTGCAAATACATCGAAAGACCGTTTCTGTGATAGGGTTAATTCCGCAGGGGCAATCGATTACCGCTTCAAATACTGTACTGCGAAGGACACGACTACATGCGCGATAAGGAAGTAACTCGAGCAGTTGTGGGTATCACCTTCCTCCATCCCATTGCCCCGCCTTCGGCAGGATTAAACCGTACGGAATATATCGATTTTAGATTGCGGATATCGGATTACCGCCTCTGTTCCTTCCACGCAGGCTGAAGCCCCGGCCAAGTACTGCAACAGCACCTTAGCAGGGCAGGCCTGCGGCTACCTTTCACCTTTCACCATTCACGAGGGGAATGGGGTCTTATTTTTTGCACTACTGGACCGGGGTTTTTGCGGACATTTCCGGGCAAAAGCAAATTTTGATGCATGATGAGACTGCCAAGGGGCGGGGGCTAGTGTCCTGTCCCCAACAGTTCTTTGCAATAATGGAGGTGTGTTCCTGTGGCACGACTATGGAACGACCGGGAAACCGTTCTTAGGTGAAGATGAACGTTCTCGCCCATTGTTTAATTGGGCGAGATAATGTGCAGGGATGAACCCACTTCAGGCAGTGTCCCTCCTTGCACATTAAGTGAGACGAACCTTAGTAACGGTCGGGAGTGGAATCCGGAGTGCGCAAGGAATATACCTCCATTAGTAATAAATAGTTTGAAGTTATTTCAGGGACGGGACACTATGGTGTGCATCGGAGGAATTTGCGGAAACAGTTTCCGCAATCGCTGAAATCTTCGGAAAAACAATACAGACAAGCAATCCGTGACACATAATATATTATCAACTATGGGTAAAAACTTTGATTGCAATCGAAGGCGTGAAGACCTACCAGAGGCAGCGGTGTTCACATTGGACACCGCTCTCAAAATCTTCGTAAAGTCAATATCCACCTTGTTTAGCACACTTTTGCTTTTAAAAATATTTCCCGGGATTTGGAAAACAATTGCCTTGG
>JAPLKD010000151.1 GCA_026388245.1 Pseudomonadota bacterium | reverse complement strand
GGGGTTTTCCCCGTAATGCCCGGCAGCATGGAGGAGATCGTCGCTCTTTGAGGGGGAAAGGTCTTGCTGCTGATAGTCAACGAGGCTCATCCGCACGCCGTATTCCGCAGCCGACATGCCTGTGAGGCGGTTTACGTCCATCACCGCGCGTTTATACCGGTCGATGTTCGTGTAAATCTCCCAACCTTTCAGCCCCTTAAGGTTTTTTGAGAGGTGACGCAGGGCCCTCCGGGTCCAGGTGTCAAATCCCCCCGGCCCTGTTAGTGTTTTATTCAGTAAATGATATAACCCTTCGAGATTTGCATCGATGACGTGGTGGCGGATACCACAAGCAGTGAGCGCCCCGGAAAGTTTCGCAATGCCGGGCGGCGGCTCAGATGGTTTGACAACAGGAGGATGAATTAGAAGCACGTTTTTAGCTCATAGCTCATAGCCATTATTAGCGGATAAATGTTGTTTCTCTGGTTTATATTGTTTCTTTAGTTTCTTTTGTTCTATAACGAGACAAACAAGAGAAACCAGAAAAACTAAAGAAACTACGTTTTATCCAGTATCCAGTACCATCAGCTATGAGCGCGTGTGGTTACGAAATGGCCTTTTCCCATCCCTGCCCGAAATCGGCAAGGGGTTTGATCTCATAAATTTCAAAGCTCACAGCGGCATAGACCATTTTGGCGCCGGCTTCACCTGCAACCTTTGTGATCTGGGCCTTCATATCGTCCAGTTTTGACCCGGATGTCTGGCAGTCAGCCATCTTTACATAAACCCTCACACCCTTCCATTCGCTCAGGGCCTTGCCCGGCTCCATGATCATGAAGACCGCATAGGGGTTTTCCTGAAGATATGCAAAGGTCCTGTTCTTACCAAGACCCATCGTAATGGTCTTCTCATCGATCATCCGCGGAGAGCCGAAGTAGGCCACATTTATCTTGCCTTCCTTGTTTGCGGTACTGAGACATCCAAGCCTCGGCTGCTTATTGAAGTATTCCATTAATTTTGCTGACATGGTGTACCCCCTTATTTGTTTTGATAATTCTTTTTTGATTCCGATAATATTGCAAAGTGCTTTTGCTCTTCTTCAATAATCTTATCGATCTGACTATGATGCTTTGGCGCAACGAACTGCTTTGACTCCTGATAATAAAGGATGGAATCAAGCTCTCTCTGTATGGCAAAGTCAAGGGCAGACAATGTGTCATGCACATTTCTTAATTGTCCATCTTTAGCCTCTTTTGTGAAAATAACCTTATTATCGATATAGTCACGGAGATAGGCCATGTATTCACCGCTATAGCTTTCAGTCGGTCTGTATTCCTCAATTTTTTCAAGCATGTCCTGAAAAATCCTTTTGTGCCTTACTTCTTCATCAGCGAGACGGTTGAAGAGTTTGCCTGTTTCTCTGTCTTCCGCAATCATGGCAGCCTTGTGGTAAAATAATTCGCCATCTTCTTCAACGCGAATAGCAAACTGGAAGACGTCACTTGCCTGTAAAAAGATACTCATGGTATGCCCCCTTTCCTTAAATGAACAATATCACTGCTTATTGGAACTTCATAACAGATGAGTTTATTAAAAGTGCCGTAGCTTGTCAATACAAACTCCGTCATAAGTCTTTCATGTGTAACATACTCACTTCATTTTTTCACATTTTGTTTGAATATTTTTTATTTTGTGACATAATGTATACAAAAGATGATGCTACTTCTTAAGTGGCTTATCATGGCCACATCAATTATGCTTGCCGCATACGTCATTCCTGGCGTTGTTATAAAGGGTTTTTTTGCCGCCCTGTGGGTGGCTCTTTTTATCGGGATTATCAACGTTCTCGTAAAGCCCTTTCTTATACTGATTACCCTGCCCATTAACATTTTAACGCTGGGGTTATTTACCTTTGTGATAAATGCGCTTTTGATATTGCTTGCCTCATCAATAATAAAGGGATTTGAAGTTAAAGGCTTCTGGGTTGCTATGCTTTTTAGCATTGTACTGTCTATCATTAACTTTCTCATGGGGCATTTGTTGGGAACTAAATAAACATGGTATCTGCGGGTATTCTTTATGAGCATCACAGCCTATGTAGATTTTAGCATACTCGACACATTAGCATCTTCTCCCCCCGAAAAAAGTAAACACATTCCTCATTGGCAATCCATGCGTGCCATCTGGAGAAAATTTATAGATAACGATATAAGGCTTGTCACTTCCGGCATGGATCTGGAGATGGATATCATACTCTGGCTGAATAGTCGCGGTTGTTGTATAACAGATACAATGAGGGCTATGGAGGCTATAGATGAATTTGAAAGATGGGACAAGATTGAAAAAGATAACATCAGAAAATGGAAACGCATTTTCGTTTTTTACGAGCAGATCGATTTCCTTCCGAATACAGCAGATAAGCTTAAAAATGACACAGAGAAAAGGCTTGCCTCGCTCATCAGGGATGAGGTCCTTGATTTCAGAAAATATGAACCCGCATTTTTACCTTCAGAAGAAGATTTCAACATCCTCAACGACTGCTCAACATCTCTTCACCTCTGGTATACAGATACTTCCTGGAAAGACTTGAAACGTACCGATTACCAGCTAAATTGGGAAATACTCCTGTCAGCATTAAGCCGGTATGGCAGAAAAGCCGTCTTTGAAGGTGACGAAGGAGAGAGAAACCGGAATCTTTTCGGTCTCTGGAACAGGATTGTGGGATTGAGTAAAAAAAGTTCCGGAAAATTGCCTTTGGAGAAATCACATATAGATTTTGTCCTTGCGACAGTCTTAAAAAAATATCAGTCCAAACAGGCAGACAGAGATACCCAACATATTCTTAATTGTATCAGACATGGGATAGATGTTTTTATGACCACCGATGACCGATTAATTGAAGCGTTTAATGAAAAAAAACATATATATTTGCAATACCCTGAATATGCTGCTATAAAGCTGAATCTGGTTAGTCCGTCCGGACTGGAAATAAAATTATCATATGCATAAAAGGTCTTGACATGCTGTATGCAAATGTTAGAACATTTAAGTATAGTCTCAAATTGAGATAAAAAAGAAGGGAGGTAAAAAAGTATGAAGAAAGTCTTAATGGTTGTGTTTGTATTATTCATCAGTATTGCTTTCGTATCAACAGTTTTTGCACAGGCAAAACCAGCAGCGGCACCGGAAAAAGCAGCGCCTGCGAAGGCATCACCTGCCCCTGAAAAGGCAGCGCCTGCAGCGGAAAAGGCAGCACCTGCCCCTGAAAAGGCAGAGGCAAAAACTGACAAGCCGGCGGATAAACCGAAACCCAAACCAAAACCAGCAGGGTATTATGGTGAAGTAGCAAATGTTGATGTTGCAGCAAAAACCCTTACAGTGAAGACTAAAAAGGATGCTGTCACATTCGACATAGTGAATGCCAAATTTAAAGGTTACAAAGATGCTAACGAAATTAAGGTGGGTGACAAGGTTGCTGCCAAGTACTCAAAAGATGGCATTGATGTAAAGAAGATAGCTGCTGCAAAACCGGCAAAAGTAAAGAAGGAAAAACCTGCCGTGGAAAAGAAGGAAAAACCTGCAGCAAAGAAAAAAGGCTTTAAGGACATTGATGCAAATAAGGACGGGAAGATAACTATTGAAGAATTAACAATTGTCTTTGTCAATGTCACCCCGGAAATGTTCAAGCAGTTCGATAAGAACAATGACGGCGCTCTCGATGAAAAAGAATTTAAAGATGCATCAAAGGCGATGAAGTAATTCCGGTTTGAACCCCGCCAGCTTTCAATGGTTGGCGGGGTTTTTTGTTTATCCCCGATTTATCATTTGAATCATATGGGTGTCGGACCATCCCTCTCAAACACGCTCATTCCGCTCCAGCGGCTTCAGTCGCTCGCGTTCGGCTTCGGAACTTTTGCATACGCAAAAGACCAAGCTTCCTCGCCTCTCGACGGTTTGCTCCGGGATACCCCGACACCTTCCATGCCCTGTTGAATGAGGAAGGGCATCTTTGAACAACATGGCACTTCCATAATCAAGGCAGTGATGCTTTTTATATCGGCTATCCTGAAAATCTCTGCAAATTTATTGATATATTCCTCAGTATCATCAAACTTCGGGCATCCCATTAATACGGTTTTCCCTTTTAAGAAATCATTGTGAAAGCCCGAATATGCTACAGGAGTACAGTCTGAGGCAATAAGAAGATCGGCCCCCTTGAGGAACGGTGCGGCGGGTGGTACAAGCTTGATCTGAACAGGCCAGTGGGTAAGGGCGGAGTCCACGTCTGCACGTTGAACAGGCCGGTTTGCCGCTTCGCAGGGTGAGGCAAACATTTGGAGGTGGGTAGAAGGACAACCGCAAGAGAGAGTCTCCAATTGCGGATTGCGCCTGTCCGCCAAGACGCTCGCGGCGCAGGTGGGGATTGCGGATTGCGGATTTTCTGACCCCTGAACCCTGACCCCCGACCCCTGACTTCTGTCCTCTGTCTTCTGTCCTCTATTGCCTGCTCTCTGCTCCCCGACCCCTGACCCCTGTTTTTTCAGGTATTGTTCTACCGCTTCGGAATCAAAGGCATCAGCGTCGCGTTCTACAATTTTAAGAGCGCCTTCGGGGCACTCCCCTAAACAGGCCGCAAGTCCATCACAGTAATTTTCCGATACAAGCCTTGCCTTGCCATTAACCAGTTGAATTGCCCCCTCAGCGCAGGCCAATACACACTGGCCACAACCATTACATTTCTCTTCATCAATCTCAATTATGTTTCTTTTCGTTTTCATTTTGCCCACCGCTATTTTATTACCCCAATATCGCCTTCAGGTCTTCATCGGGGGTGGTAATCGGTTTTATGCCGAAGTTTTTCACCAGCACATCCAGTACGTTCGACGTTACAAATGCCGGTAACGATGGTCCAAGACGTATATTCTTAATACCAAGATACAGAAGGGTCAGTAAAATTGCCACGGCCTTCTGTTCGTACCACGAGAGAACAAGCGAGAGAGGAAGGTCGTTGACGCTTACATTAAAGGCCTTTGAGAGGGCAACGGCAATCTGTATCGCCGAATAGGCATCATTGCACTGACCGATGTCGAGAAGCCTCGGGATACCGCCGATGTCTCCGAGGTCTTTATCGAAGAAACGGAATTTTCCACAGGCAAGGGTAAGAACGATACAATCTTCCGGGACCTTTTCAACGAATTCGGTATAGTAGTTTCTCCCGGGTTTTGCGCCATCACAGCCCGCTACGAGGAAAAAATGACGTATGGTCTTGTTTTTCACCGCTTCAATTACTGCACCGGCTACACCCATTACTGTATTCCTTGCAAACCCGACCATGACTGATTTGCCGTTCACATCTTCCGGGAAGCCTGGCATGGCAAGGGTCTTTTCAATGGCTGGTGTATAATTGTGGTTTGATATGTGGGTTACATTGGGCCACCCTACGGTTCCCAGCGTAAAAATATTGTCTTTATACGAATCGTTTGGTTTCTGAATACAGTTCGTGGTCATAAGGATCGCACCGGGAAACCGGGCAAATTCTTTGTGCTGGTTCTGCCATGCAGTGCCATAGTGTCCATGAAAATGAGGGTATTTCTTGAGACCCGGATAGCCATGGGCAGGCAGCATTTCACCGTGTGTATACACGTATATTCCCTTCCCTTCAGTCTGTTTGAGGATTTCTTCCAGATCCTTAAGGTCATGGCCGGAAACGAGAACAGCCTTTCCCTTCTTTGCGCCAAGGGGAACTTTCGTAGGAACGGGGTGACCGTATGCACCGGTATTGGCTGCATCCAGAAGTTCCATAGCTCTCAGATTTATCTCACCGCATTTTAGCACAAGAGAAAGGGCCTCATTGAGGTCTGGCGCCTTTTTAAAGATGGCAATCAGCGCTTCGTGGATAAAGGTATAGACAGCATTGTCTTCCTGTCCGAGGATCTGCGCATGGTATGCATAGGCTGCTACACCCTTGAGACCAAACAGGAGTGTATGTTTCAGTGATGTAATATCCGGGTTTGAGCTGTCAGGTTGTATTGCCACGCCTTCTCCCTGCCTGATCAGCCCTTCGAGGGTAGCTTCAGGCTTGAACTGACTTTGGCCTGTCGGCAATTCAACCTTTACGCCTGCCGCCTTTACCGTTTCTTTGAGTGTATCTCTTAAAACAACCGCACGGTCAATAAGCGCTACAAAACGTGCAGGGTCAAAATCGACATTTGTAAGTGTAGCAAAGAGCGCTTCAATCGTAAAAACATCCACTTCACGATCAACAACTTCCACCTTTCTTCCTTCTGCAGCGTAAAAAGAGAGTTCAGCCAGGGCATATACAAGGAGGTCCTGGAGTGCTGCAACATCAGGCTGTTTCCCGCAGACCCCCACCTTTGTACATCCTTCACCTTTCGCCGTCTGTTCACATTGATAACAAAACATAATTACCTCCTCATTTTTTTATTGAATGTCTTTATGAAGATACTATAATACCGGCAGACAAAATATGCTTTGACTTAAATCAAAAATATAAATAATTTGGCGATTCGAGTCTGAAATGATTGACACAAGGGGTGCAGGGTACCATCGTGCCCCGCTAAGGCGCTGTTGCAGTTCCTGGCCAGGGGTTCAGCCTGCGTGGGCAACTGAAGTAACAGTGAATGGTGGAAAAACCGTGAAGTGTGAACTGTGAAGCGTGGAAAAACGAGATATGAGATACGAGGAACGAGATATGGCATTATTGTGAATGAGGAACGTCAAACAGTTTCCTACTTTTTAAATGATGCCCCCTTGTTCCCCCTGTTGGGTCCATTCCCACAATGTTTCTCTTCTGCAGATAACATCAAAATCAGTGACGGCTATCAGCCGTTCGCTGTATTGGCTTGCTATGCAACCTTTTTTGCTCTTTAATGATTTCAGATAAAGATCTCAGAGCTTGATTAACGGAATCATGATCAGGAAAAAATTTTACAATGTCAGGTTCGATGACCACAACATTAGTTCCCTCGCTGTATCTCTTTGAATATTTCCCCTGTATTCCACTACTGAAATCATATTCTTCAAGCATGTCCTGATCTTTTAGCATTTTCTTCATAATGTTGCCCCTCTTTCTTTTTTGCTTTTCGCGCACTTATTATTCTCACTCTGTCGCCCCTTTCGGTGTGCACAACGACAAGCAGTCGATTTCTGTGAGAATTGCCAATCAATACGAGCCTGCTCTCATCTTCTGAATGCAGTGGATCATAAATCGTAAACGATAATGTATCTTTAAATGCCGTACTTGCTTCATCAAATGTTACACCATGAATTTTTTTATTCCTTGTTGCCTTTCCCGGATCCCATTCAAATAATAGCAATTTTATCTCTTGGAATTATTATAGCTTTTCAGAATATATTTAGCAATATCTGGTACGGCTTTAAATTTTACATGACGCAAAAAAATCAGCCGCTTGATCTCATCAAAAAGTTTCAAAATGGAAATAGCTCTATGCAAGGACTGTATTGACTTTCCAGCGATTTCAGCGATTGCGGACACTGTGTCCGCAATTTCCTGAGACACGCCCTCGGACTTCCTGATGCACCTTGCCAACGCGCTCGCAAGTCAAACCAATTACGAATTACTGTTCACTGTTCACTAACGACTGTTCACTAACGACTGTTCACTGAAGTATTCCGCAATCCGTACGGTTTAATCCTGCCGAAGGCGGGACAATCCGAAATGAAAATGGGATAGGGGAAATAAGTAATTCTGTAATGTAATCGGCCAGTTTTAGGGAAAATATCTTTTTGCCGCCCGCTTCGCTCGACAAATGCGGACGACTGCGGATAAGAGATTATATGTTTTGCCAGCCGGCGACAATGCCGCCTGTCAAATATTCAGCCCTAACGGGCGAATATATCTTGTCATTTTATAGGCAAAAACAGCACTTTAAGCCAAATATTATTGAGGTTTTTCAACTCAAAACCCAACACTGCTTTTAAAGGGCTTGGTCCGACCCCAATTACTTGAATGGGTGGAAATTGCATGATGGAGATTAACTTAGTTTTTAGGATGTCCCCTCCGTTCCCCTTGATTACAAAATCAGATGTCTTTAATTGAACTGATCGGTGAATAGAACCCATATCCGACCATTTTATGTAATATTTTATCTGCTTCTTTATGATTTACAATGCTAATCTCTACGGATTTTATGAGAATTCCTATTGTACCGGTTAGCTTCACTCCCAATAGGCCTGCCTCTCTTCTTGCTACCCTGTCGTCACAGGCAAAAACTAATCCTCGCAACTTAGCAACGGCAATGCTGGATGACTCGCCAAAACCCAGGGATATCGAAAGAGACTCAAAAACAGTTTTTTCTTTGTCGCTTAGCGTAACCTCTTTAAGCCATCCATCTAACACGGCTTGTCTTATCCCGGCAAGCTTTCCGTGCCCCTGCATTATTCCTCTCATATTTTCTGCTGAAACAAAGTCGGTAATATAAGCAACATTAGAATACATTTTTTTAGGAATATAGAGGGAATCTGATAAGGCAAAGTTGCTTAAAACGCAATTATCAAAGATAATTTCAGGCATTCAGCATATCCTGCATAATTTCAGACGATTCCTGCATGTTAATGGAAATGCCATGGTCTTTCAGATAAACCCTTAAGCTGACAACATCAATGCCGAGAATCTCTGAAAGCTTGCCCAGACTGATGAAACCTTCTTTATATGCCTCAATAGACACCATTCTTCTGTGCTCAATAAGATCTTTCTTCATATAGGTAGTATCCAATGCTTCTCTAACAAGTTCTCCAAGGGTTTTCCGGTTTTCCCTGGCATATGATGTAAGTTTTCCATGCTGCTCATCGGTTAGTATAATATTAGTTCTTTTCATCTTCATCCTCCCGATATGTGTAACTATATGTGTAATAGTATAATTTTACATTAATAAAATCAACAACAAAACATTAAGCTTTTTACTATGCCCGCATTACAGGTTTTCTTTTTGGGGGAGTTAAAACACAATGCAACGATTGCAACAACGCAGGAGGAACGTCAAGCAGTTTCTTACTTTTTAAGGAATGTCCCCGTCCCGCCCAAAACTACCATCAACAATTGCAATAACGCACTGTTCCGTTGAAGAGTTCATTTTTATCTTTAAGATGACAAAACATAAGAAAATAATTGAATTTTCCATGTTACAGGTTTAGAATTTAAACAAAAACACAGGGGGTAAGAAATGGCTGAGCAGGAAACAGTTGAAAACCCGGAGTTCATGCACCTGCCTCTCGATAGTATTATTGTGGAGGAACAGATTCGCTCAAGGATCAATACAGAGGGGGAGTCTTTTAATGCCCTCATGGAATCCATTAAAGAACGGGGCGTCTTAAATTCGGGGAAAAAGGGTTCAAGTGAAAATAAAATCTGTTCACAGTTCACAGTTCACGGTTCATGGCAATCCAGCATCCAGCATCCAGACTGTGTTTTATGATGTCCTTTTACCATTCACCTTTCCCTCTCTGCTCTCCGCTCTACGATCTTCGCTCATCCTCCCATGGATCAGGCAAAGGGGATACTCTCTCTTATCAAGGCAAAATTACCTGACAAAAACTATGATATGGATGGGGTGATGAGTGACTTGGTAAGCTATAACCGGAGGCCCGAAGACCTACCGGAGGAAATTGCTCTCAATGTGAGAGCAATTATTGAAATCGCCGGAAAGTCAATACAGACCTTGCATCGCACGATTTCTCTTTTAAAACTTTCTCCTGAAATTCAGGCGGCAATTTGGACAGGAACACTCCCCGTTTCCCAGGGATATCTCTTCGCCGCCAACCTTGATTGCCCCGACCTTAGAAACAGTGTTGAGTTTTGAGTGTTGAGTTTTGTGTTGAACCCACAAACCCACAAATATAACCATCTCAAATCAGCATCGGTGATTTTGTCTGTATCTTTAACTCAAAACTAAGAACTCAAAACTTAAAACTTCTTTATATGATGGGCGCCACAAAATACACGAAGCCCGACCTTGTGACGCTTCTTGATGAGCTGCATGTTTTCTGTGCTTTAGTGGAACTGCG
>JAPLKD010000016.1 GCA_026388245.1 Pseudomonadota bacterium | reverse complement strand
AAGCGCTTCGTCCATGCCAAGGTAAAGGCTTTTATTGATACATTCCTTGGCAAGCCTTACAGAGAAAGGACCATTGGCCTTTATACTTTCGGCAAGAGCCATGACTTCTTTCATCAGTTCTGCATGGGGGATTATCTTGTTTATAAATCCCATTTCGTACGCTTCCTGAGCAGTTATGGTTTTCCCTGTGAAAATCATCTCTTTTGCTTTTGCTAATCCCGTAAGTTTGGCTGCCCTTTGTGTGCCACCGAAACCTGGATGGATGCCCAGTGTGGTTTCAGGAAAACCGACTTTGGCTTTGTCGGAGGCATAGATGAAATCACAGGCAATGGCAATTTCAAACCCTCCACCGAGGGCATAGCCATTCACTGCAGCAATAACCGGTTTGCTCATATTCTCAAGGGCTGAAAGGGCTTCGTGTCCCCTCTGCGAAAATTGCATCCCTTCGAGGGCGGTCATGTCTTTCATTTCAACGATATCTGCCCCTGCCACAAAAGCCCTGTCACCTTCACCGGTGACAATTACAA
Organism: Pseudomonadota bacterium; assembly: GCA_026388245.1. GTDB lineage: Bacteria > Desulfobacterota > Syntrophorhabdia > Syntrophorhabdales > Syntrophorhabdaceae > MWEV01. Next base: position 15,522 of record JAPLKD010000016.1, on the reverse strand, counting down.
CCCAGACATCCTTATTAATATTAAGCGCCTCGGCTGCATTCCTTAGCTCATCAAGGGTTTCGGAGTTAAGGGCATTAAGGGCTTTTGGCCTGTTTACCTTAACAATTGCAATTCTGTCTTTTATTTCAATTATTAAGTTTTTATAATCCATTTTTATGCCTCACATTCGATGACTGCTGCCAGACCCATGCCGCCGCCGATACACATGGAAACAAGACCATATTTCAGACCAAGTCTTCTCATCTGGTAGAGGGCCGTTGTGACAAGTCTTGAGCCAGTGCAGCCGATTGGATGACCGAGCGATATGCCGCCACCGAACATATTGCATTTATCCGGATTGACTTTCAACTCTCTCATGCAAGCGATAGCCTGGGATGAGAATGCCTCGTTAAGCTCGATAAGGTCAATCTGGTCGAGTGTTAAATTTGCCTTTTTCAGCGCCTTTCTTACGGCCGGTATTGGTCCGAGACCCATATAAGCAGGATCAACACCGCCGTTTGCCCATGAAACAAGCCTTCCCATTGGTTTTATGCCGAGTTCTTTTGCTTTGTCCCTTGTCATAATGACTACTGCTGATGCCGCGTCATTGAGGCCTGAGGCATTGCCGGCAGTAACTGTTCCGTCTTTCTTGAATGCCGGGGCAATCTTTGACATCTTCTCAACGGTCGTGTCCATAGGTCTCTCGTCAGTGTCGAAGACAAAGGGATCATCTTTTTTCTTGGGAATGACGACAGGTATAATTTCATCCTTGAAAAGTCCGGCTTTGATGGCTGCCATGGCACGCTGGTGGCTCAGTGCTCCGAACTCGTCCTGTTCGAGGCGGGTGATGCCGTATTTAGCAGCAATATTTTCTGCTGTAACACCCATGTGGTATCCATAAAATATTTCCCAGATGCCGTCAAGAACCATAAGGTCAATGGCCTTTGTGTCGAACATTCTTGCACCAAAACGCAAAGATGGAAGTGCAAAAGGTGCGAGGCTCATGTTTTCCATGCCGCCTGCAACGACAACGTCATTATCACCGACTGCGATAGACTGTATACCGTTGATAATAGCCCTTAATCCGGAGGCGCATACTTTGTTGATTGTGTATGCCGCAGTTTCTTTTGGTACCCCACCGTTGATGCTTGCCTGTCTGCCGGAGTTCTGGCCAAGTCCTGCCTGTAAAACATTACCCATGACAACTTCGTCAATGATAACCTCTTTTAAGCTGCTGTCATAATCGTAGTATTTTGCTTCGAGTTCCGTATCGGTTTTCCCGCCAAAAATATCTGGCGCAACATCTTTATCCTTGCTCTTTGAGGGCCTGATTCCTGCCCTTTTTATCGCTTCTTTGATTGCGATTCCGCCGAGCTGTACGACAGGTACATCTTTAAGGGATTGACCAAACTGACCTATAGCTGTTCTTGCGCATGATACAATAACTACATCTCTCATAATTCGCTCCTTTTCTATTCATTTGAAAGAAATTTCACAATCTTTTATCTCAATTACAAGGCGTTTGTCAACCATTTTAAATATCATAGACATAGAGGGTAAAGGCACCTTTTTATGCTAATAAAAATCTTCGGGGAGACGAAAATGCCAATACATATTTTAATAAAAAAGTTTTGGAAAAGTTTAACTATAAGAATTGACAAGGAAAAGTTAAAATGTTAAGAATATCTCTCAATTTAATAATCTTATTGAGGTTTTGCATTGAGTGGAGCGGCACAGGGAAACAGAAAGAATGAAAATATGGATTTGAATGTTTTAAGACATAGCACATCTCACCTTATGGCTCAGTCGGTGAAAGAACTTTTTCCTGAGACTAAGGTAGCTATAGGGCCATCGATAGAAAACGGATTTTACTATGATTTCGATTACCCACCTGGTTTTACGGAAGAAGACCTGTTGAAAATCGAAGAGCGGATGAAAGAAATTGCTCAAAGGGATATTCCAATCGAAAGAAAAGTTGTGAGCAAGAACGATGCCCTTGAAATGTTTAAAAATTCCGGTGAAACATATAAAGTGGATCTTATTGAGGCAATAGAAGATGATGAGGTAAGCCTCTACAAGCAGGGTGGTTTCACGGACTTGTGCAGAGGTCCCCATCTTTCGTCTACAGGTAAAATAAGGGCCTTTAAACTTTTGAACCTTGCAGGTGCATACTGGAGAGGTGATGAGAAAAATAAAATGCTTACAAGGATTTACGGGACAGCCTTTTCAGACGAAAAATCACTGAGCGAGTATTTGCAGTTTCTTGAAGAGGTAAAGAAACGTGACCACAGAAGGCTTGGTAAAGACCTTGACCTTTTCAGTATCTCCGATGAGGTTGGCGCCGGCCTTGTTATATACCACCCGAAGGGTGCGTTGTTACGGTACCTCCTTGAAGATTTTGAACGGAAAGAACATTTGAAGAGGGGTTATCAATTTGTCGTAGGGCCTCATATCCTGAAGCTCGAAATGTGGAAAAAATCGGGACATTTTGACAATTACAGGGACAGTATGTATTTTACAAAGATTGACGACGTTGACTATGGCATAAAACCTATGAATTGTCTTGCCCATATCATGGTATACAAATCAGCCATCAGGAGTTACAGGGACTTACCCCTCAGGTATTTTGAGCTTGGGACTGTAGCCCGGCATGAAAAATCAGGCGTTCTCCACGGCCTTATGAGGGTGAGGGAGTTTACACAGGATGATGCACATATATTTTTAAGACAGGATCAATTGCATCAGGAGATATTAGACATCATTAATTTTGTGCGCGATACAATGAAAATATTTAATTTTGAATATGAGATGGAGATAAGCACAAGGCCTGAAAAATTTATCGGTACGCCTGAAGACTGGGATAAAGCGGAAATTATTCTCAAAGAGGTTCTGACCGGCGAGATGATACCCTTTGATATAAACGAAGGTGATGGAGCCTTTTATGGCCCGAAAATAGATATTAAGCTGAAGGATGCCATCGGGAGAAAGTGGCAGTGCGCAACGATACAATGCGATTTTGCCCTCCCCGAAAGGTTCGACCTTCATTATGTTGATAGCGATGGAAAGAGAAAAAGACCTGTAATGCTCCACAGGGTGATCCTCGGTGCACTTGAAAGATTCATGGGCGTTCTGATAGAACATTACGGCGGCAAATTTCCTGTATGGTTATCACCTGTGCAGGTAATCATCATGAATATTACTGATGAGCAGGAAGTATATGTAAAATCGATGTATCAGCGTATGATTGATGAAGGGATAAGGGCAGAGCTCGATACAAGGAATGAAAAGCTGAGTCTGAAGATACGCGAAGGGGCAATGGGAAAAGTTCCTTATATGGTTATAGCGGGTAAGAAAGAAATGAATGCAAACCTTATCACTGTAAGGATGAGGGATGGCGGGGAATTGAGAGATGTCCAGTTAATTGATTTTATTGATAGAATAAAAGAGGACAATATTTTCAGGAGGTGAGTTTTATAGGAAAGGATGTCAAGGATACAATCAATATTAACGAGAAAGTAAAGGCAAGAGAGGTCAGATTAATTGACGATGAGGGGAAACAGTTTGGCATTGTCCCCACATTCGATGCATTGAAGCTTGCGAGAGAACGAGGTTTGGACCTTGTTGAGGTTTCTCCAAAAACAACCCCGCCTGTTTGCAAGATTATGGATTATGGTAAATTTAAATATCAGCTTGCAAAGAAGGCACAGGAGGCTAAGAAAAAGCAGACCGTAATACAGCTGAAAGAGATGAAGCTGGGTCTGAAAATCGAAGAGCATGACCTTATGTTCAAGATAAAACATGTTAGAGGCTTTCTTGAAGAAGGATGCAAGGTGAAGATTATCATAATGTTTAAGGGCAGGGAAGTACTCCATGTGGATATGGGAGAAAAGCTTGCGCAAAAGATGATAGCATCTATTAAGGACGTTGGTGAACTGGAACAGAAACCAAAATTTGATGGCAGGAATATCGTAATGGTATTTGCTCCACTGTAAAGGAGGCTTATATGCCTAAAATAAAGACACATAGAGGGTTAGCAAAACGGGTTAAGGTGACCGCGGCTGGCAAGATAAAAAGGGCAAAAGCGTATCACAGTCACCTCCTCTCTTCAAAAACACCAAAGATGAAGAGAAGATTGTCAAAATCTGATACAATCCATCCGTCTGATGCGAAAAGGATAAAGAGTTTAATACCTTATTTATAAAGAAAGAGGTGCAGGAACATGCCAAGGGCAAAAAGAGGAGTTAAAGCAAGAAGAAGAAGGAAAAAAATACTAAAGCTTGCAAAAGGTATGTATGCAAGCAGGCGCACAACATATAGCGTAGCAAAACGGGCTGTATTCAAGGCATTATCCTATTCCTACAGGGACAGGAGACAGAGAAAAAGAGATTTCAGGACATTATGGATAGCACGAATCAATGCTGCCTGCAGGGTTTATGGAATACCTTACAGCAGATTTATAAACGGATTGAAGGCTGCCAATATAAACCTCAACCGTAAATCTCTTGCAGATATGGCTGTCAATGATCCTGCCGGATTTGAGAACGTAATAGTCAAAGTAAAAGAAGTGATGGTCCAATAAAAAATTCTCCAAATCTATTCTGCTGTAATGTATAGGTGATACTTGGACATAAATGCCTTAAAAGGTAAGATTGAGCAAGAGATTTCCTCTGTAAAAAATATTGAGGATTTGGAAAAGGTAAGAACCCTCCTTCTTGGAAGAAAGGGAATCCTTTCTGAATATATTGATCGAATAAAAACCTTGGACAAAGAAGAAAGGAAGATATTCGGCAGGGAGATTAATCTATTAAAACAGTGGACTGAGGAAAAACTAAGAGAATTCAAACAGTTTTATGAGGATGAAGAGAAAAATAGAAGGGAGCTGGTTACCTGGATTGATATTTCCATGCCGGGTAAAACTCCCGTAACAGGAAAAAAACATCCTATTACACAAACATTGGAAGAAATCATCAAGATATTTTCAACGCTTGGATTTTCTGTTGCTGAAGGTCCTGACATAGAATCGGATTACTATAATTTTGAAGCCCTTAACATTCCGCATGATCATCCAGCACGAGATATGCAGGATACGTTTTACATCAAAAAGGGTGTTGTGCTGAGAACACATACTTCCCCTGTTCAAATAAGGGTCATGGAATCACAACTCCCCCCTGTAAAGATAATTGCTCCAGGGGCGGTTTACAGGTGTGATAGTGATGTATCCCATACACCCATGTTCCATCAGGTCGAGGGACTTATGGTGGACAGGCACGTGAGATTTTCCGATTTGAAGGGGATATTGAGTATTTTTATCCAGGAAATGTTTGGAAGCAATACCCCCTTGAGATTCAGACCGAGTTATTTTCCTTTTACAGAACCGTCTGCAGAGGTTGATATAGGTTGTGTTATCTGTGGCGGAAGAGGTTGCAGGGTATGTAAAGACACGGGATGGCTTGAGATACTTGGTTCCGGCATGGTGCACCCGCAGGTATTCAGGATAGTCGGGTATGATCCGGAAGAGGTAACAGGTTTTGCTTTTGGTATGGGGGTCGAGAGGGTTGCTATGATTAAGTTTGGTATAGACGATATAAGGCAATTTTATTACAATGATATACGATTTCTTTCTCAATTCTGAGGTTTAACTTTGAGAATCCCCTTTGAGTGGTTAAAAGATTTTGTTGTAATAGACATAGAACCGCAGGAACTGGCAAAAAGACTTACCATGCGGGGACTTGAAGTTGAGTCTTTGGAAGAGTATGCCCCGTCCTTCAGAAATGTTGTTGCAGGTGAGATAGTTTCCATTGACAGGCACTCCAAAGCGGACAATCTGAGCATATGTACTATAGATAATGGGAGCAGTATCCTTCCAGTTGTATGTGGCGCAAAAAATATCTCAAAAGGTGATAAAGTCCCCTTTGCAATGATAGATGCAAGACTGGCCGACGGAGCGGTTATCGAAAAGAAAGAATTGAGAGGTGTCACTTCTTTTGGCATGCTTTGTTCTGAGAGGGAATTAGGCCTTTCAGATGACCATAGCGGAATATTCATTCTGGAAGATAATGCAAAGTTAGGAGAACCTCTTGAACATATTCTGGGAGTAAGTGATGTTGTTTTTGACATAAGTGTTCCCCCTAACAGAGGGGATTGCCTCTCCGTATATGGAATAGCAAGAGAGGTTGGAAGCATACTCGACCAGAAAATAAGAATTCTGCCATTTCTCCTCGAAGCGGAAGAGACCGGCAATATTGCTGATTTAATTTCTCTTGATGTTTTTGATCTTGCGGCATGTCCCCGGTATGTTTTAAAAATGATACAGGGCATAACAATTAAAAAATCTCCCTACTGGATAAGAAGTAGAATCAGCAAATGCGGGATGAGGCCCATTAATTCTATTGTAGATGTTACGAATTATGTAATGCTGGAGTTTGGACAGCCACTCCATGCCTTTGACTATGATAGACTCAGAGGGAACAGGATTGAGGTCAAATTAACACATGCTCCAACTGTATTTCGTACTCTCGATGGCGAGGATAGAATGCTTGCATTAAACGACTTGCTCATATGCGATGGAGTGGGACCTGTCGCAATAGCAGGTATAATGGGTGGCGAAAACTCTGAGATTACTGAGGACACAAAAAATGTTGCTTTAGAGAGTGCCTTTTTCAATCCTTATTTTATAAGGCGAACGGTAAGAGGATTAGGTATCCGGTCTGAAGCATCATTGAGGTTTGAAAAAGGGATAGACATTGATAATGTTGATTTTGCTGGTGAAAGGGCAATTCTTTTGATGCATAAGCTCTCGGGTGGTAAGGTTGTAAAGGGGTACAGGGAAGTATATGACAAAAAGGAATTGAACCGTATTTTTGTAAGCTTTGGAAAAATAAATGAAATCCTTGGAACAGCTATAGAACAACGCGATATTGTGGGTGCCCTGAGATCAGTTGATCTCCATGTGATGAAAGAGGAAGAGAGTGGCTTTCTGGTTTCAATACCTCCATTTAGGTATGATATTAATGAATATATTGATATTATAGAAGAAATAGCGAGGATACATGGCTATGAGCATATACCTGCCACTACCCCTGTAACGGCTGTAAAAACCCTGAAGAGGGATAAAAAAGAAAATCAAGCCGGTATTGCTAAAGACTATTTTAAATCGGCTGGTTTCAATGAGTTAATTAATTTTGCATTTTTTAGTGTAAAAGATATAGAAAATTTTTTCATTACATCTCCTGATGAAAGGGCCTCATGTGTTAATATCATGAACCCCATCTCAAAAGACTATGAAGTTATGAGGACATTTATTGCTGCCGGGGTATTGAAAAATATTGCTTACAATCTAAACAGAGGCGCAAAGAGTCTGAGGTTTTTTGAGTCCGGGAAGGTCTTCTATTTAAACACAGAAGGTCTTCCTGTTGAGTATCCTGCTGTATGTTTTGCCATGACCGGGCGGGAAAGGGAGTATTTCTGGAGAGATAAATACCCTGAATATGATTTTTTTGATATAAAAGGTGTTCTCGAAGGATTGGTGAACTGTTTTGGATTGGATATTCACATCGAAAAAAGCATGGAGCCTTTTTTAAACCCCAACAAATCCGGTGACGTTTTTGTTAATAACGAAAAAGCAGGCTGGATTGGTGAAATTAAGGCTGAGGTTTTAAAATTCTACGAGATTGAACAAAAGGTCTATTGTGCTGAGTTGAGATTTGATGTAATATGGAAAATGAGTCGCCTTAATGTGCAATACACACCGATCCCAAAATATCCACAGGTAACAAGAGATTTTACTTTTTTGATTGCTGATAAGACGCCGGTTTCCCATATAATTGAAAAAATTAAAGGTGTATCACCATTAATAATTGACGTAGGGGTTTTTGATATGTTTAAAAAAGAAGTGAGAAGCGTGTCCTTTCGGGTAGTGTTTCAATCTTTTGAGGATACATTGAAGGATGAAACGGTGAACGCTTTGCAGGATATTATTATTAAAGAGGTCACAAATATAGATGGAGTAATGTTAAGGGGTTAAGGAGGGATATATGACCAAGATAGAAATTGTTACAAATGTGTATGAGAAGTTGGGTTTTTCAAAACGGGAGTGTGCAGACATTGTTGACAAATTTTTTGAAGTTATCAAAGAAACATTGGCAAATGGTGAGAATGTTAAAATTTCAGGTTTTGGCAATTTTATTGTGAAACAGAAAAAGGCAAGAAGGGGAAGGAACCCGCAAACAGGTGATGAAATTGAGATTGCGAAAAGAAAGGTATTAAATTACAGGTTGAGCCAGGTTCTAAAAGACGCAATAAACGATAAATAACATTATATTAATTAGAGACATGACCTTAAATATCCCGGACAGGATGTTTTATAGGATCAAAGAGGTATGCAGTATAACCGGCCTTAAGCCGCATGTGCTGAGATATTGGGAACAAGAATTCAAAGATATAAAACCTGTCAAGAGTTCAAGGGGACAAAGGTTATACAAAAAGAAGGATCTCGATATAATATTTACGATAAAGAGGTTGCTCTATGAACAAAGATATACAATCGATGGGGCAAGGAAATATATGATGAGTAAAAAAAATATGTTAGTGTTGGGACAGATCAAGGACGAACTAACAGAGGTTGTTGAGATGTTAAAAAAAGGAGATTTGTCATGAAGAAAGTTATACCTATCATTTTACTTGCCTTTCTTTGTTCATGCGGGACAGGGGCTATCCATGTGGCAAAGAATGAAGCGGAGAGTTACAGAACTATATATGAAGATGCACATGTGCAAAAACTTTCCAAAGAGAACGAAGCCTTGTTAAGGGGTATTTACCAGAGGCTTAGCAGGTCGAACATTAATATCTATAAAGAGGGAATAGGGATTACCTTACTGAGCGACCAAAAGAACGAAAAACTTCACTATATTATGATTAATATAAGGCCTTCAGAAATAGCCTTCAATGAAAGCACTACTACTCCGGAGCAAAGATTTTCGTACGTCCTGCAGAATTCTTTCCCAAAATATATGAAGCTTATAAAGAAAGAAGACCTGAATCATGATGACATTGAGGGATTAGCACTCGGTGTTTACTGGCCTGTGAGAGATTTTTCACAATGTGACACTTACGGCGGGTTTATAGAATATATCCACATATATTTCACGAAAGAGGATGTTTGGTATATGCTTGACGGGAAAAAGAACTTTGTAGATGTTGTTCAGAGCTCCGAGGTAATTACAAGCCTGAATTTAAAACCAGCACAAAATGTAAGGCCGGTGTTTTAAAAGCAGGGTTCGAGGGTTCAAGGGTCTGGATGATTAGAGGATTAGATGATTAGATGTTTAGCTAACCTTCCAACCCTCCAATCATCTAATCACCTTTCTTTTAAACCTCCAACCCTCCAACCCTCCAGCTTGCCGGCTTGTCATATGGGGATGCCTCCAATTTTCCCTGTATTTCCTGTGTTTAGCGATGGGAAAGGCGCAGGGGTAAACGAGAGTGCAAATATGATAAGGATTATTAAAGCGATATACTTTCTTTTGCTACCGATTTCTGTTTCCATATCAAGGGGCTGTGGGTGCCGCATACCAAAAATCAGAAGGATTATAACTAACATTAACCACCCGGGATTATAAAATATAGTGATGATGGCAAGCGTAGCGATAGTTCCAAAAAACACCCATCTGCTTTTATCACCGAAAACTGCATATATGATATGACCACCATCTAATTGTCCCACAGGGAGGAGATTAAGGGCTGTTACGAATAACCCTACCCACCCTGCATAGGCAAAGGGATGTAAGACAAGATCATACCCTGGAGGTATTTTTCCTACAATTAATTGCTGGATAATTTTGAAGAGCAGCGGGTCGCCAAGCTCGATAAATGATGCACTGCCCGATATGGACTGAATATCTGATAATTTAATGCCTAAAATAATAAACGGGACAGCTACAAGAAAGCCCGATATTGGTCCCGCAACCCCGATATCAAATAACGCCTTTTTATTAACAATAACCCCTTTCATCTTTATGATTGCCCCGAATGTACCAAACGGGGACAGCGGAAATGGTATGAAGTAGGGCAATGTTGCAGGTATACCATATTTTGTACTCATAAAATAATGACCCATCTCATGTGCAAGAAGTATGGAGATAATTGAAAGGCTATATGATAAACCACCTACGAAGTACGTTGAAGCAATAGTTAATAAGAAAAGTATGATATGGAGCATTTATGCCTCTAAGAGCCCATATTCTAAAAGAATACGGTCAAATTTTGATCCTCTTTTTATTTTTGTATCGAAATCAGTGAGCACATCAAAAAAAGCGACGAGATCTTTTCTTTTCAATTTTTGACTTGTTTTTGACAGATTGTATGCATAAAAAGGTTTTTGATAGGGGAAATGCTGTCTTTTATCAGAAGGTTTCAAATCCAGGCCTTCTTTCCACTTATTAAAAGTTTTCAAAAAGGTACCATACTCTGAGCCTGTCTTAAAGACCTCTTCCATATCTTTTGCCTGCAGCATCAACCGTGTTTGTTTAACCAGGTAACCCTGTATGGCAAGGATGTGAAGGCCATTCAGCAAAAGATTTTCAAATATATTAAGCGCCTCTTTTTTCTTCATCTGTGCAAGTGCATCAAACAGGGAGAACAAGCTTTCCTCATGTGTTTCGGTGACAACAGACAGGACGTCCTTCGATTTTATTTCTTGTTTTTCACCTATGAAATTAATGAGTTTTATCAATTCCATCTCAAGAATAGATTCATCTTTAATCTTTTCCTTTAAAACCTGAAACCCTTTATCGGTCATAATCTTACCGTGTTTTTTTAGTATGTTGAGAACACGTTCTTTGATGCGTTTATCCTTCTCTTTCTCCAGGACAACTATGTTTCCCTCGATTGGCTTATGGAAGTCATTTGAAGCGGACGTGTAATAGAGGATGATTTGTATTTTCTCCTTCAGTGACAGCAACTGGGTTTTAAGTATATGTATCAGGTCATCAGGCGGGTCTAAAAGGACCAGAATAAAATTATTCTCAATAAAAAGGGTAGAAGCCTTCTCGATTACTACATTTTTAATATCCTTACCGGTGACTATAAGAACCTCGGGATGATCCAATGATTTTCTTGAAAGGATATGCACATCTTCTAAAACATTTTCCCGGATGCCCAAAGCTATTATGATATCGCTCATTTGCCGTTAGATTACTATACTGTACCATGTTTTGCAATATTAAGAGGAGATGCATGCATTATAAATGAAATTTATTTTTGATTGACATAACTCATCATATCTAATAAGATTTTCCCCATGAAAGAATTTTTTAAAGATATGTTTTTAGATCTCTACGAGAACTTCACAGATGTTTTCCTCAATGTTATAGTGATGGTTATCGTTATGATAGGCGGTTTTATCATAAGCTGGTTCATAAAGAAACTCATTGCAAGGCTCTTCATGCTCTTTCGATTTGATAAATGGGCAAAGGATGTCGGCATTGTAAATTTTCTTGAGAAGGGTGGTGTTAAAACCCTCCCTTCGTTAATCCTGAGCAAAATCGTCTACTGGATATTCATAGTGGCCTTTTTCTCTTTTGGCCTCAATTTCATCGGCATATCGCAGTTTTCGGAATATACTTCAAGGATTGCCAGTGCACTGCCTCATATAGTTGTTTCTCTTGTAATCATTGTGATGGGAATCATATTCAGTAATTTTATCAGCAGAGTAATTAATCTGACGTGTGAAAACGCAAACATAAAATATGGTGATTTCATTGCAAAGGGCGTACGTATTTTCCTCACCATAATCACATTTGGAATTGTTTTTGAATATATCGGTGTTGGTAATACCATAATCACTATCAGTTTTTTAATAATATTCGGTGGAATTATCATGGCACTCTCTCTCGCGTTGGGGATAGGATTAAGTAATGTGGTTGGAGATTTAATCAGAGAACGGGTAAAAGCAAGAGGCGAGAAAAAGAAAGATGAAAATTAGCTACCCAGAAGATAGCGTCTGAACCAGTTTATCGCAAGTTCAATTGCCTTTTCTCTATGTGATGTAACAGAAAATATGTGATCGCCACCTTTAATTATGGAAAGCTTTTTTGGTTTTTTGATGTTTTTGTATATCGCCTTTCCCTCATGAAAGGGGACCACTGCGTCAACTTCTCCATGCACCACTAAGGCACATGATAATTTCCTGGCCTCCGATAAGAGGTCGTATTTTGAAAAATCGTTAAAAATTGTTTCCTTGAATTCTATATCCGATATCCTGCCGCCATCCTTTTTTTCTAGTATATATGGTGTGGCCCAAAGGGATATGCACTTTATTCTTTTATCTTTTGCGGATGTTACTATGCATGTAGAGCCGCCAAAGCTGCTCCCCAATATACCAATTTTTTCAGGGTTTATAAGGTGATGTTTTAAAACATACTCAACGATTGAATCAAGATTTCCAATCCTTATTGTTAAGGTGGTATCTTCTATGTTGCCTTCGCTTTCGCCGCACCCGTGATAGTCGAACCGACAGGTGGCTATTCCCTCCTGGATTAAATTTTCCGAAAGTGCAAGATATTTCGAGCTTTCTTTTGAGCTTATCAAACCATGGGAAAGAATAATACAGGGATATTTTTTATAACCCCTCGGCGTTGTGAGTACCCCTTTAATCTTGTATTTTAAAGATTTAACCTCAAACGACTCGGTCATGGTTATTTCCCTTCAGATTGGCAAGGCAATTTTCAAGACTGATCAGGTTTAACACATCCTCTCTATTGTATTCAAGAAGAAGATTAAGCGCTTCACCCCTGCCATATTTTGTATAACTCTCCCAAAGTTTAACGGCGTCGTATCCGTTCATGCCCTCTGTTTTTCTTGATATACCAAACATTTTCTCAAGCGCTTTTAAACCTCCCTTAATACCCAGCTTCTTTTTTTCTTTAAACAGGTCGAGGGAGTTGGCCGTTGCCATTATATCGAGGTTTAAGTACTTTTTTATAAGGGGGAGATCGAAGCCGTCACCATTGAAGGTTACCACGGTTTTTGCATTACAGATTATGGTCTCAACATTGTCAGTGGTTATATCGTTGCCATAGAACTGAACGAATCCTTTCTGTTCGATGTATATGCCTATAACGCATATATTTCCCCGCCTGTCCGTTTCAATATCAAGATAAGCCTTCACAGATTATGTCCTCAACGTAACAATACCAATGATACCCATGGAGAAGAAGAGAAGGTTCGAAAACCAGGCAGCAAACAAGGGGGGAAATATTTCAGAATATCCAAAGGACAGAGAAACCGAATGAAAAAACCAGTAAAATATACCGAGAGAAATACCGGAAAAAATACCTTTTGAGATATGTTTTGTTTTGGAATACCTCAGTCCCACGGAAAAAGCAGCAAATACCATGATAAGGTTTACAAAAGGAGAAGAAATTTTGTTGTACAGATCGACAAGATACCTTCTGGTGCTATGCCCATCCTGTTTTAATTTTTTTATATGCCTTTCAAGTTCTTTATATCCCATTTCTTCAGGGTTTTTTTCTATCACCTTAAATATCGAAGGGTGCTCTTTTATTACATCCTTCATCTGGGCGTATGTCTTCTTCATTTTTATGCCATCATCGGCAAATGTCCTTTCAACCACATCGGTGAAGAGCCAGGAACCGTTTCTCCAGACACCTTCTTTTGCATCAATCCTTTTTTCAATAGAGAAATCTTTTGATAATTCTAACAGGGTGAGACCTCTTATCACGTCTTTTTTAATGTCATAAAAATCGATATTGCAGATCTTGTTGTCTCTTTTAAACCATATCCTGTTGTTTTTAAAAAAAACATAGGGTTCTTCCTTTTTAATTTTAACTCTATAAACATATTCGGCTGTGCTGAGGGTAACCGGAACAAACAGCTCCGCAAGAACAAATGAGAAAGCTATGAGTATCATGGATAGCACCATCAGTGGTTTCATTAATGAGGCTGTGCTTATCCCCGAGGTCCTTATGGTGATCATCTCATTGTTCCTTACCATTAAAATAAGAAAAATCAACATTGAAATAAGGAAAGACAGGGGTAAAATCAGGTTAAGATAATATGGTATTCTTAAAACAAGATAGTATATACCTGATGCAAAATTTTTTGACGAGGTTGTAAACACATCCATATGTTCAAAAAACTCAATGGTCATGAACATTATCAGCCCTGCAAGCTCTGTAACAGCCAGGATCTTTAATACGTTAGAAATAAGGTATTTATTTAACTTTTTCAAAATAGTAGCCCCACATGTATCGAATTCTTTGTGATAATGTAATGTGATCCTCGCTGTTCAAATTCCTTAATAGATAGAGACCTGTTCCAGCTATGACAATATTTGGCACAAGCGATGTTATTAATGCGGGTGAGTGTATCGACCTTCCTGCATTTTCGGTAAATGCCATCAGCATGTAATAGATGATAAACAAGAGGAGACTGTAAAGAACACCGGAAAAACCGCCTTCTATCTTTCTTCTGATGCCGAGAGGTATGGTGAGGAAAACAAAGGCAAGTGTTGAAAGCGGTATAGAAATTTTTTTATAAATTTCGAGAAGATATTCGTATTTATCGTTTGTGTTTGCTGTTGTCATAGCCTTTTTGAGTTCTTTCACGTTCATTTCGTAGGGTCTTTTCCTTAAGGATGTGGTACCTGGGAGCATATTTGTAAGATTCATCGTGAATGCATAATTTTTAAAGTACAAACTCCTGTATACGTCATCTGTTTTTTCCCATCTGTGCAAATTACCGTTTTCCAACACAAAAAACAGGTCCAACGAAAGGGGGTCAAGATTTATCAAACCTTTATTTGCTGATATGGTTTGCTTTAAATTTTTGTCTCTGTCATCTGATACAATTATCCCGGTGAGTGATTTGTTTTTTGTGTCTACCTTGTCAATGTAGATAACGATACCAGGTATGCTATCGTTGAATATTCCTTCTTTATCTTCAAAGGTAATACCTTTTTTGATGATATTGATGAGGGTATTTCGAAATTCCTCGCTGCTTGCAGGGAGTAGAGCTATTGAATTTATAAGTCCTATAAGGGTTATTGCTATGCCAAACGTTGCTAAAGGATAAAAAAGACATTTCAGATCAACTCCGCTGGCTTTTAGGGCAAGGATCTCATTTTCCGTGGAGAATCTGCCCAGCACAACGATGGTAGACAATAAAAAGGCCATCGGCAAGGTGAACATGAGATAAGGCGGTGAAGAATAAACGATTAGCAATAATATGTCTTTTAAATCGACACCTTTATTGATCACGAGATCTACCATTTTTCCGATGCGGCCCAACACAAGGATGAAGGTGAGGATACCTAATGAGAGGAGAAACATAAAAGACAACTCTTTCAACAGGTATATATAGAACCTTATCGATATGTTCCGAAAAGACAACATCCCATTACATTAACATTCATGTGTCGACTATGTCAATTCAGGGATTTCCTCATGCCTGTGGCTTGACATAGCGAAATATCACACTATAATCACACTATAATTGATGAATACCAAGTGAATCTGTGATATCTTC
>JAPLKD010000250.1 GCA_026388245.1 Pseudomonadota bacterium | reverse complement strand
GCTGGGTGTATTCGGCGCGACGCTTGCAACCTGGTCGCGCGGTATGCACAATGACGTCTACTTTCAGATCGGGTTTCTCACCACCCTCGGTCTGACGACAAAAAACGCAATCCTCATCATTCAGTTCGCAAGGGAACGGATGGCGCATGGAGAAGGACTGATCGAAGCGACCCTTGGGGCGGCACGGGTGCGGCTAAGACCGGTCATCATGACCTCATTGGCCTTTTTCTTCGGTGTCCTGCCGCTGGCCATTGCAACAGGCGCGGGTGCCGGCGCAATGAAGGCCATTGGCACCGCCGTTACCGGCGGGATGCTCTCCGCCACATTTATCGACCTCTTCTATATCCCGCTGCTCTTTGTCGTCGTATCCCGCATGTTCAAGGGCAAACAAAATGGGCAAAATCCTGAAAAACATTCTGATCCCATGGACTCGCAGGAGGGGCATTAATATGAGAAGAATCATAATACTTGTCTTTGGTGCATTGGTTTGTATAGGCGGCTGCACCCTGGCCCCGAAATACAATAAGCCTGAAGCTCCGATCCCTGCTTACTGGCCGAGTGGTGCTGCATACAAAGAAATGAACTACCCCGCGGTAAGCCACGGGGCAATCAAAGCTCCGGCTGACGCCCCAACAGCCTCTGAGCTGAGTTGGAAGAAATTTTTCACCGACGAGAAGCTCCAACAGGTCATCGAGACAGCTTTATACAATAATCGTGATCTGCGGATAGCTGCATTGAATGTTGAAAGGGCGCGCGCATTGTATGGCATCCAGCGCGCTGAATTATTTCCTGCAATAAATGCTACAGGTAGTTGGACCGAGCAAAGGGTACCGGCTGACATCTCAGCAGAATCAGGTGAAGCGATGAACTTCAAGCAATACGGCGTCAACCTGGGCGTTAGTTCCTGGGAGCTTGATTTTTTCGGTCGCATTCGAAGCTTAAAAGACAGGGCGCTGGAACAGTACCTCGCCACTGAGCAGGCTCGCCGCAGCGCGCAGATATCGCTGATGGCCGAAGTTACAAACGTTTATCTTGCCCTTGCAGCGGACCATGAGAACCTGAAACTTGCTCAATCGACCCTGGAGGCACAACAGGCCACATACAACCTGATTCGCCGTCGCTACGAAGTCGGAGTCTCCTCCGAAATTGATCTGCGTCAGGCCCAAACAAGGCTGGAAGCGGCTCGGGTGGATGTCCCAAAATACACCCGCCAGGTGGCTCTGGATGAAAATGCACTGAACCTTCTTGCCGGCTCCCCTGTGCCTGCAGAACTATTACCTGATGAGTTAAATGCGGTTTCGGCGCCGAAGGATATTTCACCCGGCCTGTCTTCTGAAGTGCTGTTGCGTCGGCCCGATATTCTTCAAGCAGAGCATGGTCTTAAGGCCGCCAATGCCAGCATAGGCGCAGCTCGGGCAGCCTTCTTCCCCCGCATCTCCCTGACCAGCACCATCGGAACAACGAGCGACGACCTGGCCAGTCTGTTCAAGGCCGGTTCAAACACCTGGACCTTTGCACCCCAGGTGGTTATGCCGGTTTTTGACGCCCGGATCTGGTCGGCATTTAAAGCGACTAAAGTAGAAAGAGAAATCGTCCTGGCTCAATACGAAAAGGCAATTCAAACGGCCTTCAGGGAAGTGGCCGATACCCTGGCCGTCAGGGGCACGGTTGAGAAACAGCTATCGGCGCAACAGTCCCTGGTGGATGCTACTGCAGAAACCTACCGCCTCGCCAGTGCACGTTATACAAAGGGGGTTGATAGCTATCTGGGCGTTCTGGATGCGCAGCGCTCCCTCTATGCAGCTCAGCAGGGGCTCATCGCCTTCCGTCTCTCCCGGCTCACCAATATGGTGACACTTTACAAGGTGCTGGGTGGGGGTGGGTAATGGATGAAGGCAGTGAACAGTGAATAGTAAAAAGTAAAAACAGGAAGATAAAAAATGGAAGATAAGATAAAAGAATTTCAAGCATTTGAAGATATGGCAAAAGAGTCCTGTCCCCGAACGGGGGAATGACAATGAGCTTGATAAAATGTCTTTAACTGTTCACT
The DNA here is from genome assembly GCA_026388245.1 of Pseudomonadota bacterium. Taxonomy (GTDB): domain Bacteria; phylum Desulfobacterota; class Syntrophorhabdia; order Syntrophorhabdales; family Syntrophorhabdaceae; genus MWEV01. The sequence goes on along the minus strand of JAPLKD010000250.1, from coordinate 2,709 downwards.
ATTCACTAACGACTATTCACTGAAGCAATCGGCAATCCTAAATGGGATGGGGGAAGGCGACATCCATAACCGCTGGCTTCCTGTTATCAATAGTTTTGATCAAGCAGGTAGCATACTTGCTTTCGAATGGCAATCAATAGGCCATGGGAGGATTTCCACTTGCAAATTAATTAAAATTGCAGGAGAATTAAGAAAAGGAAATGGTAATCAAAACTGAAAATGTCATTACAAGACCCCTTTTGTTTTTCCAAAAGGAACGTCAAACAGTTTCCTGCTTTTTAAAGAACGTCATCTCATTCCCCCTGATAAGTTTAATAGTCTGTGCCCTTTATTTAACTGCTTGTGTGCATAATCCCAATCCAGTTGAAATAAAATGTATAGAGTATAAGGCAGCGTTCGATATCGGTTCTGGAACCACAAAGATGAAAGTAGCCAAGATAGATAAATGCAATCAAAATAATATAGAAATTCTTTATAAGAAAGAAGCAAAAGTTTCTTATGCTGAAAACATATCGGGCAATTTATTTAACGTTCAAGTACAACGTGCGGGACTTGCTGCTTTACAGGAGTTAAAGGCAGAAGCAGAAACAAATGGCGCTCAATCTTTTGCCGGGGTAGCGACTGCAGCTTTCCGGCTGGCTTCCAACACTCCTGAGTTTATCCAGGAAATAAAAAATCAGACTGGAATTCCGGTAAGGCTGCTTTCTCAAGAGGAAGAAGCTATTCTGGGATATATGGCAGTGTTATCCGTTTTGGGTTTGAAAACAAAAGATGCCGTAGTCTGGGATATTGGTGGATATTCCATGCAAATGATTTTTAGTCGCAACGATCGGGATTATGTAATTTACAATGGAAAACTTGCATCCATCTCCTTCAAGGAGAAAATATTATCAGAAATCAAACATCAGTCGCCGGGCCAACATAAATCGCCAAATCCTATTGGCAAAGATAATCTGGAAAAAGTTCTAAAAATTGCAATGCTGGCAGCAGAAGAAGTTCCGGAAGAAATAAGAGATAAATTAAATAAACCAAATACAATAATTATCGGTATTGGCGGAGTACATAATAAAAGCGTTGCCCGGCAACTTAGAATTAAAAATACCTACCGGCGTGAACAATTAATCAGCGAATTGAGCACACGTATGGCCTTAACTGACAAAGAAATTGGCGGCCAGTATGCGGACACGGAAATTTCAAATTTAATATTAGTTTTAGGGTTTATGCAGCAATTGGGTTTAAGTGAGGTCGTGCCGCTTAATATAAACTTAGCCGATGGCGTTTTGATAAATCCAGCATTTTGGTAAATAAAATTATCTTAAGGAGGTAAAAATATTTATGGCAGAAGAACCAAGGGAAAAATGGCTGAACTATCTTGCTTTAACAACCGTCGTCCTTGCTGTCTGTGCAACACTTTCCACTTTTAAAGGGGGTAGCTTTTCCACACGGTCGGTAATTTCCCAAACACAAGCTGCTAATCAATGGGCTTACTATCAGGCAAAAAGTATTAAGGGTTATTTGTATGAAATCCAAAAGGAAGCATTGGAATTAGAATTCAAAAAAACTGAGGTTAAAGGCACGAAGGCACTTACCAGCGAGTATGAAAAGAAAATTGCACTCTATTCGCAAAAGTTAAAAAAATATGATGAAGAAAAGGCAGAAATATTCAAAGAAGCGAAAAAAATGGAATCCATTAGAGATGATGCCCAAAAGCACTCTGGAATTTTTGGCGTAGCAGTCATCTTCCTGCAAATAGCCATCCTGCTTTCATCAATTGCCGCTTTGCTGAAAAAGAAAGTTATTTGGGTTATAGGGATAGCAACTGGAGCCATCGGGCTTGTTTATTTTGCCAATGGCTTTTTACTGTTCTGGTAGATGAATTTTCACATAAGGTTATGCTTCCTAAAAAATAGGGTTGGCGGTGGCCTCACGGCCCCAAACTCTCACACCACCGTACGTGACATTCTGCATACGGCATTTCATGTAAGACAGCGAACGATAACTTCCTCAATGAACGTAACATTCCAGAAAATATACGCTCTTTCACTGTGTCCTTCCAGTAAGTCAGTGTAACCCACGCAACCGGCGATAATTCTGTCCCCGGATGATATTTACAGTGATAAAACGGCTACTTCAGCCGTATAATTCCAGGGCAACCATTTCTGCGGGTTTTTAAATACCTTTCGCTACTGCCTTTTTCAGGTTAAATGCCATGGCGTTTAACATAAACTCCATATTTCCTTTCTCTAATCCGATGTACCGCATACGGAAGAATCCATATCGTCTTTTTAATGTTCCGATTCCTTGTTCAACAATATACCTGATCTGGCTGATAAGTTTGTTGATACAGTATTGCATGAAGGTAAGGGCTTATTCCTGGCAGCCCCATGCATGATACCGTCTGTATATGTGTTTTGGATAAGGGTTCTGTTTTTCTCACTGCAGTATCCCTTGTCAGCAAGGATAAAGGGGTCTTCCGGCATAGTGGATTCTGATAAGCATAACCGCATATATCTATAATAATAAATGGTAAACTTCCAGTTTCAAGTTGATAGGTTTTGTTAGCTTTCTTCTGTTAAAGTGCCAGATGAATGTACGAAACTTCTTTATCAGGTACTGTATCCCACCGAATGCCTTAAAGCCGTACACTTTCTGCTTTATCCAACCCCATACCCTCTCGACAGGATTATACTCTGGCGAATAGGGAGGGAG
>JAPLKD010000015.1 GCA_026388245.1 Pseudomonadota bacterium | reverse complement strand
TTTGTCAGAAATATCGGTTCAAAAGGGTCTCTCCTGTTAGAAGAGGTATAGGTAAAATCACCTACGTTAAATTGTGGCGGTGCAGGCTCGGTCTTTTTTGCTTCAGGCTTTTTCTGTTCCGGCTTTGCCTGTGCAAAGGCAGCGCCCTGGCATATCATCGGCAATATTAAAAAGAGTGCAGCAATAACATACAAGGTGAAATGTGCCTGTCCGCCAAGACGCTCGCGGCGCAGGTGGGAAAGGTGAAAGGTGCCTGTCCCGGAACGCGGGTACCCGCTTGCGGGTGTTCCGGGGAAAGGTGAATTCGAGCAACTCTGGACTCTGGTTTTCACCGGTACCTTCTGACCCCCGACCCCTGACTCCTGACCCCTGACTTCTGGCTTCTGACTTCTTTTACTTCTTTGCAGGTGCTTCACCTTTGTCATCCTTCTTTTCGTCCTTTTTGCCTTCTTTTTTATCCTGTTTTGGTTGCTGTTTTAAGTATACATACGTTTTTGCTGTGCATTCTCCGGTAAGGTTTAATTTTCCGGCTACTTTTTTTGGGTCCGGAGCAAGAGAAAAACTTGTCACATTTATAATTCTCTCCAATTTTCTGATACCATCAAAGAAATACCCTATATGATGAAAGGGACCGTTGTATCGAATCGTAAATGGTAATTCTGCATAAAATTCCTTATTTTGCACTGGCTTGGGCTCAAAATAGGTTATCTTTAATCGTGTTTCTGTACCAAGGGTTGATACATTTCTCAGTAAATTGGGAATATCTTTTGTCTCAGGCAACTGTTTCAGCGTCTGTTGTAACATCTCCTGTAACTGAGCATATTCCTTACGGAATTTTTCCATATTGTTTTTTATTGCCACCATATTATCAAGTTGCTGTTTCAGCTTTGCATGCTCTTCATTCAATAGCCTTTTCGTTTCAATCTGTGGCATAATTAAATAATAGAATAGCGCAGCAAAGATTAAACCATTAAAAAACAAGCAAAAGATAAGCTTGTAAATCGTCGGAATCTTAATAATTTTCTTTTTTATCTCTGTCGGGTCAAGCGATAACTTCATCATAAGACAATCTCACCATTGATCACAAACTTTTTTATAACAACGCCCTCTTCCGTTGCATCTTCCACCCCTTTTAATTCGACATTTTTGATGTACGGAACTTTGGACAGCGCCTCAACTAAGATTGAAATTGATTCATTTTCCAGGGAACGTCCTTCTAACTCAAATTTTCCTTCTGTTTTCTTAAAGCTTTTAATCCAGACATTATCCTTTATAATGCCTGCAAGGTCATACAGGGTTCTGGCTGCAAGCGCCCTACCCTCTTTAATACTGTCAATAGCCTTGATTCTTCGTTGAATCTCTTTTTTCTCCTGCTCCATGGCGAGGTATTCTTTATAAATCTGCTGTAAATTTTGAATCTCCTTTTTTGTATCCTCTATCATGGCATTACGTTTTGCTATCTCTTTCGTGTTGTAATAATAAAACCCTCCAAAAACCAGAAGGGCTAATGCCATAACAAAAAAGAACATATACAAATCGTACTTGAATAAATCTTTTTTTGCCTTTGCGGGTAGTAAGTTTATTCTTATCATTCTAATTCCAAAATCCTTGAAGACAGTTGCAATGCAACAGCATTAAATTCTTTATAATCTTCATAGATATCGAACTGACTCAAATCCTCATTGAAGAACTGTGGGTTCTTCCCGCTGAGCATAACAAAAGGATTGAGGTATTCAACCTCAATATTTGTATATTCTCCAATCTTTTCCTTTAATCCGTGAAGCAACGATGTCCCGCCTGAAAGGTATATTTTTCCTAACATTTCGCTGGGGTTTGTGGATATATAGAAATTAATGGTCTTATTTATTTCCGAGGCTATGTTGAATATAAAATCCTCGAACAGATATAAGACATCATCATCCCCTTTAATCTTTTTTAGTTCAGCATCTTCGAAGGAAACTTTTAAAGATTTTTCAATCTGATTTGTTAAGTATGTGCCTCCCAGAAGTATCTCCCGTGTAAATCCTATATTCTCTCCTTTGATAATTGCCATATTAGTTACAGATGCACCTATATCGACAACCACAATAGATGAGTTTTCCGGGTTATCTATCTGTTCAACAATGTTTGTAAGGGCAAAAATATCGACATCAAGGATTACCAGATTCAAGCCGGCAGCCTGAAATGTATTCACAAATCCATCAACAATTTCCTTTTTTGCAGCGACTATAATCACATTTACAGTGTTTTCGTTTTCTTCGCCCAATCCCATCATCTGATAGCTATAATTGATTTCTTTCAGGGGAAAGGGAATGATATTCTCTACTTCTGCCTCAATGATTTTTTCATCCTCAAACAAAGGCAATGAAGACTTTGTTGTGACAAGGCTTTCGTTGGAGCTGACTTTAACTGATCTTTCCGATGCCTTTTCATCTAACAGAGGCATGGAAACCTTTTTTGTAATAACGCAGTAGCTTGATAACGCACATGCTGCATATTTGGTTTTGATTTTATTTTCGATCAGTAAATTTTTCAATTCATGGGCAACTAAATCGCTGTCTATGATATGGCCATCGCTGAGCAGGTTCTCTGTATAAGTTTTCTTTGCAAGACGTGATAATTTAAGACCTTTTTTTGTTTTTTCTAACACGCATACTTTGATTGAAGCAGTCCCTATATCCACCCCTACCAGTTCATTAATAGTTTGATAACCGATTTTTTCGATTAATTTATCTAGCATTATTGACTATGGTCAAACCCCCTCATTATTAAAAACTTTAGCAAAAATGCGAATTTATGTCAATTCATTATTTAAAATATTAACTAATAAATTTAATTTATTTCCCCTTGGAGCAATTGATTAAC
>JAPLKD010000116.1 GCA_026388245.1 Pseudomonadota bacterium | reverse complement strand
CTGTTTATCTGTTTTCCGGAGATTAGATCAAATTCCTTATTTTTCCCCTGAGTTTTCTTCTTCATAATGCACCCCTTTTTTTTAATTCTTTGTCTTCCAAGTATATCTTGAAAAGTTAACTTGTCAAGTATATAGCTCATATCTCAAATCAATCAAGAACTGTTCACGGTTCACGGCCATTTACAGCTGATTAGATGTTTGGATGATTGGAAGTTTAGCTGACCCTCTAACCCTCTAACCTTCTAACCCTCTAACCTTCTAACCCTCTAACCTTCTAACCCTCTAACCTTCTAACCCTCTAACCCTCTGTTTTTCCTGCCTTTTACCTTTCCCTGCCTTTATCGCCGGTTCGCTGGTTCGCCGATACGCCGTCTCGGTTCTTCCCTCCCGCCTTCCCTGCCTTCCGCCTATCGTCCTAATTCAATTCCAGAGATACCCTTGTAATTCCGTCAGGTAATTTTGTGGGCTTAAAGCCGAATTTTCTGCAGACCCTGAGCATCTTTTCATTTTCCGTAAGGACTACCCCGTAGATCTCTTCAAGCTCCCTTTCCTGGGCAATCCCTATTAGAATATCCAGGAATTTTTCACCCAGTCCCTTTCCGTGAAAGTCATCCTGGATAAGGAGGGCAAATTGCCCGCTTTTAAAATCAGGCTCAATGATAAGCCGTCCACCACCGATGATCCGCTTCTTTTCTCCCTCTTTCAGTTCTGCAACAAACGCTATCTCCCTGTCGTAATCTATGTTGCAAAATTGCATGAGCATTCTGTGATTAATCTCCATGACTACAAAAAACCTTACCCGCAGCGTCTCTTCCGATAAAGAAGACATCATTTCCTTTATCAGAGGTTCGTCCTCAGCTCTGAGGGGTCTTAATATAACGTCTCTTCCGTCACGGAGTTTCCACGGCATGATATACCGTGACGGATAGGGCATAATAACGAGGTGTGGATATTGAACGATGCCTTTTTGATAGCCCTTATCTATCTGAATCGTCGCACTCTTTGCGTACATCTTGTCATCAGCCATTACAACAGATTCTATTTCTATCTCGGTAAATTCGGGAAAATCGGCAATGAGATTGGAAAAATTTATAAGAGTTTCTTCCATTTGCTTTACAGTAAACCTGTGTTCCACCGGAAATTCTGCCTCTTCCATCAAACGCCTTGCGAGCACGCGGTTGAGCGGAGGCAACCCAACGGCAAAACCGGTTTGATGCCGCATTTTACTGCTCATGGATATCAAAAGGATAACAGCACCGAAATCAACATCTCTTATGCATCTCAACGCCCATTCATCAATTATGTTCTCTTGCGCCGCATGTTTTTCATCATGGGGAGTTCCTTTAAGAACGGGAATGCCATAGTTTCCGAGAAAACCGACCACATCTTCTCCGGCAAAAATTTCTTTGCCTTCTTTTATCGCATTGCGGACAATAACTCTCAGATGGTTTGTTAATTTCATTTCATTTTGAGGGACCTCTTCCGGCGTCTCGTTGAGCAATTCGATGCCCTGACGGTAATTATACATATACATATATGCCCTGACGGCGTCTTCCGGCGTTTCATAAACAGGCACTGCGGCCTCTCGGAAATAATCTATGCCTTCACTCGAATATTGGCCGCCCATCCATACAGCTATTAGCGGTTTTGCCGTCTTCTTTGAGAGCCCTGCCAAGCTCTTTGCCAGTTCTGACGGATCACAATGTAAAGCCGGTGCATAGACGACGATTATACCGTCAACACCTTCGTCTTTTATGCAAATATCGGTTACCTCAACATATCTTTCCATATCTGCATCCCCCAGAATGTCAAGAGGGTTGTTAACGCTCCATGAACCGGGTATTATCCGGCTAAGTCTTTCAACGCTGATCTCTGATAATCCGGCGAGGCGTCCTTTCTGTTCTGTCAGGGTATCGCAAATAATAATACCTATGCCCCCTGAATTTGTAATAACGGCGAGCCTTGCCCCCCCGGGAAGAGATTTCGAAACAAGAACCTCAGCGGTATCAAAGAAATCCTCGGTTTCCTTAGCTCTGACTATGCCGACGCGTTTGAACGCGGCATCATAAACAGCATCCGTTCCGGTCTCCCTGCCTGCATGAGCAGTGAGTGCCTCTGCGCTTTGGGGGTATCTGCCCGGTTTCAGAACAACGATAGGCTTGTTTCGTGCGAAACAGCGTGAGGCGCTTAAGAATTTCTTTGCATCTCTGATATGTTCCACATAAAGCATAATACTTTTTGTAAAATAGTCTTCCTGTAGAAAATCAATAATATCGGCAAAATCTATATCAACCATAGAGCCGAGAGAAATGAACATGCTAAAACCGATGCGATGAGCAACCCCCCGATACAACATGGCATTTCCTATGGTGCCGCTCTGGGAGATAAAGGCCGTACTTCCCGGGGCAGGATCCGCCTTGAGAAACGTTGCTTTCAGGCCGGTATTAGGCAGAATAATACCGTTGCTGTCAGGACCGATAATCCTCATGCCGGAGTTTTTTCTGATCTCCCATATGCGTGCTTCAAAACATTTCCTGTCATTCGTGGATGTCCGGGGTCCTGTAGATATGACAACTGCTCCTTCAACACCTTTTTCGGCACACTCCTCAATTCTGTTGAGAACAGATTCGTCCGGCGCTACAATGACGGCAAGGTCAATATGGTCATCGATATCACCCACAGTGGGGCGGCAATCGAGATGGAGCACCTTGTTTTTGTTGCTATTGACAGCATACAGACGCCTTTTATGCGATGAAAGGAGGTTGTCGAGTATTGCCCTTTCAATAGAACCCTCATGGTCGTCAGCGCCAACAAAAACGACCGTTTCAGGATCAAACATTTTTTTCAGATCGCCCATAGCCTTTTCCTCCATCTTCAGAAACAGTGATTAATCTCAATTACGTGTACTTAGGATAGCATTGGAAAAAAAAGTATGCAATGGTCTGTTGAAAGACTCTGGTTTTTTTGTGATATAATATATTCTGTGATGTATGCAGACAAAATAGTAAAATATATTTTTTTCTTCCTCATTATATGTGCAGGATTGATTATCAATGTGCCATCTGCCCGGGGATGTACCGTCTGGGGCGCCACAGGACAGAGGGCAAATATTAAAGGAACCATCATTGCAAAAAATCGTGATAACTCTCCGAATCTTTCAACACATCCGAGACTTCTTTTCCCTCTCAATGGTTTTAAGGTCTTTGGACTCTATGACACCGAAGCCGATGGGTATATTGTTGGCGGCATCAATGAGAAGGGACTGGCAGTCTTAAACGCTTCAGTAACCAGTGTACCAAGAGAAAAAAGACATGTTGCAACTGAAGATACAACAGAGAGGATTCTTACGACATTTGATTCTGTTGATGCTGTTGTATCGCACCGGGATATTTTCATAAAAAGTCATCCGGCTTTATATATGATTGCCGATTCTTCAAGGATTGCCATGGTTGAAGTGGCTCCGGGCGGTAAAATTGCTATAAAAATGACGGATAATGGAACGCTTGCCTTCACCAATCATTATACAGATGCTAATTTGATCTGGGCTAATGAACACAGAAGCGTGAATAGTGAAGCCAGGCTCAAACGTATTCAAAATCATCTAACTTCATCTGAAAAACTATTTACCATGAATGATTTTATCGTTATAAGCGAAGACAGGGCAGGGGGGTCTGATTATGCTCTATGGAGAACGGGAAGTACATCCGGAAAAGTGTGTACCCTGGCAAGCTTTATTGTATCCATCCCTGTGTCAGGTTTACCCGAAATATACATGAAGATTTCAAATCCGGATGAATCGGATAGAATTTTTACAGGAAAATTAGATTTTTCGTTATTCTCTGCGTCTGATCAGAGTGAAAAAATGGTGAGATAGAGGCGCGGGGATGTTTGTTAGGGCATCAGCCCCCGGCCTTCCTCGAGTCCATATTCCCTGCCAAGTCCATAATCGGTAAGATTCTGTTCTTCCTTGAAACCGCTTGCATCCTCAAGCGGCAGACCATCTTCGGCTACGACCCTTGCCCCGCCTCTGCCATCGTATTCTACTGTTTCAGTAGAGGTGTTAAACCAACCGTCACCTGTAGAATATGTGACAGAGGCTGGACCGGCACAGCCCGAAAGCGTGGCAAGTGAAAGCAAAGCAATAACAAACGGGAAAATGCTGCATAATTTTTTCATATAAGAGTCCTCACAGTAGAATGTATTCTCTCGCAATCAGAATTTTATTGCAACAGATATTTACGGACACTTTCACATTGACACCAGGGTATATTGCTGGTATGCTCTTGACTTGATACAAGTGTTTATTGTAAAAACATATTTTTTTAGATTGTAGTTTACTGGCGGGTTTGTCTGGGCTTCTTTAAATGATATTTCAGGGATAATTTAAAAAAAAGATTCTGGTTTCAATGCCCGACCCTTAAGAAAGGAATTCGCTCTTATATAGGGGTAACATATGTACATCAACGCAGTTTGTCATTATTTGCCTGAAATAATCATTTCAAATGATCACTACACAAATTTAAACGGATTAACTGACGAGTGGATATATAAAAGGTCAGGCATCAAGAGAAGAACAAAGGCGGGGTCTGACGAGAATACGAACACTATGTCGATAGAAGCAATGAAGGCTGCAATAAGCAGACTTCCATATTCGCTGAGCGACGTTGATCTGATTGTCGGCGCCACGTACACACCGTATGATACCATTGGAACGCTTGCCCATGCGGTCCAGGGTTATTTCAATATTCACCGGGCAAAGGCCATCACCATTACTTCGGCATGTTCATCATTTGTCAACGCAGTAGAGATTGTTGAAGGGTATTTCGCCACAAACAAAGCCCAAAGAGCGATTGTGATTACTTCAGAACACAACAGCGCATACAACAACGACAGAGACGAACAATCAGGCTATCTGTGGGGAGATGGCGCTGCAGTTGCCTTTATTTCAAAAGAGAAGGATTCAGAAAAAGACATAAAGATCCTTGACCTGAACACAACCGGGCTCGGGCATATCGGAAAGGGTATAGAGGGGGTGTATTTAAGGCCCAGAAATGGGGGCCTGCAAATGCCCTACGGGAAGGACATCTTTGTCTATGCCTGCAAATACATGGTCTCTGAAGTTAAAAACATCTTAAAAAAGAACCATTTTACGCTGGATGACATTGACTACCTGATACCGCATCAGGCCAATTTCAGGATTATCGACAATGTTGCAAAAACCCTTGGATTACGAAACGGGCAGATGATCATGAACATCGAAGAAATAGGGAATACGGGCTGTGCAAGCACGCTTGTTGCCCTCTCGCAAAACTGGGACAGATTTCTGAAAGACGAATTGATCGTTATCACAGTTTTTGGGGGAGGGTACTCAAGTGGCGCAATGCTTTTAAAGAAGTGAGTAAATCCTATGCTTACCCAGCGCCACTTGAGCGAATCTATTCAGCGAGCATAAGCGAGCCGGATACCCGCTTGCGGGTGCGGGAGTCTCTGGCGGCTTAGCAGACAGAGGGGGCGACCCCCTTACGGGGACAGGTGCAAGCCCCGGTAATTAAGAGACTTATTTATGTCAAAACTTCCCGATCCGATAACATCACCAATTTCCCCTGAAATAGAAGAAATCTATAACGAACTTGTATCCAAAAGGGGCTATATCTACGATCTTTACAGAAGCTTGCTTAACCATCCCGAACTTGCCAGGCGCATAGGCGATCTCGGGAGTTATTTAAGGTTTGGCACGGGAGTTTTACCTGGTTCTGTCCGGGAATTAGTCATTCTTTTTATAGCCCGGAGGATAGGTGCTGCATATGAGTGGGTTATGCATGTGCCAACAGCTATACAGGAAGGCATCCCGGAAACTGTTATTGAGGCGATACGAACAGAGAGTATCCCGCAAGGATTAGATCAGATTCAGCAGTCGGCACTTACCGCTGTTCAGCATGTCCTTAAACATCAGTCCATCCCGCGGGACATCCAGGATGAACTTATAAAGGCATCAGGGGTGAAAGGCGTCGTCGAGCTGGCCGTCTTGTGTGGTTTTTACCAGATGATAGCTGCCGTCATATTTGCCTTCGACATTCCGTCGCCCGATGGTAAAGCGTATCCGTTTTAATCTGATGATTCTGCAATCCGCCCTGTTCGATTCCAAAAGGATGTGCGTTGCCGTATGATGTACGGAAAAAACAAAGAGCCCGCCGGGATTACCCTTGTCATCGTTAAGGAATCAATAAAATCTTTCATACGTCACAATAATTTTGAGATGTCTGTTGCACTTGCATCGTATGGGTTTTTTTCGATTATCCCGCTTCTTTTCTTTGTGGCATATCTTCTTGGCGGTTACACTGTTTTCTCGCATCAAGTTACCAACGGCATCGAAAACCTCGTGTCACATGTATTCCCGAACCTCAATGGCTTCACGATAAATGAATTCTATTTTCCTGCCAGCCACAGGATCACCTGGGGGATTGTAAGCCTCTCCATGATTTTTGTGTCTCTCATGTCGGTCAGCGATTCCCTGCGGACGTCTTTTTTCAAGGTATTTAATATTACACAGGAAATATCCTTTTTCCGGCTGCAAATCATTAATATTACAACAACGTTCCTTATACTCGCCCTCTTTGTTGCCCTTGTCGCGGGTGAAATGATATATAACTTTTATATACGCCCTTTCATTGAAGGTATTTTTTTAAAAAACAGCGGGGATGTTATCGCATCGTTCATAGTGACAAGCATATGCATGGTGACAGTGTATGTTGCTTTCCAGCCTGTGAGGCTCAAGACTCGTCATATTGTAACGGTATCCGTAATTACTGCCATCCTCCTCGTCGTGATGAAAAGCCTCTTTAGCCGTTTCCTCAGTTTCAACCCCAATTACGGTGTCGCATTTGGTTCCATGAAGATATTTTTTATCATGATTATCTGGGTGTATTATTGCTTCCTGGTAATCCTTTTCGGGGCGGAAATCATAGTGAATATCGAGAAAAGAGAGGCACTTCTGTTGAAAAAACTTTTCCTCGGCGCGGAACATGCCGGAGGTATTCCGGAAAAATTCATTAACAGATATATCAAAGTCTACGATAAAGGGGATGTTGTTTTTTTTGAGGAGGAGGATGGCGACGTTATGTTCTTTGTCATGTCGGGTGTTGTCAGTATAAGCAGGAAAAATAAGGTCATCAGAACCATGAAAACCGGTGATTATTTCGGTGAAATGTCCATGTTACTCGATGCTCCGAGAACTGCAACGGTGAGGGTACTGGAACACCACACAAGGCTTGTAATCATTTCACGGGAGAACTTTAAAACTATCCTGAGGGAAAGCCCGGAGATTGTCCTTGCTATTCTTAAAGAGATGGCTTTAAGACTTAAGTCAACAAACGAGAGTATTTGACGATAAAAATAATGATTTGTAATCGAATATAAAAAACAGAAAAGAGGAAGGGAGAAAATGGATTCTATATCCTGGTCACAAAGTCTGAGCAATACGTTGGTCGAGGTTGTTAAGACTGGTATTATCCTCACCGATAACCAGGGGCATATCCGTTTTACCAACAATTTAGCAGTAGAACTGTTCGGTTACTCCAGTGGTTCTCTGAACGGTAAATCCATCGAGATACTTTTTCTTTCAGATGATACACAGATTTTCTTCTCCAATATCATGAAAATTACCCTGGAAGGCAAGGGTTTTGAAGGAGAAGCTCTTTTACGCAAGAAAGATGGGAGTTCATTTTTCGTTAACCTTTCTACTGTCTTGTACAAGGGGGATTCACAGGGCCATGAGTTAATAATCTTTACCATGCAGGATATCACTCATCTTAAAAGGATGGAAAAAGAATACATCGGCTCAGAGAGATTTGTCGGGCTTGGGATGATAACCGACCAAATTTCCCACCAGATTCGAAATCCCATAGTCTCCATTGGAGGGTTTGCCTTACGATTGGCCAGGGAAAAGGTATCCAATGAGGAGTATTCCCGTTACACCACGATTATTCATGATGAGTCGAGGCGTTTGGAATACATAATCGACCGGTTGGTGGAGTTTGCCAAGGTTTATCCGGCCCGTTATTCACCTTTAACCCTCTCTGAAATTTTTGAGGGGGTTAAAAATGCCTTCATTCGCTTGGAAGGGAATCCTGTGATAATTACATTTCCTGATCCGGGAGTTCTCCCTGTAACGCCACTCTTTGGTGATATTGTTTTACTCATTCGAGCTGTCCAGTGCATCATCCAGAATGCTCTGGAGGCAATTCCGGACAGCGGCGAGGTAACCGTAACCGGTGATATTGTCGGCAGCCAGGCGTTCATACGGGTAAAGGACAGCGGAGACGGGATTCTGCCAAAAGACCTTCCTTACATCTTCGATCCTTTCTTTACTACTAAATTCAACTACCTGGGTCTGGGGCTCACCATGGTAAAACGAATCATTCAAGAGCATAAAGGTCAGATTGATGTTGACACTGTACCTGAGAAAGGAACCGAGATTTCTATTGTCCTTCCCAGAGAACGGCGCCGGGAGATTCGGACGAAGCTTCTCTAAAGCACGGGCAAGAACGTTCCATTACGACTTTGCAAAGCTGTATGTCCATGCATTGTCTTCATTGTCCTCTAAGATAATTCTTTTAAAGCCGGCCTTCTTGAGATGGGCGAAGAACTTGGTCCCATCTGCAATCTTATCAATCGATGCTTCGCGAAACAGTGAAGATGATAATTTCATATATGTCTTATCCGGACCGCTCAACTCTATGTCAACAAATATACCCCTGGTGACGTAATACTGTTCCAATTCACTTGTCAGCATTTCACGCTGTTTGATCATAATCTGATTCGCAACATTTATGGATACATGCTCAATATGCCTTTCTCTTGTGTGGGTTTTGTGCATAAGCCCCTGTGCTGCGACATATTCAGATGATTCCGGCCCAATTGCCTTAAGATGTTTTTTTGCATCGTTTACTCTTCCCCATTCTGTTTTTAAAGGGTTTGAATTAAGCTTATAGCCTTTGTCAAGGGCTTTTTTGGCTTCATCTAAATGCTCAGCATCTGCCATGCCGGAAAATAAATTTCCCTTCTTAATTTCCCCGGAAACTTTTTCATGGGCAATCTTTCGAATAGAAGATTGGTTTTTCGGCAATTCACCATCACTTATATGCGGTTTTTTCATTATTTACCTCTCGCTATGCTATTCTTGTTTCTGATGTTGCTGTAGGTATTGTTTATGGCTACGTGTATTTATTATATCACATAGCGCCCATTAATGCTACGAAGAAAAGTTTTATGAAAGGTGGGAGACAATTTGAATGGGTTTTAAGAAATTTAAAGGAAGCAGGTCCAGACGATCTGAACCTGCTTTATGGTCTTAGCCTTTTACTACGTTTGCTGCACTCGGGCCTTTCGGGCCGCTTACAACGTCAAAGTTTACAGCCTCGCCTTCAGACAGGGATTTAAAACCACTGTCCTGAATGGCTGAATAGTGAACAAACACATCTCCGCCGTCATCGTTGGTAATGAAACCAAAACCCTTTGACTCATTGAACCACTTAACAGTTCCTTTTGCCATATCGACATACCTCCTTTTTAGAATGTTGAAGGATACGGAACTGTGTTACGAAGAGACAACAAAAATGAATATTTCTGCGGTTGCTACTAACAGATGCTTCCGAAACTTCAAACATATAATCGCATAAAACAAAAAAAATAGCAAGACTTATTTGAACAATTGTTCAATTGGTTCAATTAGTTTCATTGGTTCTATTGATTTTAACCAATAAGACCAATTAAACAAATAAAACAGATCTTTACTGACCTGCCATCTGCTTAAGAATCTGCTCCAGCTTCTTGAGTTGCTCCCCATAGCCTGCCCAGTCTCCCTGCTTTTGGAGTCCTTTGACCCTTTCAAAAACCTGTGCTGCTTCTTTTGCAAGGTCCTGAACAGAGGCCTTTTTCGTTGTTGTTACGGCGGTTGCTACCCCGCCTGTCGGAGCAGTTTTTCTATTCCCGAAGAGCGCTGATAGAGCCTGTTCAAGGTTTTCCTCCATGACCACGTCGTTCTCATAGGCAACAATAACCCTCCGGAGTTCCGGCAATCCCCCTTTGTCCTCTGCAGCAAGATACAGCGGCTGGATATAGAGGAGCGATTTCTCAATAGGGATTATAAGAAGCTTTCCCCTGATGACCTGTGATCCCCGCTGGCCCCAGAGTGTCAACTGCTGTGAAATATATGAATCCTGGTCTATCCTTGCATCAATCTGTCTTGGCCCGAAGACGAGCCTGTCCCTGGGAAACGTGAATACAAGGAGTTTTCCATAATTCGGTTCATCGCAGCGGGCAGCGAACCAGGCAGCAAGATTATCCCTCTTTGCCGGTGTATAGGGCACGAGAAGGACGAACTCCTCTCTCTGCTCCTCGGGGAGTTTCATGATCAGGTAGTTCGCATCCATGGGCTTCTCGCTATGGACAGGTATCTCCCAGAGGTCTTCCTTATTATAGAATACCTTCGGATCGTTCATGTGGAAGGTGGCATACAGGGCAGTCTGGACGCTGAAAAAATCCCTGGGGTATCTTACATGCTTTTTCAAATCGCCCGGCATTTCCTTGATGGGTTTAAATGCACCCGGGAAGATCGCACCATAGACTTTTATAATTACATCATCGGGATCACTGACATAGAAATCAATCTTACCATTATAGGCATCTACCACAACTTTCACAGAGTTCCGCATGTAATTTATCCTGTTCTTGAGGGGTTTTGAATAAGGCAACCGGGATGATACAGAATATCCGTCGATAATCCAGTAGATTTTACCGTTATCCCCGACTACCACGTAGGGGTCTGAATCGAGGATCAGGAAAGGGACAATCTTTTGCACCCTTTGGACAATGTTCCTGTTATAAAGGATACGGCTGTCATTTGTGATCTCAGAGGAAAGGATGATTTTTGCGGTTCGGAAGTAGGAGGCAAAGAGAGCCCGCTTCAACAGGGAATCGAGCCGGACACCGCCTGATCCCTTATATGAAGTGTATATATTACCCTCTGATGTTGGGTAGCTGAATTCAGGAACCTTTGTATTTACGATGACATAATCGCTGGTGAGTTCACCGAAGTATATTTCAGGGGTTGAGATCTTTACATTCGAGGCCGAAGAAGGTGGGATGTCCTTGATGGTAAATTCAGGCAGCCCGTCCTTGGAAATTTTGCTCACAGGCCCCATGACAATGCCGTTGCCATGGGTAAAAACGAACTTTTCGTTAATCCATGATTTGCTGGGAAGATCATTATAGGAGAGTTCTCTGGCGGAAAGCATCATTTGCCTGTATTCCCCGTCGATGGCGTAGCGGTCAGTGTCAATGCCGTTAAAGCGGTAATAGGTTCTGATCTGCTGAAGCTGGCTGTATGTCTTGAGAAGCGGTTTTTCATCCCAGAGTTTGACGTTCTTGATCGTCGTATCGTTTTTTCTTATATCCTTTGCCGTAAGGTTGAAAGATACATCGAAGGGTATCATTTGAACATTCTGGAGATTGTAGCCATATTTTGTGAGGGCAATGTGATGCCTGATGAAGGGTTCTTCCATGGCCTGTTCATTGGGTGCCACTTTGAAATTCTGG
>JAPLKD010000026.1 GCA_026388245.1 Pseudomonadota bacterium | reverse complement strand
ATAATAAACAAAAAAAACGGGAAAATTATTATGTTCATCAAAGAACTTACAAAACAAAAGAGGTTAAGGGCAAACGTATGGACATTGAGCAAAAGTACAGATATTTAAGAGAGATTACCAAGGAACTTAAGAGGGTGATCGTGGCCTTTTCCGGCGGTGTGGACAGCACGTTTCTACTGAAAACGTGTGTTGACGTACTTGGAAAAGAAAATGTCCTGGCCTTTATCGGGCTTTCCCCCACATGTCCTGCAAGAGAAATAGAAGAAGCAAAGGTTCTGTCAGCGCTCATTGGAGCCGAATACATCATTGTAGAAACATCGGAAATGAAAGACCCTGATTTTATCCGGAATGATAAGTCGCGGTGCTATTATTGCAAAAGCCACCTTTTCCGCAAGGCATGGGAGATAGCAACAGAAAAGGGTTTTCTCCATGTTGCTGAAGGATCAAACCTCGATGACATGGATGATTACAGGCCGGGACGAAAGGCATGCGTTGAGCAGGAAGTGGTAAGTCCCCTATTGATGGCTGAGCTGACCAAAAATGAGATACGGGAACTATCAAAAATGCTTTCACTCCCTACGCATGACAAACCTGCCTTTGCCTGCCTTTCATCAAGGATACCCTATGGAACACCTATTATGATTGATATCCTTAATAAGATAGAAGTTTCTGAAGATTTTATCCGGGGTCTTGGCATACGCCAGGTAAGGGTAAGATATCACGGCAGTGTGGCACGCATAGAAGTGGCGAACAATGAAATCAATAAAGCGATTGAAAATAAAGACAAAATAGCAGAGGCATTACGAAACTACGGCTTCTTCTACATAACCCTCGACCTCCAGGGTTACAGAACCGGAAGCATGAATAGCCCGGTGAAGAGTGAATAGTGAACGGTAGCCGCAGGCTTCAGCCTGCGTGAATAGTGAAGAGCCCGAATTATTACCCTATGCCATCGCGAGCCCGAAGGACGTGGCAATCTCATACCACTCATGCGGGTTCGGTTCTTCCCCTTGACCCCTTGACCCCTCGAACCCTCTTCATTTTATAGGTGTTACATTTTCATTATTTCAAAAAAAGACCGGCAGGTGCACGGAATGTCATCTGACATGGTAATGGCTGTCACGACAGCTATACCATGTGCCCCTGCTTCGATGACACTGCGGCAATTCTGAAGATTGATTCCTCCAATCCCGATAACAGGGAGATGGGTGCTCTGTCGTATCTTCGTTACTCCTTCAAGCCCCGGAAGATATCCAAGGTTTTCTTTTGTGCCGGTGGGAAAGACACCATTCACCGCTAAATAATCCGCCCCGTCTTTTTCGGCATGAATCGCCTCCTCTATGGTCTTGACAGATACCCCGATAATAACATCCTGACCCACAATTTTACGGGCCTCCTTGACGGGCATATCCTCCTGACCCAGGTGAAACCCATCCGCGCCTATGGCCGTTACGACTTCCACCGAATCATTGATAATCAGAAATGCATCGTGAGCACGGGTCATTTTTAATGACTCTGAAGCAAGTTTGATATAATCTGTTAAGGGCAGTTCTTTTTCTCTTATCTGGATTATCTTTACCCCGCCCTGAAGCGCCAGTTTCACCTGCTCAAGCACCGAATACCCCTTGTTGAAACGGGGATCGGTTACCAGGTACAGCCGGTAATCCTGTAAAGATGGTTTCATTTTACCTATTAAATTAAAAAGTCAGAAGTCAGACCGTCCCGCTTCTCGGGACTGACAGATGTCAGACTTAGATCTGTCCTCTGTCCTCTGTCCTCTGTCTTCTGTCCTCTGTCCTCTGCTCATTTCACCGGCTTGATTCTCAGTCTTTCCATCATAGTTTCTTCAGAGAGGTTATAAAGCGCATCATACAATGCCACCTGGAAGCCGCCCGGTCCATTGGATACCCGAGCCGCCTCTTCTCCGGCAAGCCCGTAATATCCAAGGGCGCAAGCCGTTGCCACTAAAAGATCCGGTTCAACGGCGCAAAAACATGAGATGGCAGTTGTTGCCGCACATCCTGTACCGGTAACCCGTCCGAACATGGGATGCCCGTTGTGGACTTCTATAGCCTTTTCACCGTTGGTGATAAAATCGACCTCACCGGTGACGGCGATTACCTTTTTCAACTCTTTTGCCAGCCGGTGTGCCCCGTCACGAACAGCATCCACTGTTTCAAGGGAATCCACCCCACGTATTTTTATCTCTTCTTTATGCGTAAACAAAGACATCACTTCCGATGCATTGCCACGGATGACGGTTACGGGTACCTCCGCCAGGATTTTTTTAGCTGCCTCGGTTCTGAGCGGCGTGGCGCCAGAACCTACCGGGTCCAAAATAATAGGGATACCCCTTTCCCCTGCGGCTTTCCCTGCCATAAGCATGGAATCCACCCAATAAGGGGTGAGCGTCCCGATATTCAGATTCAATGCGCTGGTAAACGCAGACATTGCCTCCATCTCTTCATGCGCATGCGCCATGATAGGTGAGGCACCGATGGCAAGCGTCACGTTAGCTGTGCTGTTCATTACTACAAAATTGGTTATATGATGAATAAGAGGCTGTTGTTTCCTGATCTCACGTAATATCTCAATGGTCTTTTTTGAAAATTCATGTTCATTCATCTTTCCTCACCATTTAAAAAATAAATTATTATTACCATATCTTTACGGGGAAACAAATACTTTTACATGAATGGCTATTCTGCGATGACAAAGATTCCCGTGTCAGCAAAAAGATTCGGAAATATCCATACCCGCCTGCTCTTCCAGAAAAAATATGAATCTTCTATCCTTATGGTACGCTTCGAACAATACTCGATGAAATCAAGGATACTGAGAAAGTGCAGGTTAGGCGTATCATGCCATTCAAAAGGAAGTGCTTGTGTAACAGGCGCCCTGCCCCCGGAAAACATCTGAAAACGTGCTTTAATATGGGCAAAATTGGGGATACCGATAATCACCTTTCTTCCCACCCTCATAGCCTCTCTCATGACTACATCCGGCCTTTTAACCTGCTGGAAGGTCTGGTTTATGATGACAAAATCAAAAGATTTATCTCCATATTCGGCCAATCCGGTATCAATGTCGTCATGAAAGACGTTTAATCCTTTGGCAACACACTCGAATAGCGCTTTGTCATCAATCTCAATCCCCTGACCCCTGACCTTTTTCTCACTCACAAGAAGGGTAAGCAAATCCCCATTTCCGCAGCCAAGGTCAAGAACGGAGGATCCAGGGGTTACCAGTTCAAGAATGGCTTTATAATCAGGCCTGATTGAAATCACGCGTCGCCCTCTCAAGAAAGTGCTTTATCAGGTGGGATTGCTCTTCAACCTCTACAAGGAAAGCATCATGGCCATACGTAGAGCTCAATTCACAGTATATTGCCTCTACGCCTGCCAGTTTGCATGCCCGTGCAATCTCCTGTGACTGATAAGCCGGATAAAGCCAGTCAGATTTGAAGGCAATAATGAGAAAACGGGTCTTAATCCCCTTTAATGACTCGTAAAGCCCCCTCCCGTTTGAAAGGTCAAAATAATCGATGGCCTTTGTGATATAGAGATAGGAATTGGGGTCAAAACGTTTAATGAAATTGTCGCCCCTGTATTGGAGGTACCCCTCAACCTCAAACTCCGGACTGAACTTGAAGGGCTTTTTGATATCCTTGAACCGTCTGCCAAATTTTTCACTCATCGATACGTCGCTCATATAGGTGATGTGACCCACCATCCTTGCCACACCAAGGCCCTTTGCAGGGAGTTCTTTTCCGTAATAATCGCCATCGTTCCAGTTCGGGTCGGCCATGATTGCCTGTCTCCCCACCTCGTTGAAGGCTATCTGCTGGGGAGAATGGTTTGCCGTTGTTGCAATGGGGATTACCGAGCCTACCCTGTCAGGGTACGAGACGACCCACTGGAGGGCCTGCATCCCGCCCATGGAACCACCGGCAACAGAAAGAAATTTACCGATACCAAGGTAGTCCGTTAAATACCGCTGGGCATTTACCATGTCTTTAATGGTAATAACAGGAAAATTAAGCCCGTAGGGCTTTCCCGTCTTCGGGTCTGTTGATGATGGCCCCGTTGAGCCCTTGCAGCCGCCAAGAACATTGGAACAGATAATAAAGTATTTGTTTGTATCGAATGCCTTTCCGGGGCCGATCATATTATCCCACCAGCCAGGGTCCCTATCACCTTCGTGAAACCCTGCAGCATGGGCATCGCCGGTCAGGGCATGGAGAATGAGTACTGCATTGGAGCGACTCTCATTCAGGGTACCATAGGTCTCATAGGCAAGGGTAACAGGCCCGAACTTCTCGCCGCTCTCCAGTTCCAGTTCATCGGGTGGATGGGCATAGGTATAGTATTTGGTTTCAACTATACCGTGATTCAGTGAATAGTCGTTAGTGGATGGTGAATAGTGTTTTTGATGTCTTTCACGGTTACTATTGTCTGTCTTCTTCATATCTTTATCCTGCTTCTTTCTTGGGCAGATAAATAATCATACGTGCGGATAGTTTTTTTGAAGTTTTATGCTATTTTATTTTCCTATCCGCTATTCACTATTAACTATTCACTGCTTTATTAAGCGCCTGATCTATATCTTCCTTAATATCTTCCACGTCTTCGATGCCTACGGAAAGGCGTACATAATCCTCGGTCACACCTGTCGCTTCCTGTTCCGCCCTTGTTAATTGCTGGTGGGTGGTGGATGCCGGATGGATAACAAGGGTCTTGGTATCACCGATATTTGCAAGGTGTGATAATAATTCCACGGAATTGATGAATCTTTTCCCTGCCTCCAGTCCGCCTTTTATCCCGAAACCTACCAGCGCCCCATAGTCACCATTCAGATATTTCGCTGCCACCGCATGGCCCGGATGCTCTTTAAGTCCGGGATAATTGACCCAATTCACCAAAGGATGCTCTTTAAGAAATCGCGCAATGGCGAGGGCATTTTCCGAATGTTTTCTCTGCCTCAAAGGCAGTGTCTCCAGCCCCTGCAGAAAAAGGAAGGAGTTGAAGGGACTCAGGCAGGGACCCATGTCTCTTAAGAGTTCCACCCTCACTTTAATGATAAAGGCGATATTCCCAATGCCCGGGAGGTTGCCGAAGGTGTCCCAGAATTTCAATCCATGGTAGCTCGGGTCCGGCTCCGTAAAATCGGGAAATTTGCCGTTACCCCAGTTGAAGTTGCCGGAATCCACAATCACACCGCCTATGGACGTACCGTGACCTCCCACAAACTTTGTCGCCGACAATACGACAATGTCAGCCCCGTAATCGATAGGCCTTACCAGGCCGACACCGACGGTATTGTCCACCACAAAAGGTATGCCTGCATCATGGGCTATCTTCGCTATCGCCTCGAAATCCGGCACATCAAGTTTCGGATTCCCTATCGTTTCAGCATAGATCACCCTCGTTCGCTCTGTAATTGCCTTTTTGAATTCTTCAGGCTTGGTTGAATCCACAAACTTGACGAAACGGCAGAATACTTTCGGGAATGTGTAGTGAAAGAGCTGGTAGGATCCTCCATAAAGATTATTTGCAGAGACAATTTCATCATCAGATTTGGTAATTGCAAGGAGCGCAAGGGTCTCGGCTGCCTGCCCGGATGCTACCGCCAGGGCGCCTGTCCCCCCTTCGATGGCGGCCATTCTCCTTTCAAAGACATCCGTGGTAGGGTTCATAATACGGGTGTAAATGTTGCCAAACTCCTTGAGTGCAAAGAGATTTGCCGCCTGTTCCGTATCTTTGAAAACATATGAAGTCGTCTGATAAATGGGCACAGCCCTTGCCCCGGTTGTGGGGTCGGGGGTTTCCTGGCCCGCATGGATCGCCAATGTGTCAAGCCTTCTCTTAGACATAAGTAAACCCTCCTTTCACATCATCGTGGAAATATTAGATGTGGTACATTAAAGAGCCTGCCCCGCTCTTCTCTTCCTGCAATTTTGACAGATCGGCCAATGTATAGCTTGACAATACCTCTTCGATTTTATTACTCACTATAGTCCATATATCCCTTGAAGAACATAAAGAAGATTTTGAGCAGGCATCCGGCTCAGCGACACAATCGACAAGGCAGATGGGCCCTTCCAGTACTTTTATTATTTCGCTCAACTTAATCTCATTATCCGGTTTATTGAGCAGGTAGCCGCCCTTCCTCCCCCGTATCGTTTTTACCAGACCGGCTCTTTGCAGTTGAGTGGCTATCTGTTCAAGATATTTATCGGATATCCCCTGCCGTTTTGCAATATCGGAAAGAAAAACTGGGGACCCGCTCTTGCCGTTCATGGAAAGGTCAATCAGTGCCCTTAAACCATATCTCCCTTTTGTGGATATTTTCATAATTTATATCCTACTATTTTAGTAGAAAAACTATAGTATTACTTTCTTATTGCGTTGTCAAATATTTCTTATTTACCAGTATACTGCGATGATTATGAAAACATTTACTTCTTGCACTCTCCGACAGAGTCTTCTGTACATTTTATTCCGTCAGTCCAGGTAGCGCCACCCAGGCGCGCTCCGGTCAAGTTAGCACCGGTGAGGTTTGCACCGGTGAGGTTTGCATCCCACAGGACCATACCCGTCAGGTTAGCGCCGGTAAGGTCGGCATTCTGCAGGATTGCACCGGTCAGAATTGCAAGATGCAGATTTGCCTTGGACAGGTTTGCACCCGTCAGCTTTGCACTTGTCATGTTTGTGCCGGACAGGTTTGCACCGGAAAGGTTTACATTGGAATGGTCTGCATTGGATATGCTTGCACCGGAAAGGTCTGCGCCGGACAGGTTTGCCTTGGACAGACTCATACCGGTCAGCCGGACACCGGCTAAATCACAGCCCGTACATTGATTTGTTGCTTTCAGTTTTTGGACATCGGCATCGTTGAATCCGTGTCCTCTGTTCGCTACAAGCAAAAGCAGAATAACAACCAGAGCAATAAAAAATGGTACAGTCCTTTTAATCATCGGAACACCCCCCTTAATTATTTATTATACACATCCACGGTATCTCGTTAACATTCTATACTTACATGCAGGCTATGGAGAAATGTTATGATTTTCCACTCCGCTGCCTTTGCATGAATTGTTCGGAAAAATTCATAAGTCGTCTTGTATTTTCCCATCAAATTTAATAAATTTAAAGAGGTTTTTATATTTATTGTTCGGGAGGATAGATGAATGATGTTCGTGAAGTTTCTGCACAGGATGCTTACCGGGTAATTCAGGATAAAAACCGGGATATCCGCCTCATTGATATAAGGGAAAAAGAAGAGCTTGCAACCGGCTATATTGACGGTGCAGCATTCGTACCGAATAGCATTTTAAAAGTAAAACCGGAAGAGTTGCATACAGAGAAAGATGTCCCTTTATTGTTGTATTGCGCTTCCGGGAGACGTTCCCTGTTTGCTGCTAAAATGCTTCAAGACATGGGGTACGCCGATGTCGCTTCGTTGGCGGGTGGGTTTAATGCCTGGGTTGAAGCCGGCTACAAGTTCAAGACTGAAGGGGCAATGACCCAGGATCAGATTAAGCGTTACAGCAGGCAAATCCTGCTCCACGAGATTGGTGAAGAGGGTCAGCTACGATTATTGCGGGCAAAGGTTTTGCTTGTGGGGGCAGGCGGGCTCGGATGCCCGGCCGGTCTCTATCTCGCCTCGGCAGGTGTAGGAACGATTGGCATTGTCGATTTTGACAGGGTGGATTTGAGCAATATCCACCGACAGGTTTTGCATGCTACTGCCGATATCGGCAGGCCAAAG
>JAPLKD010000175.1 GCA_026388245.1 Pseudomonadota bacterium | reverse complement strand
TCTACTTACAGCATACAAGAAGGTCAAACCGGAGCCTGGCAAAACGAAGCTCATACCTATGACAAAACAGATTGCCAACTTGCGATCCGTAGAGTCAAGCATTGAGACGGGCATCGCAAAATACACAAAGCCAGACCTTGTAACGCTTCTTGATGAACTGCATGTTTTCTGCGCTTTAGTGGAACTGCGGATACCGATTGCCCCGGAACCTGCCCCGGAGAAGAAAAAGCCACCACAGGTGTGAAAAAGGCAGTGAATAGTTAATAGTAGATAGTGAATAGTTAAAAAGGCAGAAAATATGAAATGTTGTGAATGGCAAATAGTTTTTTGACTAACGACTATTCACTAACGACCATTCACTGCAGTTAAGATACGATGAACGAGATATGGCATTATCGTGAATAGTGAGCGATATCCGCAACGAGGTAGGGGAAGGCGACATACGCGACCGCTTGCTTCCTTTCTGATATACGTAACATAACTTCCTGAAGTCCACACAGACAACCTTTTCAGTGTCGTAGCAGCTTTCGTATGGCAATCCCCAATATGGATATACAGAAAATATTATTCGCCCGGAATACGTTTTTGGCTTGCACAAAGAAAAAAACGGTTATAATGTCTAAATATGATGCAAATAGATGAAGGCAATAAAATTTTTTTTATCTACCCCCCCCCCCCCACAACAAGGCTGTTTAACAAAGTCCACTTTCCTGTCAGCGATAATTCTATCGCATACATCGGTCCTGATATCTTGATACATCCCGGCACCATGTATCACCATGGGGGGGTCAGATGAAAGACCCATCCAGCACACATCCGGAATTAATCGAAGAGATATCCTTCTTAAAACAGAGAGTCAAAGAACTGGAACAATCAGAGTCAGAGTGCAGGCAGGCGAAGGAGGCTTTGAAACAAAGTGAGGCGAAGTATCGCAATATCTTCGATAACGCCGTAGAAGGCATCTTCCAGACAACACCGGAAGGACAATATATCAGTGTCAATCCTGCCCTTGCGAGGATGATAGGGTATGATTCCCCTGAAGAGTTAATAAAAGGGGTTACTGACTTATCAAAACAGGGATATGTTAATCCCGAAGACAGGGTAAGGTATAAAAAGATTCTCGAAGAACATGGGATTATTAAGGGGTTTGAGACACAACACTACAGAAAAGATGGAAGCACAATATGGGTTTTAATCAATGCCCGTGCTGTCAAAGATGAAGCCGGTAAGGTATGTTACTATGAAGGCACAATAGAAGACATCACCCCACGCAAACTTGCCGAAGAAGAGTTGCAACAGACTACCGAGAAACTCAGAAAATCCTTGACCGGCACCATACAGGCCATATCATTGACTGTAGAGATACGAGACCCTTATACCGCAGGTCACCAGAGAAAGGTATCAAGCCTTGCACGGGTTATTGCACAGGAGATGGGTCTGTCAAACGATACAGTAGATACTATCCGCATGGCAGGCATCATCCATGATATCGGAAAGATAGCAGTCCCTGCCGAGATACTGGTTAAACCCGGCAAAATAACTGATGTAGAAATGAACATCATCAAGGCCCACTCTCAGACAGGATACGACATACTGAAAGATGTAGGATTGCCCTATCCCATAGCCGAAATTGTCCTTCAGCACCATGAACGGTTAGACGGTTCGGGCTACCCTCAGGGTCTCAAAAATGGCGAGATCCTCCTCGAATCCCAGATTATCTCTGTGGCTGATGTAGTAGAAGCCATTTCCTCCCACAGGCCTTACCGTCCCGGGTTAGGAATTGATGTTGCCCTTGAAGATATTGAGAAGAACAAAGGCATCCTCTATGATGAGAAGGCGGTGGAGGTGTGCGTTAAATTGTTTCGGGAGAAGGAATTTTCTTTTGAGTGAACAGTGATGAAGACAGTGAAACCGTACATAGTACATAGTACATCGAGAAAGGCCTTTAACGAAGTACGAACGACGAAGTAAGGGTATTAAAGTGGATAGGTTTTTTAACTGACTACTATTCACTATTCACTGTATTAAGAGGAGGGAATTATGGAGAACAAAACCAAATCGGACAAGTCCTTACAGGCAGAAGAACAGAAGCGGGTAGCCGCAGGTTTTAACCTGCGTAAAAGCGCCGAAGAACATCTGAGGAAGTCAAAGGCTAAGAGCGAAGTTTTTGGAGACACGCAGAAGCTTATCCATGAGCTTCAGGTGCATCAGGTTGAACTGGAGATGCAGAATGAAGAGCTTCGCAAAGCACAGCAGGAACTTCAGGCATCGCGGGACAATTATTTTGATTTCTATAACTTCTCCCCGGTAGGGTATTTTGCGTTTGATGAAAAGGGGCTGATGCTCGATTTAAACCTGACAAGCGCAGCGCTTCTCGGCGTGGAAAAACAAAAGTTGATCAACAGAAACTTCAAGCTCTATATATCGCCTGATTCCCGTCCCGTTTTCAACACATTCTGTAAAAAGGTATTGGAGGCAGATACAAAACATGACTGCGAACTCAAACTGGATGCATCAGCCCGTGCTGTGCTCATGGAAGGCATATCCGTGCCTGATGCAGAAGGGCACGGTAAAAAAATACGGGCTGTAATGATTGATATCACAGAGCGGAAAGAGATGGAGGAAAAACTCAGAAAAGGCAAAGAGATGCTTGAAAAGGCCATGAAAGATATCTTCCATGTTCTCATGTCAACGATAGAAAAAAGGATGTCTCAGGCGCCGAAAAACCGGCAGGGGGTGGTGAAACTCGCCTGTGCTATAGCAGGAGAAATGGGTATTTCAGCGGGACGTATCGAGGGCATTGCTATGGCAGGGTCTATCCTTGATCTGGGGTATATATCTGTCCCTGTTGAGCTGTTAAGCAAACCCCTCAAACTTACCGGGGACGAATCGCAGCTTGTGCAAACCCACGTCCAGACCGGATATGAGATATTAGAAGGTATAGAGTTCCCATGGCCATTGGCTGAAATGGTGCTCCAGCATCATGAGCGCATAGACGGGTCCGGTTACCCCCATGGTTTGAAAAATGATGACATCCACCTTGAGGCAAAGATACTGGCTGTTGCCGATACCGTGGAAGCGATATGCTGCGACCAGACTTACCGGCCCGGCCTCGGTATCGAAAAGGCATTGGAAGAGATTGAGAAGAACAAGGGCGTACTGTATGACGAGAAAGTGGTGGAAGCGTGCCTTAAATTGTTTCGAGAGAAACAATTTAAATTCGAGTGAATAGTGAATAGTGAAAACAGGAAGATAAAAAATGGAAGATAGGATAAAGAATTTCAAGGATTTGAAAATATGGCAAAAGAGTCCTGTCCCCGAACGGGGGAATGACAATGAGCTTAACAAAATGTCTTTAACTATTCACTATTCACTAACGACTATTCACTGCCTTTAAGGGGGAACATATGAAAGAAACCAAAAAACCCGCAATGAACGCGAAACCCGCGAAACCCGCAATGAACGCGAAACCCACAAAACCGGAAGCTGACAAAACCTTCTACATTGTCGGGATAGGGAGTTCTGCCGGCGGTCTTGAGACCCTTGAACAGTTTTTCAATGCCATGCCGCCTGATACAGGGCTCGCGTTTGTCCTCGTTCAGCATCTTGACCCGACCCACAAGGGCTTCATGCCGGAACTGCTCCAGCGGTATACAAAGATGAAGGTTGCACAGGTAAGGGACGGTTTAAAGGTGAGACCCGATTGTGTCTACATCATTCCCCCCAATAAGGATATGTCAATACTCCACGGAACCCTCCACCTGCTGGAGCCTTCAACGGCCAGGGGCTTCAGGCTGCCCATTGATTACTTTTTCAGACAGCTTGCCGATGACCAAAAAGAAAGGGGCATCGGCATCATCCTTTCCGGTATGGGGTCGGATGGCACGCTCGGCATAAAGGCAATAAAGGAAAAGATGGGCATGGTGATGATGCAGGACCCGGCATGTGCCAAGTACGACAGCATGCCGAGAAATGCCATTGCCACAGGTATTGTTGATTATATTACCTCCCCGGCTGAGATGCCCGCCAAGCTCCTCGCCTTCGTGAAATATTATATAAAGAGGGTTCCCGGAGAAGGCGTTGCCACGGATGAGAAGGCTGTTTCAGCGCTCCAGAAGATTTTCATTCTGCTCAGAACCCAGACCGGCCATGATTTCTCCCTGTATAAAAAGAATACCCTGTACCGCCGCATTGAAAGACGGATGGGTATCCACCAGATTGATAATATAACCCACTATGTACGTTACCTTCAGAATAATCCCCAGGAGATTGACCTGCTCTTCAAAGAGCTCCTCATCGGGGTGACCAGCTTTTTCAGAGACCCCGAGGCATTTGAGGTGATGAA
This sequence comes from Pseudomonadota bacterium, assembly GCA_026388245.1. Lineage (GTDB taxonomy): Bacteria > Desulfobacterota > Syntrophorhabdia > Syntrophorhabdales > Syntrophorhabdaceae > MWEV01. Next base: position 2,269 of record JAPLKD010000175.1, on the reverse strand, counting down.
AGAAAAGGCAATCCCTGAGTTACTGGAAAGCAGGATGGGGTCAGGTGTCCTGCGTGTATGGGTCACAGGCTGTTCTACCGGAGAGGAGGCCTACTCTATCGCAATGATCTTGAGGGAGTGCATGGATACGCTCAAGGAAAGGGGTGCGCTCAAATACCAGGTGTTTGCTACCGATATTGATACAGATGCCATTGATCGTGCCCGTGCAGGAAAATATCTTAAAAATATCACTGCCGATGTCTCATTGGAACGCCTTAACCGGTTTTTCACAAAAACCGATTTGGGGTATACCATCAAAAAAGACCTGCGGGAGACGTTAATCTTTGCGCCGCAGAACATCATCATGGACCCGCCCTTTACCAAGCTCGATATACTCTGCTGCAGGAACCTCCTGATTTATCTGACCGCCGAGCTCCAGAAGAAACTTCTTCCTGTTTTTCATTATACGCTCAATACCGGAGGCATCCTCTTTCTCGGCGCCTCCGAGACATTGAGTGAAACCGGCGACCTCTTTTCTCCCATAGATACTAAGTGGAAGATATTCAAAAGAAAGGCTGCCCCTTATATGAGAAATGAGATACCGCAGACTATGTTGCCCTATGAGGAGGCAAAAGTCCGGGAGACAGAGAAACAACTTCGGAACAGGGAGATTCCCCTTTCTGATATTGCCCGGCAGGCTTTGATGGAGAGGTATTCCCCCCCTGCGGTAGTCATCAATGAAAAGGGAGACATCCTCTACATTCACGGGAAAACGGGCAAGTATCTGGAGCCTTCGCAGGGAAAGGCCGCAATGAATGTCTTTGCCATGGCACGGGAGGGGCTGAAGGCTGAACTGGGCACTGCAATCTTTAAGGCTTCAAAAGAGCAAGAGGCTGTAACCATTAAAGGTGTCTCAGTAAAGACAGACGGTGAAAACGAGATGATTGACCTCACTGTGATGCCCGTGAAAGCAGAAAAGCATGCAGACAATCTTTTGATGGTCATGTTTGAAAGACATCTCTTTCCCCCGCCAGGAAAGAGAAAACAAAAGTTCACCTCGACAGAACATCCTGTAATTATTTCAGAACTCAAAACAGAACTGCAATACACAAAAGAACATCTGCAAACCATCATCGAAGAGATGGAGACCTCGCAGGAAGAGCTGGGGTCTGTCAATGAAGAGCTCCAGTCAAACAACGAGGAACTGCAGTCAACAAACGAAGAACTGACAACATCCAAAGAGGAGATGCAATCCCTCAATGAAGAGCTGATAACAGTCAACGCGGAGTTTCAGAGTAATGCCGAGGAACTGTCAAGGACACATAGCGATATGATAAACCTTATGAATGCTACAGAGATTGCCGTCATCTTCCTGGACAACGATCTGAATATCCTCCGTTACACACCACCGCTGACAAAAATTATCCACACCATCCAGACAGATATAGGACGGCCCTTAACCCATCTTCATTCAAATCTCTTATACGGAGACCTTGAAAAGGATGTTAGGCAGGTGCTTGAGACGCTCGTATTCCGGGAAATACAGGTGGAGGCGAAAGACGGCCAATGGTATACAATGCGCATCATACCTTACCGGACGATCAACAATATCATTGAAGGCGCGATAGTAACCTTCGTTGACATTACTGCCATAAAAAGATATGAAACGCTGGTGGAAGATGCCCGGACATTTGCTGAAAACATTGTGGCTACGGTGCGGCAGCCACTTATTGTGCTCGATAGCGGGCTCACGGTTGTTTCGGCAAACAAGTCTTTCTTTGAGATGTTTCATGTGCTGCCTCAGGAGACAGAGGGCAAACTGCTTTACAGCCTCGGTAAAAGGCAATGGGATATCCCCGCATTAAAAATCCTTCTGGAAGAAATCCTCCCCGAAAACACACAATTTGAAGGGTTCAGGGTAGAATATGACTTCCCGGATATCGGGAAAAAGGTCATGCTCCTCAATGCCCGGAAGGTCATCAGTAAAAGCGGACAGAGGGAATTGATACTCCTCGCGATGGAGGATGTAACGGGGAATGCGATAAAATCATAAGTTACATACCAGAGACTTGATTGTCTATAATCGCTTTTAATTGGTAATGGTCACTTTTTGTGATATATCCCTATACTTGACTTGTAGGTGTACGTGTTACGTATAGCAATTTGAAATATTCACTTTTTATTATATTGAGGGCTTGCCGCAGGAAATTGCTTCAACAGTTGTAGCAACTGCTCAAATCTCCGGAAAGTTAATACTGACACTACTTAGCACGATTTTACTTTTGAAATT
>JAPLKD010000234.1 GCA_026388245.1 Pseudomonadota bacterium | reverse complement strand
TGGAAATATACGTTGATAGCAAAGATCGCTATGATGAGTATCAGGGTGACCTCTAAAAGGAGGTAGCCAAAGCGACTGACGCCACGTTCAAACTCTGTTTCCGGCGGCCTGAATTTAAGCTGTTCAGAGATCTTGCCAAACTCTGTATTCTTACCAGTATGGACAACAACTGCCTTTCCATCGCCGCTCACAACGTGGGTACCCATGAAAAGTGTGTTTGTTCTCTGGCTGAGAGGGGTTGCCTCGTTAAGTGTCCCTGCTTCCTTATCCACCGGGAAGGTTTCCCCGGTCAGTGTTGCCTCGTCAACAAAGAGGTTCTTGGATTCAAGGATCAGGCAGTCGCCGGGGATGATGTCTCCAGCGTTCAACATGACAATATCGCCGGGAACTATTTCCTCAACCGGTACCTCCTTGAATTCCCCGTCACGGAGTGTCGTTGCCTTGATCTGGACAATGGAAAGTAATTTCTGAACTGCATTGACAGCCCCACGTTCCTGCCAGAAACCGAGTAAGCCACTAACCAGGATTATTGCCAGTATGATCAGTGCATCGGTGACGTCACGGAGTACAAAAGAGAGCCCTGTTGCAAAAAGTAATATGATAATGATCGGGCTTTTGAACTGTGCGATGAGAAGAGCGAGAGAATCATTTCTCTTTTTTGGTTTCAGGGTATTGTGGCCGAAGACTTGAAGCCGCTTTTGCGCCTCGGTCCGGGTCAAGCCGTCGAGTGTTGTTTGAAGGCGGGTAAACACGGTATTTGGGGACAGCGCCCAAAAGGCGTGCAATCCATTCATTGGTGTGCTCATACTTGAATTATTATAGTTTCTCCGCACCTTTTATGCAATGGTTTATATAAGGGGAGCACATTTGCAATAATATCCTATACTATAATGCTATTTCGCTTGGTGGGGATGATTACCAAGTGTAAGGTACGCTGCTTTTTTTGGAAACTTTATTTCGTTAGAAGAGGAAGTACTCGATTCTCAGCTTTACCTACAAATGTGCAGTGCCAGAAAATGCCGACCGGTGTTGATTTCCGCTTGAAACAGAGCATAGCGGTTGTTGAAGAGAACAATATGAAGTTTACCCATTCAATGGTACCGAAGCATTTCCCCATGGGAAGAATAGATCGAGAACCTGCTGAGAGGGACAGGCCTATCTTGCCTGCCCCTTCATCTCAAATTTCATTTCTTTCTCTGCACGCCGATAAGTATACCTGCCCCAAGCACGACAAAGAAGAGGAAGCCCAATGGATACTGGATGGCAAGCACCAGGGGTGTGAGCGCCCAGCGGGTGAGTGTCCTCAGCGATTCATGGCGCGAGATGAACTCTGCAATAGGCGGAGAGTAGGTATAGTAAAAGGCAGCGAATGCCCTCCTCCCCAGCCTGTTTGTGACCAGATAGGCGTCCCTGAAGTCCCGCAGGACCTGCACGTGGGGGTCGAGGTAGGACCCATAGGCAGCGGTGGCGATGAAACAGTTACCACTACTCCCACCCCAATCTGCGACCTGGGACGTCAAGTTCGGCTTCAGGGGAAACGTAATGGTATCGAAGATGACCGGCGGGTTATAGACCGTAGCTGTCTCAGCAGTATCGGTCACAACCCAGGCGACGAAAATCTCTTGTGCCGTGGCCATGTTGTTTGCCGGATCTACCGTGACCTTGAGATAGCCGAGCTGCCTCGTTGCTCCAACCTGGTACCCCGGCGGATAGGGATCACCTGCGTTCATGTCTGCAAATTTGCCCCCGGCATTCCCGACGACGAAATAGGGGATCCCCTGTACCGAGTGCCTCTCGTAATTATGTACATGGCCCGCGAAATTTGCACTTATGTTGTACGTATGATACAGGTCTTCCCATGGTTGAAGGGCAGGATCACTTGTGGCCCTGCCGTAATACCAGATGGGGTGGTGATGTATGGTAAATACCCCCTGCATATTCTCTTTCAGAAGTGCCTCCAGCCAGGGCGCCTGACTCTGGGAAAGGGCCAGCGAGGGGTTCTCATCATTCGCATTGTTGGGATCCGGGGAGTTAATGATGACAAACCGGACACCCGAACAGTCAAAGGAATAGTTCAGGGGCCCTTTCGTGGGTATATTATATGACGAATGGTATTGGACCGCGGCCGTTGGTTTGGCTCCACCGCTGGGATCATGATATTCATGGTTTCCGATAGTGGTGAAGAGGGGGAATTTCGCGAGCATCCCATCGCCGTACTGGAAAAAAGTGGTCCATAATGTCTTGTCATCATAGTTTGCATAGTCTCCCCCGTCGAGGACAAAAAGCGCATCCGTTTCATTTGCGGCAATGGCATTCGCTACGTATTTAAACCGCTTATCCTCAGCATGCGCATCACTGATCACAATAAAGGTGAATGGGCCGCTCGTGGGCATCGTGCTGAACGTACGGTTACTAAATGCGTCCTTATTGTCCGAAGGTCGCACCCGATAGACATAGGACGTACCTGGTGCAAGGCCGGTAAGCGGTACATGCTGATAAGAACCTGTAGTCTTAGACGCGGTCGTACTCTGAAAGCTTCCATGCGCGTTATAGTAGTCCGAGGTTGCGTACTCTACTGTGCCCGACGCAGAAGAATCTCCGAGCCAGTTGATAGTCGCAGAATTTGTCGAGAGATCCGTCACATAGGGAGACCAATAGGTGGTCTGTGCCGCGACCTTGATGGCCGGGGTAACACAGAAGAGACAGAGAAGTATCAATACCGGAAGATACCTAAAGGGTTTTGCTGCAACGCGCGGGATAAAATGAAACAAGAGGTAGGGGCCGTGATGGGCGTTTCGGGGCAGTCGTTCTGGAGCGTCAGGACTTGCAACGATGCAGTGCCTGTGGGTGCACATAATAAACCTCCTGAGACTTCTCAGTCGAGATGGGAAAGCTATGGAGTATCTACCTCATAGATATCATAATTCGAGGGGCAATTGACAGCGTTTATTTCCGGTTGAAATGACGCATTCCCTTCACAGATGAGGCCTTGTTGACTACAGGCAGCAAAGAAATAACTGATCCACTCGAATACCGTTGCTTAATGAACCATTTCTTAAACCGTCCTGAATGTTATTTTCTCAACCACCTATCCGATTATGCTATCTATTGTCGGCCATAGCTGGAATTTATATGTAAAGTTGCTTTGAACATGCATTTGATAGCTCAGTACGGCTTTTCGGGAGGGCCGGACTGGGGATAATTCCAACCGAACCCCCACCGGTAAGGGGTTGGCAGCCACCAGACGCCGCCTATCCGAACACCGAAGTGCATGAGCCCGGCTATCACCGGATGACCTCTGTCGGCCACGCATCTTTTCAATGCCGAATCAGCGTTTGCTCTTTCCTCGCGGGTGCCGCCCATCCAGTAGACCAAATCGTGACTGACACAGCACTCCACCCAGTTGCCATTGGGGAAACCCGAACACCCGTCAGATGTAAAAGCGTGAGGAGGGGTTGCCCCTTTCACGCTGTTTTTTGTATAGATCTCTGAAACAATCTTGTTGATTTCGCTTGTATGATCTGTACAACCAATGAGAAAGATGGCAATAAGGGATATAAACAAAATTAAGCAATGTAATTTTCTCATAATCTTTTGCCCGCCCCTACCTCACACACATGTGTCTCACTCACACCTGAGGTGGCTTTTTCTTCTCCGGCGGAGGTTCCGGGGCAATCGGTATCCGCAGCTCCACTAAAGCACAGAAAACATGCAGTTCATCAAGAAGCGTTACAAGGTCAGGTTTTGTGTATGTTGCGATGCCCGTCTCAATGCTTGACTCTACGGATCGCAAGTTGGCAATCTGTTTTGTCATAGGTATGAGCTTCGTTTTGCCCGGCTCCGGTTTGACCTTCTTGTATGCTGTAAGAAGATTGTTCAGGGTGGCATTGGTTACAGGTGTCTTCAGGATGGCCTCAAAAATCTTGTCACGATCAGGACAATCGAGGTTCGCGGCGAAGAGATATCCTTGAGAAACAGGGAGGTTTCCTTGCCGGATTGCTGCCTGAATTTCATCGGGGAGTTTTAGAAGTGAAAGTCCGTTAAACAGCGTTTTTATTGACTTTCCGGTGATTTCGAGAGTCATAGCAACTGTTGCTATGAATTCCTGGGAAGTGTATTCTGGTTCACGTATGACCTTCATCAGCTCATTCATCACCCCATCCACATCATAGCTTTTATCGGGATGTTTCGCCTGAATATATGCGAGTATTCCTTTTGCCTGATCCATGGGATTCAAATCTTCTCTCTGGAGGTTCTCTGTCAGTTGGAAGGCAAGTATTTCATCTTTCTGAGTGATCGCATCAAGTATGCGCGCCGGTATTGTTGGGAGCCCCAGCTTCAGCGCAGCAAGATAACGGCGTTCCCCACAGAGGAGCAGATATTTGCCGTCTTTTGGCGTTACAAGGACAGGTTCTAAGACACCCCGGTCTTTAATGGACTCCATAAGGGACTTGAAGGACTCACTCTCCGTATCGATCCTTGAGCGAATCTGTTCTTCCACAATAATGTCTCCGAGAGGCAGGTACATGAACTCCGGGTTTTCCACTGTTTCCTGTTCAGCCATCTTTCTCCTCCTTGTTCAGTGTTTGGTTTGTCAAAACCTATATTTTTACCGGCCGCCCCGTGCAATGCATTTGCTTTTCTATTTCACAATACCTTAACCAATGTTCCCTCATTCCTCTCCATGGCATCATTTAGCCATGTTGCCTATGATTTATAAAACATTCTGATAGATACTCTGCCCTGCTCCATAATACGAATCATACACGTGCTGGTAGACAAAATCACATTTCTGATAGAGGATTTCCGGTGTATAACTTCTCGGCAGTTCTTTGTCCAGGACTGTCTGTATCGTGTATAGTACATCTGCCCTTGCCTGCTGCCTCTTTCTCCAGTCAAGAACCAGTTTTTCCCTTTTTAAGACCTCCAGTAAATCTTTCGCCGCCGCTTTGACCTGATTTTTCTCTTTATTTGTCAGGTCAGGTTTGTAGAGCAAGTCAAAGAGCGCCAATTCTTCCTCTGAAGATAGTTTTTCTGAGATTTTTCGCTGTTCCTCTTCGTTCAGTTCCTTTGCAAAATTGAGGAGTTTGTCGAAGAATATCTCAATGTTGATTGCCCCTGAATTATATTCATCTATCATCTGCTGGAACTTCTCCGTGAGGTTGATGCGTGTCCTGTTGAGCCTCACCATTTTGGTTAATTTGCTGTTGATAGCCCCTTTTAGTCTCTCGGTTTCGATATGCTTTTCACTCTCCATGAACCTTTTCTTCAATGCATCAAAGTCAATAAGGCTTAAATCAATCGGTTTCTGGACGCCTTCAATGATATAGCCCTCTGCTGCTATAGATTCATCAAGCAACTGCTCAACCTTCCCCATGACCTCCGAAATATCCACATCAGGCAAAAGAGATTTTATCTTTTCCGCCATAACATAAAAGAGGGCACAGATTTCCGTAAAGTTCCGTGCTTTCGGGTCAGGGAGTATAGCCTTATAGAGCTTTCTCACACTGGATTCTAACAGCAAATACCTTTTCTTTGATTCATCATTAATCAGGATTGCATCAACTGCCTCATCGAGCAATTTAATCTTCTCCAGTTTGCCTGCCCTGATTGTCTTATCCGTATCAATAGCCTTCTCCTTGCAAAAGGCCTTCGTCTCTGCAATAGCTTTTTGTAGTTCCTTGATGAGTTCTTCCTTTGGCTTAACAGGGGTATCGCCTTCCTTTACCCCTCCGCCACTCGATGAGCCGTAAATTGCCAATGCTTTCTGGAGATTTCTGAACACACCGACATAATCCACAATCAGACCATTCGGCTTATCCTTGAATACCCTGTTTGCCCGTGCAATTGCCTGCATGAGGGTATGGTTTTTCATAGGTTTATCGAGGTAGATGGTAGAGAGGGGTTGGACATCAAAGCCTGTCATCCACATAGCACATACAAAGACAATCCTGAATGGGTTATCAGGGTTTTTGAACTTTGTGGCAAGGTCTTCCTCATTCATCCTTTTTCGGTGTTTTGCAATATCAAGCCCCAGTTGCTCAAACTTCTGTATCTCGTTCTGCTCGCTGCTTACCACAACCGCCATATCAGTTTCTTCCATGAATCTGATTTTATCCTGTAAGCCTTCCCTTTCCCCATCGCTTTTCGCATATGCTGATCGGACTTTTAAAGCATTGATGTGCGCTTGCCAGTATTTTTGCACTTTGTCATACATCTTTACCGTAGTAGGTTTATCAATAGATACAACCATAGCCTTACCCTGATAACCCCTACCCATGAAATGCTCAACGATATCTTCTGCAATCTTTTCAAGCCTGTCTTCCCTTGTGATGATGTGGTATTGCCGTGAAAACTCTCTTTCAAGCTTCCTCTCCTGCTCGTCATCAAGCATGGATTCTTCGATAATCCTCTGAAAATCTTCATTCAAATCCTCATTGGTAAGCTGCACCTCCGGTATCCTGTTTTCGTAGTAGAGGGGAACGGTCGCCCCGTCGTCAACAGACTGCTTGAAGTTATAGATACTGACATAATCGCCAAAGGTTTTTCGCGTGAGCTCCTCTCCTACAATCAGAGGTGTTCCTGTAAATGCTATAAACGCTGCATTTGGAAGGGCTGTCCTCATGTTCATGGCAAGGGTGTTATATTGAGAGCGGTGAGCCTCGTCAGCAATCACGATAATGTCTGGCCTGTCAGATAGCTTCGGAAATGATTCTCCCTCTTCTGTTCCAAACTTCTGTATAAGGGTAAAGATATTGCGGTGGTCTTCCCTTAATAGCTGTTTTAAGTGCTCCCTGCTCTCTGCGTGGACTTCCTCTTCTATGACCGCCCCGACAGAGGCAAAGTTCTTGTAAATCTGCCCATCGAGTTCTTTTCTGTCTGTCACGATAAGAAAGGTATAGTTGCCTTTAAACTTCCGCATAATCTTTTGCGAAAAAAATATCATGGAAAAGCTCTTTCCACTTCCCTGTGTGTGCCAGAAGACGCCGAGCCTGCCCTGATTTTCTTTTATCTTCCTGAATGATTCAATTGTATGATTGACGCCGAGGAATTGATGGTTTTTGGCAATGATTTTTATGAGCGAGCCGCCTGCATCCTGATAGAGGATGAAATGCTCAAGGAGGTCTATGAATCGGTTCTTCTCACACGTCCCCCTGATGATGGTCTCCAATGAGACAATACCTTCCTCTCCTTCGCTGTTGATTTTCTTCCACTCGCTGAAGTATTCAAAGTTCGCGGTAATCGTGCCTACCCTGCTTTGGGAACCATTTGAAACAACAACAAAAGCGTTATACCAGAAGGCCTGTGGAATCGTTGACTTATAATCCGTTATGTTGTCTTTAAAGGCATTCTCCAGCTTCTTATGGACAGCCTTAAGCTCGATAAATATGAGAGGGAGTCCGTTTATGAAGCCAACAAGGTCAGCCCGCCGTTTATACATCTCGCCTGTAATCCAGAGCTGGGATGTCAGGAGGAAATCGTTGTTTTCCGGGGTATCAAAATCTATTACCTTCACGGTCTCAGTTTCTTCTCCGCTGTCATCCCTGCGTATATCCACCCTTACCCCGTCTCTCAGCATCTTGTAGATTTCTCTGTTGGCGACAACAGGATTGAGTGAGCTGCGGTCTCTGGTGAGTTCTTCAATTGCAAGGACAATGGCTTCACCGGGTAAATACGGATTGAGTTTTTGAAGGGATTCCTTTAGCCTTGTGGTAAGCACTACATCGGCAGGCGTGTTTCTGCCAAGCGTCCCGCCTGCCCCGAATGTCTCGCTGAAACAGTCTATATGCTCATAGCCGAGAGACTGCAAAATCTCAATTGCGGGCTGTTCAATGAGACATGCTTCAGAGAAGTTTTTCATAATATACCTTGATATTTCTGCTACTTAATATATACTTAATACAGTCTCATCTGCCAAGCGTAGAAGGAGCTCTTTGGCCGCCCATAAAAGCGGCCATTGCATTTTTAGATGCCCCATACTCCTATAAACCCGCTGCTTTAGCCATAGAAAGCATTTCGTCAAGCATCTCCTTAAATTTTGGGCACTTGCTGTATACGATGCCCGGATTAAGCCTTGTGAATAGCTCCCTGCCATTGGTCACTTTTTTATAGCTTCTTCTTATATGCTGCCAATACAAATCACTCAATTTTTTTGAAGGGGGTCTATCAAAATCAATGAATTCCGGCTTATCTGCCTTTAAGCTTACACTATTGCGAATTTCGTTCGGAAAAATATCAGGATTGCTGAAAAGCCAGGCCTCCGTTTCATGAACAGCAAAAAACTGGCGGAATCTTATGTTGTTTACCGCCTTTTCCATTCTCTCCTTTCCCCAGGTATACCTGTCCTCTGCTGATGTTTTGTCTGCCGGATAAAAGGTAGGACCATACAAATCGAGTAAGCTGATTATCGCAACAATCTCGCCTTGTTGCTTACCGGTTAAATACATATTTGCCTTTTTTGGCGCTTCATTGACCAAATCGTGCCAACCCTCAAAGCGCACTGTTTTTATCCCTACCGGTTGAGAGAGCCTTTGATCAAACCATCTTTTAAGAAATTGAGGAAGTGCTTTCTTTTCGGTATGACCCTCAATAAAAAGTATAAATTTCACTCCATATCCTCCAACTCTCCGGATTTGAAAAGTGAGCCAAGAGAATACTCCTTAAGCCAGTAGCCAAGTTCTTCTCCTTTTAGCTTCTTTAATTTTGTTTCACCATCCTCCCATTGTGCAATTGTAGTGACAGCATTTGTGTCTGTAAAGGCATCGAGGAATTGGGGTGAATGAGTCGTTAAAATGATTTGAGAACGTGCCGATGCTTCCACTGCATATTCGGCTACAATAGGCAGCATAGAGGGATGAAGCCCGGTTTCAGGTTCATCAATTGCTATAACGGGCGCTGAAGATGGACTTGTCAATACAGTTAATAGAAATAGAAATCTGAGCGTTCCATCGGAGAGATCTGCAGCGGATTGTTCCCTTCGCAATGATTTCCAGCGGATTCGCAATTGAATCCTTTGGTCTGCCGCCGGAGGAAACACCAGCTCTTCAAAATCATCTCCAAAAGCTGCCTGCATCGCAAGGTTAATACCTTTCTTAAAATCTCGGTCTTCCGTATAAAGAGTATGAAGAACAGATATAAGGTTTTGCCCATCCGGGGCGACTCGTTTTTCAAGACGTGCTATTGTCGGTTGACGAATTGCGGCATCGCGATTGGTATGAAAGTCGTGATATACACAAATCGCAGCCAATTCACGTTGGAATGGCGGAATAAAATGATTATACGTGAATGGACCTGTTGCAACTGAAAGCAATGTTTCCTCCTCGGAAACAAATTCGGCAGGTATTGTGAAACCATGCTGGTCTTCATTATAAACAACAGCAGAATTCGTTGTCCTTTCAAGAAGTTTATTTGCATAACTCGCTAATTGTTCGTAGTCAATCCTGTAAGAACTGCCCGTCCCTAATCTTGCAAGATTAAGGCTATATTGTTCAGGCCCCAGGTCGCCATTAACAGGAGAAGACTTCAACGTAAATGCAATGGATTGTGCTGTTCCATCCCATACAATAGGTTCCATTCCGCCTATAGATTGTATATACTTGCCAAGCTTTCCCTGTGCTGCAACAGAGATAAGCTCAAGAAATCGTAAAAGGTTTGATTTTCCGGTTCCATTAGGTCCGATAATCACGTTTAAAGCGCCTGGTTCCCAATCTATTTTTTTTAAAGAACGGAAACCCTCTATTTCAAGTTTAAGGATTTTCATATATTGCGCCTCCTTTTTTCTATTTCTTGTATAAGCATCTATTTTTACTCATATAATCATAACCTTCGTTAAATGTCAGCACTAATCTTACCTTACAGTAAATGTTATATGTCTGGTTCATTGGAGCCTCCTGTATTTATATCTAAATTCTCAACATCAATTTCACCGCTGATGAGCTTAGGGAGGAGGAGGTCACGGGTCTGACGGAGCACGTCATTTTTTTTCTGAAGAATAATTCTCTCTTGAAAAAAGGGTAAAATAAATTGATTAAATCGCTTCATTAGTAAATCATCAGAAACAGCTATTTGAATACGATTCAAGTTCTCTTGGGTGATTTTCGGTTGTGCTGCTCCTGTTATATATCCAGAAATATCAAACACATTTAGAAATAAATATAAGAACTCAGTTGAAACAGTTCCTTTGCCCTGAAGGATGTGTGTATGGTTATTAGCCCAAAACTTTCCGCTAACATATTGTAATAATGGTCGTCTATCAGGCGTTATAACACTTCCATCCTCTGCAACGAGGAGATAAGTTCCATCAAAAAGGTAGTCATCAATGTAATCAAATATCTTCGCTGCACCATAATACGGATAATTTCCTTTACGTTTTTCACGTTGCATACTGGATAAAGGCTTACGCAAACGGTCAAAGTTAGAGGACGTATCTCGTAAGTTTTTTACCTTCCATCCCTCCGGTATCAATCCTAATTCTGACTCAACCATTTTGACCTTTTCATGGCCGGGGAAGTGGAATTTGACAAACCACTCCTCATAAATTGTCTTTGCCATCTCCTCAAGAATCTTGCTGCGGCGGAGATTATTCTCAATCAGGTTATCATAGGCGGAGAGGATAGAAGCTATTTTGCGTTGGATGGCGAGAGGTGGAGCGGGTATCTGTAAAGTTTGAATTGATTTTACATCTGCTCTCTGTCGACCAGAGGCACCTGACATGCTTTTTTCAGCAGGCTTACGAATGGTATCAGATTTTGCGAGGTAATAAATATAACTTTGGTCAGATATGCCTTGTCGATTTCGAAAAACAAAAAACTCAGTTGAACCGAAACCAGCTGTCTTTCCGGGGGCAACAAACTGGGCAATTTTACCATTTTCAAGACAAGGGGTTATTCGGGCAAAAAGAGTGTCACCAGAAAGAAACTTTGTGCCACCGCCTGAAAAATCTCTAATTTGTTTTGGTATCACATATCGCCTGTGGGGTTCCACTATTTCCATTGCAACAAAGGGGTATTCTTGCCCCTTCACAAGCCTTGTCTGTGGATTAATCTCGACAAATTCAGAAAAGACCATAGTGTTCATGGCTAACGCTCTTCCAAAAGATTTATAACATTCTCCGAAATCTGCTCCTCCAACTCCCTCGCTTCTAAATTCAGCTCCTCCAACTCCTCATTCAGTTCTTCCAGCCTCTCGTAAAAATCAAAGTCATCCGCTGCCTTTTCTGTGACACCCACATATCTTCCCGGATTGAGAGAGTATCCTTGCCCCCTGATTTCATCAAGTATTGCAACCTTGCATAATCCTGCAACATCCTGATATTTTCCATTTGAGAAATGTTCATCCATTGTTGCTTCACTGCCGTTTTCTGTTTCTATTTCTTCGCCCCGGTAGAGCCTCACGATATTTGCAATAAATTCTATCTGCTCCGGTGAAAATTCCCTGTGGGCACGGTCTATCTGTGTGTAGATATTACGGGCATCTATAAAGAGGATTCTGTCTTTACGGTCAGTATTCTTTTTACCCTTATCTAAAAACCATAATGTGCAAGGCAAGGTTACGGTATAGAAGAAGTTAGAGCCAATAGCTATCATTATATCTACAACATTACCTTCTATCATCCTCTTTCTTATCTCAAGCTCAGACTGCCTTGCATCGCTTGCTGAATTTGCCATGACAAAGCCTGCCCTGCCCGTGTTGTTAAGTGCACTCAAAAATATCTGAATCCAGAGATAATTTCCGTTGTCGGATTTGGGGATGCCATATACAAATCTTCTGTCATCCTTAATCTTCTCTTTGTCTATGCCATTTACATTGAAGGGAGGATTAGCCATGACAAAATCAAACCTGCCAAATGAATTATGCATATCCTCATAATAGGTATTCCCCTGTTTTATATCCCCAGATAACCCGTGAACAGCAAGGTTTGTCTTGCAGATACGGACGGTCTCAGCCACCTTTTCCTGTCCGAAGATGGATAATTCAGCGTTGGGATTCTTCTTGTGTCGTTCTACGAACTTTGCGCTCTGGACGTACATGCCTCCCGATCCACCCGCAGGGTCTAAAAGCCTTCCATGATAGGGCTCTATTACTTCAACGATTAGTTTAACGAGAGAAGTAGGGGTAAAGAACTCGCCGCCTCGCTGACCCTCTGCCATAGCGAATTTACCGAGAAAATATTCATAAATCTTGCCGAACACATCCCCTTCCATATCCATTGTGATACTGGAGAAATTTTTCAAAAGGGCGACGAGGACATCATTGTCAAGTCTGTTGTATGTTTTGGGGAGCACATCCTTCAGGTCTTCATTTTCTCCCTCT
>JAPLKD010000161.1 GCA_026388245.1 Pseudomonadota bacterium | reverse complement strand
CCATGGAACCCTCAGGACGGTTTAGAAGTTCCAGTACCTCGTGAGTGAGTTCCTCCTGGTGTTCCACCCGCTTGCGCTCGGTCGTTTCTTTCTCAAGGTCAAATAATTGTGATTGAGCAGACGTGTGTAATTTAATGGTTTCCCCCCAAACACCAAAGATTGGGAAAAAATAGCTTAGAAATACTATAAGATGAGCTGTATCCCAATGTGAATCGTAGAAAGTCTGAGAATCAAAAACAAAGATATGAGTCAAAGCCTGAAAGATAATGCAAGCGATGATACTCCAAAGAAGCGGACTATGGGATTGTTGTTTGAAGTAGATATTGGAGTAAAATAAAAAAACTACAAAGAATAAAAGTGCGAAAGAAAGTTCTACAATTTTTTTTGTAATCGAACCAAGTTGAATAAACTGCGGAAGAAATGGAGAATAAAAAATTAGTAACGTAACAGAGGATGCACAAACGAGACCGATAATATTACAGACAACAGCATTTAGCCCCCTTTTTGCCGGAACGATTTCTTTGTCTCTAAAAAGGAGAGCAACAAAAAACGATGTTAACAGGGTTAAATGTCCGGTTAACCAGGTTGTGGAAATGGCCAATTTAAAAGTCGGGGATGTTTCAGGCCAAATTCTATTAAAAGAGAATATAGCGTGAACAAATTCTTCGGCGCCTATTAGAACGAAGCCGATTGAGATAATTAAAAAGAACCAGCGGCCTGTTGTAAAAAAATGAAGCAGAACCATTATTCCTGCCGTTATGGCGAGCAGTGATGACGCAAATTCAAAAAGAGCGTGTACATCGCTGCTACTTCTCCAACCTGATGTATCAACAGCATGATAAAACAACAAAGGCAGGAGAAATAAGACGAAAAAGGGTAGATAAATTTTAATTTTTTTCATAGTAAACTCATTATTAACGTCCCTAGTTGGATATCTGAGTCGATTAGACCAGTTTCTCCAGATATTGCAGGTTGAGGTTTGTTTTCTCCACTTGCCGCCTGATTTCCCGGCGGTGCCACGGTATTTCAAGCATTATTAGTTTGTACTCTCGCTTGGTTCTCAAAATGCGTTAATCATTGAGTTCAAGGAAGGTGTAAAGCATAGTGACGCCACCTCTTACTTCCTGCTAATCAGGGCCTGGCTGATCGCGACACTAAGTTCCTTGATTCGATAAGGTTTACCTAAGAAGACCTGGGGCCATTCGGGATGGTCTCCTGACATGACCTGGGCCTTGTCATAGCCACTGGCAAGGATCACCGGAACATCGGGTGCGAGTTTGCGCAGGGCCGTTAATGTCTCCCAGCCGTTCATGCGCGGCATGGTAAGATCGCAAAGGACGCAACGGATTTCATTCTGATGCTGTCGGAACACCTCCACAGCCTCGACGCCGTCCTTTGCTTCAAGCACTGTAAAACCCAAGTGCGTGAGCATACGCTTGGCCATGGTGCGTACCATCGCCTCGTCTTCGACCAGCAGTACCGTACCGCCACCTTCCATCTCAGGGACTTGGACCTCTTTGTGCGGCTTCCGGAGGATTTCTTCCACTGACACCGGGAAAAAGACCCGGAAGGTGGTTCCTTGTCCCGGTTCGCTCTCCACCGTGACGGCTCCGCCGTGCGCCCGCACAATCCCCAGGACCACGGGCAGGCCCAGCCCCCGACCGGTAAACTTGCTGGAGAAAAACGGGTCGAAGAGATTCTCGATATCCTTGCCCGCGATCGCGCAACCAGTGTCCGTCACTTCCAGGCAGGCATAGGCATTCTCCCGCGGCTGCCAGTCCAGGGGGTAGCAATGCACTGCGGGGATTTCCGCCGGGGAAACCATTTTGACTCTCAGGTGAATGGAGCCCCCGTCTTCACCGACAGCCTCCCAGGCATTGGTGACCAGGTTGGTCAGAACCTGTTGTATCTGGTTCGCATTCGCGCTGATAACAGGCCCGGGGGAGGGAAAGTCGGTCTCCAGGACTACTTTTCCCGGCATGGCGGCCCGGAGGAGGGGTAGGTTCGGGCAGCAGGTCTCGGAAAGATCAAGCGGCTCACGTTTGTAGGACACTTGTCCGAGGTAGGTCAGCATCAGGCCGCTTACCTCCGCCGCTTTTCCTGCCGCCTGCATGGCTGCGGTCAGGTTCTCTATAGGTTCCGCACCCCGGGGCAGTTTTCTCAAGGCCATATCAAGATTCCCGATCACCGCTCCGAGCTTGTTGTTGAAGGTGTGGGCGATGGCCCCGGCCATGCGACCCAGGCTTTCAGCCTTCTGAAGCTGCCGGTTTAGGGCCTCGAGTTTTTCCTTATCCGCCTCTGCCCGCTTGCGCTCGGTGATGTCAGTAGCAATCTTCATTCGAACAATACGACCATCATGCCAATAAATGGCACTGTCCCGACAATCGTACCACCGTTTGTTGACAGTGTTCTGAAACTCCCAGACAACACCCTCTGTCGGGTTCCCGTCAGGCCCAATGAGCTGACTGTTTGTACAATATTCACAAGGGCCGGCCTTGTCTGTCTGGATCACCTGCCAACAGATTTTACCCTTTATATCACCCCATATATTTTGCCCGTATGTGTTGATGAAAACGATCTCGTAGGTTTTCATATCAACCACGTAAACGAGGACATCAAGGCCATTTAAAACTTGCGAGAATGTCTTATTTTGTGTCCACAGCGCCTCCTCGGCCTGCTTGCGATAGGTGATATCATGCGCGAGGGCAAACATAACCTTACGCCCTTTCCAGTTATACGGCCCTCCCACAATCTCAACAGGAAAGACCGTGCCGTCCTTCTTCCGGTGATATCGAAGGGGAATAAAGATCGTACCCTCACGGATGGCCTGTTGGGTAGCCGCATCAGATACTTGATGCTCCGCTGTAATATCGTGGATGGTCATTCCGGAAATGAGTTCTTCCCGGCTATAGCCATATATTTGAGAATAGGCATCATTTGCGTCTAGCAACGTGAGTGTTTCAAGATCAAAAATACAAATTGCATAGATTTCATTGTTGAAAAGGATGCGATATTTTTCCTCGCTCTCCTGCAGTGAATCTGCAACCTCCTTGCGCGCGGTGTTCTCCTTCAGCAGTTCCTCATTCATCCGCGTCAAATCTTCTGTACGATCAACTACACGCTGTTCCAGTTCATCGTGTTTCCGTTGAAGAGCCTCCTCCGCCTTCTTACGCCCGGTAATATCCTCGAAGGTCACAGCAATATAACCGGGCACTGGCCGATAAGCGAGTACACCGTAGAATCTGTTCAGGCCTTCAACCCGATTTGCCACATACATAGGTTCCCCGGTCTGATCTACTTTGCCGTAATTTTCTATCCAGTGATTCTCTAAGTTAGGAATACATTCCCTTGCCGTACGACCCAGTATTTCTCTATTTTTCAAACCAGTTAATTTTTCGTGTGCCGGATTAACATCTTCATAGCGGCAATCCACGGGTTTTCCTTCCTCATCATATATCATTTTGAGCAGGGCAAAACCGCTAATCGTCGTCTCAAACATTAAACGGTATTTCGCCTCGCTCTGCCGAAGTTTTGTCTCAGTTTGCAGGAGTTCCTCTGTCTTCTGTAACAGGGAAGCTTTTCTCAGGTAAATCAGATAAA
>JAPLKD010000255.1 GCA_026388245.1 Pseudomonadota bacterium | reverse complement strand
CCCTTCCTTGAAATATTCTCCAAGAAAGATCGAGATGGCAATAGAAAAAGGGATTGATATTGCAAGCGCCAGGAAGGAAGTAAGGAGCGTACCAACAAGAAAAGGAAGCGCCCCGAATTTTTCCGATGCGACATCCCATGTCTTTCCGATAATGAACCCGAATCCAAAGGTCTTTATCGACGGGACAGAAGCAACAAGAAGCGTCAGGCAGATTACAACAAGCAAAGCCACAACAAAAAGGGCAGTCACTTTCAGGATCAGATCGAATCTCTTTTCTGTTTTATCTTTTGTCAGCATATACATAACTTATAGCTCATATCTCATAGCCTTTAACCTTTAGCCTATAATCCATAGTGCTTAGTTATTTCAACAAGGGTGTTCCTTTATACGTCATAGACTTTATAATCTTCACTGCCTTGTCCGATGCCTCTTTTGATAATGCGGAGTACTGGAGCGGCTCAACATATTTTTGTCCGTCACCAACCATCCACATGCGCCGTAATTCTGTTCCTTGTAGAAGATAAGCCATGTAAAACCGCTTATCGGATAACCATCTTTCGCATCTGTATCGGTGAGCGAAACATTAGTATCATCGGGGATTTTCACATTTGCCGCACTGCTGACTGATTTTGGAGCAGGCTCAACGAACTTGCCTGACTTATTTTTTATATTGCTGTAGGCCATCTTATTCTGCAGTGCGTAGAGGAGCTCCACATAGCCCACTGAGCCGGGTGTCTGCTTCACGTATCCTGCCACACCAGGGTTGCCTTTCTGTCCTATCTGCCCTGCCGGCCAGTTTATGGATTTTCCTGTTCCCATCTTTTCTTTCCATTCTTTACTTACCCTTGTAAGGTATTCACTGAATATATAAGTTGTACCGCTTCCATCGGCCCGGTGGACAACGCTGATTCCGAGATCAGGCAACTTTACATCCTTGTTTGCAGAAGCAATCCTGGGATCATTCCACTTTGTAATTTTCCCGAGAAAAATATCCGCCACGACATCCGGTGTAAAATTAATTTTCGGATTGCCGGGAAGGCTGTATGTTACCACAACCGCACCGAGGCAGGTAGGTATGTGAAGTACAGGTGCGCCTGCATCCTTTAATTCCTTTTCGGTCATGAATGCATCGGTACCGCCGAAATCAACCGTCTTCTTGACAAGCTGGTTGATACCTCCGCCTGAGCCGATACCCTGGTAGTTAACCATTATCTTGTTTTGCTGATTGTAAGCATCAAACATTTTTGAATAGAGGGGCTGCGGGAATGTTGCCCCTGCGCCAATCAACTCTTTCTCTGCTGCAAATGCCGTTATACCTGCAAGCATGAGAAAAAATACGAGAACAATAAAACCGAACCTTCTTCCTAACTTTAACATCAAAAACCTCCTTATATGAAATGATTCCTTAGCATACATAAACTTTGTTAGTATTATATGAACCTATTGTTAATTTTCAGTTAATTTTTAATAAAAAAGAGTAGTAATAAAGATATTCACGAAAAATTAACATATTGTCAATCATACGTTAACAATCCACTGCTAAAAATAACGTGGATGTTTGAACTGAATTAGGCAACGTATTAAGGAGGTTTCACTTGGAAAAAATAACCGTTTTATTTACCTGCATCCATAACTCTGCACGGAGTCAGATGGCAGAGGCATTTCTGAAAATTCTTGGAGGAGAAAGGTTTCAGGTTGAGAGCGCCGGCCTTGAGCCAGGAAGTATCAATCCTCTTGCAGTTGAAGTGATGAAAGAGATAGGTATCGATATCTCTCACAACACAACAAAAAGTGTTTTTGATCTCTACATAAAAGATAAACTTTTTCGTTACGTTATCGCCGTTTGCTATGAGTCGGTTCTTCAGCAATGTCCTCTTTTTCCCGGTTTTGCCAACCGGCTCTCCTGGACGCTTGAAGATCCTTCATCTTTTACAGGCACTTATGAGGAGCAGCTTGATAAGACAAGAAAGGTAAGGGATCAAATAAAACAAAAAGTAAAGGACTTTATTCTCGAGACCGATGAAGGAAAAGGCAATCCCTCTGATTAACGCAGGATTCCTTGAAAGTGTATTGATGAAGGATAGCGCTGTTTTTTTTAGGAAAACTTTGGTCAGGTCTTGCATTGACACATTTAATTTTGATCCCCATCATCATTTTCTTAATTCTTCTGCAATTTTAATTTTTATTGGAAAGCTCGATTCTGTTGACTGAAACACCCGTGCCCACGTGTCGGCACAAAAAAGACTGGCCCTTTTATCCAATTTTTGTAAGCGTTTTTTGTTTTCGGCTTCCCGCAAGGTCGAGTAAAGCTTCTGGATGTTTGGCTGCAACCATCAATAAAACACGTGCCGGCCCATCTGGTTTCCGTCGTCCTTGTTCCCAGTTACGGAGCGTTGCAACGCTTATTCCCATGAGAGAAGCAAACCTATCTTGCGATAGGCCATAATTTTCCCGGATCTTACGCACTTCTGACTCTGGAAATTCAAAAGCACGTGAGGGCTCCATTGAGCCTTTCATGATTGCACCGCCCTGTTTTACGCTCTCAAGAAATTCTTCAAACAGTTTCTTTTTCATACATATTCCCCTTCGATAATTTTCCTCAATTGCTGGAGCTGCTCCTGCGTCAAATCATCCTGCTCGCTTTTGGAATAGGCAAAGAGGAGAAGGATTGTATTATGAGAAACGAACCAATAATATATGACCCTGGTCCCTCCGCTCTTTCCATGACCCCTTGCAGACCACCTAAGTTTTCTCAGGCCTCCGCTTCCGGGTATAATCTTGCCCATGTCTGGTTTATTGACTAAATGAATCTGCAAAAGCCGATATTCTTCGTCAGACAGGATTGCCTGAATCCTTTTAGTAAATATCGGAGTCTCAATAATAACCATAAGCAATTATATGCCAATGGCGTAGACAATGCAAGAGGTAAATTATTTGTTTTTGATGGCAGTCATGCTCTGTTGTAGTACTATACGTAAACACCATGTGCACAAAGAAAAATATCAGGAAATCTATCGCGTTGCTTTTTTAAGGCAGGGTGATGATAAATTGTGTGCCTTTACCGGGGGTGCTTTCAACGTCAATTGTACCACCATGCAAGTTCACAATATGTTTTACAATGGACAGACCCAGGCCAGTGCCTCCGAGTCTTTTGGAGCGGGATTTGTCGACAACATAAAACCGTTCAAAGATGCGGGGAAGATATTCATTGGAGATACCTATTCCCGTGTCCCTGACGTTAATTACTATGAGGCCGTTATTCTCTGTGATTGATATGGTGATTTCTCCCTCTTCGGTATATTTTATGGCATTGTCGATGAGGTTGATAAACATCTGTTCCAGCTTAAAGGGATCTGCCTGTATGAAAGGGAGTGTGTCCTGAATGGTGACATTGATGTTTATATTCTTTTCTTTTGCCCTGTTTTCAAAAATCTTAAGAACATTCTCTATGATGTTTTTGAGTGAAACTTCTTCAAGCTCCAGTTCAGCGCCTTTCTCCTCATTTTCTGAAAGCAGCAGGAGGTCGCCCACGATGTGTATCAGGCGGTCTGCATGTCTTTTAATAATCTCCAGATAGCGTTTATTTTTAACATCTTCCTCGTCTTCAAGGGTTTCCACGAAACCCTTAATGGCGGTGAGGGGGGTTCTCAGTTCGTGCGATATGTTGGCAATAAATTCCTTTTTCATTCTTTCAAGGTTTTTAAAGTCAGTAATGTCATGAAGCAATACTATGGTTTC
>JAPLKD010000188.1 GCA_026388245.1 Pseudomonadota bacterium | reverse complement strand
GATGGCATTAATAATTCTAAGCCTGCCTATTTCTTCTTTACCTTTCAATATGGCAATTACTGGTTTTCCGAAAAGGATTATTCTTGAGGATAGCATCATTTCTGTATTTCTTATCTCGGGTTTAAGAATATCAAAAAGGCTCTATCTGGAAGTGATAAGGAAGCAAAGGCCAGCCAAAATGAGCAAAAAAACAATTATTCTCGGGGCTGGCAATACTGGCGAGATGCTTATCAGGGATATGGCACGTAACAATTTTAATGAGTTTTATCCTGTTGGATTTCTTGATGACGATAAGACTAAGGTAGGAACGTATATACATGGGGTAAAGGTACTTGATACAACAGATAGGTTGAAAGATGTTATTTTAAAGCATAGCGCCGATGCCGTAATAATAGCCATACCTTCCCTGAACCATAAAATTCTTAAGGATGTGTACGATTCAGCTAGAAAATTAAACATAGGCACCGTAAAGATAGTTCCCCGTATTTATAACTTTGATAAACCGGACATAAACCTTAAAGGGCTTGAAGATATAAGTATTGAAGATCTTATCGGGCGTCAGTCTATCGTGATTGATTATAAAGAAATAAAAGGTTTTCTAAATAGTAAATCAGTTCTTATAACAGGTGCAGGGGGTTCAATAGGCGCTGAAATTGTTAATCAAGTGTGTGCTTTTCAACCTGAAGATGTGATCCTTTTCGATATTGACGAGACAGAATTGCATAACCTTGGCCTTAAACTCAACAGGCTTTTTCCTCATTTGTCCGGGCAGATACATTACGTAACCGGCGACGTAAGGGATGAAATGAGGCTGAAGGAAGTTTTTGAAGCATTTAAGCCACAGATTGTATTCCACACCGCCGCCTATAAGCATGTACCTATGATGGAGTTTAACCCGAAAGAGGCTGTGAAGGTAAATATGTTCGGCACATATAATCTTGCCAGGGTTGCAGTTGATTATGGTGTAGAGAAGTTTATCATGATCTCTACCGATAAGGCGGTGAGACCAACAAGCATTATGGGCGCAACAAAGAGGATGGCAGAGTATGTGTGTAAAGCGTTTAACAACAGTTCACAGTTCACAGTTCACAGTTCACAGCAGAAAATAGAAGACAGGGGTCAGGGGTCAGGGGTCAGGGGTCAGATTGAAGCAAATACCGAGTCACTCAACCGCTCAACGAAGTTCATTTCTGTTCGTTTTGGTAATGTGCTGGGGAGCAGGGGGAGTGTGTTGCCGCTTTTTCTTGATCAATTGAAATACGGTGGGCCGCTTACTGTAACCCATAAGGATATGAAAAGATATTTTATGACCATTCCAGAGGCCGTGTCGCTTGTGTTACAGGCATCAACCATGGGGGAAGGTGGAGAGGTGTTTGTCCTTGATATGGGCGAACCGGTCAATATTACCAATATTGCAGAGGAACTGATAAGGATCCACGGTCTGGAACCATACAAGGATATTGATATCACTTTCACAGGTTTGCGGCCCGGCGAGAAGCTTTTTGAGGAAATTCTTACCGCCGAAGAAGGGACGGTTGCAAGCAAGCATGAAAAGGTCTTTATCGCAAAGAACAGTGAAAAGTATTCCATAGGAGAAATTGAAGGAATTCTGAAGGAATTCAGGGAGTTGATAGCAGAACCTTCAATTGGGAATGACGGGAAAGTACGGGAACTGCTGAAGAAATATGTGAAGCACTACGAAGGAACAGTAGATAAAACAGTAGAGTAAGTGAGTGAGTGGAAAGATAAAAAAAGGCAAGGCATTTTTTGCCGCCCGCTACGCTCGACAACTGCGGACTTACGCAGACTTTCTTGCAGGCGACTTGCCTGCAAGAAAATTTCATTCACTTCGTGAAAGTAAATTAAGACTGATAGCATTCACCCTGCCCGAAGGGCATAGGGTATATCGGGTGACAGGTCGGCAGCCGATATAAAAATACCGTCAGCAGCAGCCTGCCCCGTACTTGATACGGGGTCCGACTTTGTCGAGCGTAGCGGGCGGCAAAAAATTATCTGTGGTTAAAATATAATAGCAATGGAGGTGTTATGATTAATAACTCAAAACTCAACACTCAAAACTCAACACTCAAAACCTTTTTGTTTACTCTTCTTTTTACAATAATGATTGTAGCGCCGGCGTTTGGGGTTGATGCTGAACTTACCCGCCAGACGATTAAGGGGCTGGAGGGGGTAAGCGTAATAGTGGAGGATATCCAGCCGAATATCCAGAAGTATGCTCAAAAAGCAGGCATTACAAAAGAGCAAATACAAAAGGATGTTGAGGCAAAGCTGAAATCAAATGGAATCAAAGTATTAACCAAGGATGAATGGCTGAAAACACCAGGCAGACCTGTCCTGTATGTAAATATCAATACCCACGAAACCGAAAAATATTGGTATGCCTATAATGTCAGGTTGGAATTAAAACAGGTTGTATCTCTGGAGGCAAACCCGTCCATCAAAACATTGGCAAGTACATGGTCAATTGACATAACCGGCGTGGCGAATATCGGTACTCTTGGTGTTATCAAAAACGCTGTGGATGGGCTTGTAAGCAGATTTATAAGTGCACTGAAGAGCTGATAGCTATTTACGTGTCCAGAAGGTTTCGACAAGACCCACCTTCCATGCGTTGTTTTCTTTGAACATCTTTAGCAGGGCAGGGTTATCTGATTTTTTATATTGTATGGATATTTCAGCTTTGTCCTTTTTTACCGTTCCAATATCCCATTTACTTTGATCCAGCACTAAATCAGGGCTAAAGTACTCAAGAAAGCTATTCCAGTATGACTTTGAGAGCGATCCCCCGACTTTAAAATCAGCGAGTATCTGTTCTCTGGAGTATTCCACAGCAGTTGTTTGTGAGGATTGATTCTTAAGGATCTCTTTGAATACATCGTCAACAATTGTTTCTTGTGATTTTTGTGAAAGCAGTGTCCATATTTTTGTGTAGTCTTTTCCCTTAAGGCTCTTAAAAAATGATTCCGCCGGTGTCAATACGGCATCAAGCTGGTCTCCGGTGCTTTGTGCATAAGCTGGAAATACAATGAGTAATGATAGTATTATGGGGAAAATGAAGACGTAATTTGTAGATATTTTTCGCATCTTTAGTAAACAATCAGCTTAGGAATTTGAGCTTTCCCAAGCTGATTGTTTTTATTTTTAAAGGATACTTGCTTTCAGTGATGAGCTGGTGTTGCGTGAGTAACAGCAGTGGTGCTGCTGCCGCTCGAGGAGGCTGCAACTGCAACTGCTGCTGCAATTACCGCTATACCAAGTGCAATTGTTCCTACACCGATACCTGCGCCTGCTGCTGTACCTGCCGCTGCGCCTGCTGCACCCGCGCCTGCTCCACCTGCTGCTGGAGCTGGAGCGGCGGCTGGAGCCTGTGCATATGTTACGGCCGGCAAACAAACCATTGCAACAAATAATACAACGGCCATCAATTTCACTATACATTTAAACTTATTCATAAATAATTCCTCCCTTTAATTAATACAAAATACAAAATACAAAATACAAAATACAAAATACAGGGCACCTTTATTTATACATGTACCTTTTATCTTTGTCAATATATTTCTTTGAGTTTCTCCCAAAAAAATCAAAAAGCGTCATAGAGTGATCTACGTCCTGAGCAACATCCCTTGTCCACGGTGAAATAGCATAGCTATAAACTGTTCTCGAATCAGTGCCTTCGAAAAGTCTCATTGGTATCGATACACCGATACCCTTATCGCTGTAACCTCTATTATATTGATCTGTAAAAATTGATGTATCTGTGAAGCTATACCATGCAAAAAGGGTAACACCCTTGATGGTTTTTGACACCGTTACACGTGCGCCCCTGTCGCCTGCCAGGAACTGCCCGGCATTAACCTCAATTGATGTTTCTATCTCTGGTATATTAAGGCGCGCATTTAAAAAACAGGTATTATAGTACTCTTTCCAGTCATCGCTTTTTAATTGAAAGGGTTCGTCCACCGCCCTTTTTCGTACAACACTACCGCTCAGGCCGGCGTATAACCTTCCATCCAGAAAGGATTTTGCCACTTCACCATCTATACCGGCATACTCTACTTCCAGTATACCTCCGGCAGCTCTTCCGTAATATCCTTTACTGAAATCGAGGATCTGCTGATACATTAGTTTCCCCAATACAACATTCTGCTCCAGATATGGTGCAATGTCGCTCCTTACAGGTCTTGATAAAGGCGATTGGCTTGTTGAAACCGTGTTAATAGGATAGGCGTCAATCTCTGCTATGAGGGAAGCCCCTGACCATAGGTTATAGCTTACCCACCCTGCAATTCCAAGCCGGTATTTAAAAAATCCGGAAGGGTCATTGAGAAAGGATTTGAAGTCCGGCTTTAAGCCATAATCGAATATCTTCTTATGCCGCTTCTTGATATCGGGATATTCGTCAACATCCAGGGCCTTGATCTCTGATAAACGGAGAAATTCCCGGAGTGAAATTTTGTCATTAAACAGTTCATATATATCAATAAATGTTGTATTAAATTGAATCAGGGGTATGCCGTTGTCCTGTAGAACGATGTTGATTTTATCAACACGGACAAGCTTCAGGTCATACAATATTTTTAAGATTACACCCAGCGCCCTCGTATTATAGAAATATTTCCCGTTTTGTGCCTCTATCCATAGCTGATTGCCGGCGAACTTAACGCCGATATTGCTGAAACCTGATTCATGCAGGGCTTCCGTTATCCTATCGCTTAGAGGGTCTGATTTCTTTTGAGGCTTTTCCACGTATGGCTTGTCATAGATGGGTATAATTGGATTACCGATGTCAAAAGCCATCGAAAGGTTCACACCAAATTGATTTCCCCTCTGATAGGTAAGGTCTATATCAGTCCACTTAAAGGGTTTCAGCCTTATGCCATAATTAAACTGTGAAGGGACCGGTTCCTGAAAGTATACTGCCTGAGCCGGGTCTCGTGTCTGTTTTTCATATTTGATCGGGTTATATTCCATCATCAAGGCAAATTTTTCTGATGGCGCAAACTGGATGCCCCAAAAAAACTGCGAGTCCTTTAGCCATTGCTTTGTATCGCTGAACATTTCAACCTTAAAGCCTTCCCCTTGGTCTGGGAGCGGGTTTTTTCCGAACCTCCCGTTGCCAAAACCCAGCGTAAAATCAAATGGGTATATCTGTTTGCTTGCCACAATATATTGAGATGCATAAACCCTTGTTCCATGAGGGTCCATGATTCCAATAGAGAGCGCAGGCGCATACCTGCCTTCTTCAACAAGCTTGTATTTGAGGTCAATCGCTTTATCTTTATAATCCCCATAGGCAGACCCCAAACCCCCAGAAACGCCTATAACCTCAGTAACCCTGCCGCTAATTTCAAGCCTTTTGAAGGGGCTTACGGCGATATAATAGTACCGGTATGGTTCAATCTGACTTGCACCAACCCTAAAGCTGTTTTCGTTCATAATTCGCGCTGTGGGGGTTTCCATGAGACCCGTTCCGCCCCAGTTTGCCGGTCCGGTAAAGGGTTCATCGGAAGCGTAAAGGGCAGTGAATAGTGAATAGTGAATAGTGAATAGTGAAAGGCTTAATATAAAACATGAAACAATACATACGGTTATTATTTTAACAAACTTTTTTGTGGCTCTCCTCACTCAACTTACTCTACTGTCTCACTCACTCAACTGTTACTACTAATACAGGGCCTTTACCACGCCTGCGCTGATAGCTATGTTGGCAACGATTTGGGCAATATCTTTGATCTCCCTCATCCAGGCAATCCGTTCTACCTTTTCCGGCACAACAATAGTATCCCCCGGCTCTACCTCTTTTATCGGCTCTCCGAATGAAGCTATCTCCCATCTCGAGCGCGCAGAATTCCAACTGAATAATCCGGTTGCTACACGCATAGCGCTACCGTCCACTTTCATTATATACATATTGCCGGTGTCCGCATATTTCGAAGCACCGCCGGCAAGCTCAATGTAATCTTTGCTGCTTAATGTACTGGAATATATGAAGCTCCCCTGGCTCATCACTGATCCGGCCACATTTACAAAACTATTTGATACGGGTATGTAGAGGCTATCTCCGCCCTCAAGCTCGATGTCGAATTCGCTCCCCTTTAATAGCCTCAAATGGGCTAAATGTATCGTCAACCTGCCGGTTGCCTTAAGCTTTTTCAACGATTCAAGAAACTTCTGCTTTTGCTCGGCCTCAGCCTTGCCTGCCGCTATTGCCTCCGTTGATGTTGCAGTGGCAGCCTGGGCAGAACTTGCAGACATCAGCTCCCTTTCCAGTCTTGTTATAAGTTCCTCCATATTCCTCTGTTGGACTTCCCGCAGCCTTTCTCTCGTAAAAACCGCCCCTCTCAGGTAAGCAAAGTCGGAGTAACCCCCTGCCCTTTCGATAAGAGACGAAAGCCGTTCCCCCTTTGTGATAGGGTATGTACCGGGGAATTTCACCTCTCCATTGATATTCATCTTGCTATACGTTTGCCACCCAGGAACAGAACGGACAAAAACATAATCGTTTATTTCCAGGGGTACATTATGCTGAGGAATGTCTGCCTTTGCCTTTGCAATGTCAATATTGATCCTTTCTGTCTGGGGGCCTGATTGAGTAACCTTCGTCCTCGTGAGCTCGGCCTGATCGGAGGCATAATAGACCAACCCTCCGGATAAGGATATCACGTCCATTAATCTGGTAACCCCGGGATCAATCCCGTAATCACCCGCATTGGCAACGGCTCCTGTGATTGTTGCAGTATTCTTTGTTTCAATAATGGAAAATACCTTTACAATGTCGCCGTCCTTTAAAATAAAATTCTTTTTTATATACTTGTCTATATCAACAAGATCGCCCTCATAAACATTTCTGAATTTGTGATTTTCGATTCTTTGAATCTGCACCCTTCCATGAAATGCCGTTGCCGTGAGCCCTCCTGTCATATCAATCAGATCAGAGAACTTTGATTCACCCTTTAACTCATATATGGCTGGGTTCTTTACATTTCCTGCAATAGCAACAAGGTCCCCTACGGGGGGTATAAATATTACATCTTCCGGCATAAGCCTCACGTCTCTGCTTTTGTCGCCCTTCAACAAAAAATCGTACATATCGAAATGCACAACTGCTTTGCCGTTCCTCTTTACCTGTATATCCCTCATGGTCCCTTTTTTACTCGGACCACCCGCTTCGAATAAAGCATTTACAAGGGTAGATAGTGAGGAAATCGTATAAGCCCCTGGTTTCTCAGCATTTCCCACAACATATACCCTGATTGTTCTCAATGCACCCATACTCACATTCATTTCAAAGCCTGTATAATATTTTGAGAACTGTTTGTAGAGCACATTTTTCAACTCCTGAAAGGTAAGCCCCGTAACACCAACAATACCCAACGTTGCAGGTTCATCCGGTTTTCCGGGATAACCCGTTCGTTGAGCCCCGATTTTTGGTACTGTTATATGCCCATCCCTGTCGACTACAACGGTCCATTGCCCTTCGACATTACCCCAGATAGCTATCTTTATTTCATCACCCGGACCGAGCACATAATCAGGTCCTACCGGCACCCCTTCAACCGGTGAAAATGACGAAGGTGGCTGCCTGAAAAGGTCATAACCGAACTGTCTGACATTTGTAGAAACATCGCCGCCGGTAATGATGCCGAACATCCGGAATGCAGAAAGAATCGCATCCTGTGTGCCAACCAAATACCCGGCATCAACATCCTCAGCCACTTCCGGTACACGGTCATATCTTTCAACCGGTTTTACTGACTTTACAACCTTTACAGGCACAGCGATCTGTCCGGACATTGATGTCTTTGATATATAAGAGAAAACAATACCTTCCAGCTTCTTTATAATTTCAAATTGTTTGTCAGTAATCTCAACCGGTTTATCAGAAACATACATCTCAAATACTGATGTTTTCTCTCTTGCAGGTTGGGTGGCAGTCTGCGGTTGAGGTGATGCCGGCTGTGTTGACTGAGGTTGTGGCGTGGCTAATGGCTGGGACTGCACAGAAGGCTGCCCCGGTATTGCTTGCTGGGCCTGTTGAGCATATACATTGCCTGCGCACAACACAACTAATAAAACGCCGATCATTTGTTTACATATTGTCATATCCAACACCTCATTTTTTAACTATTTACTTTTATCTCTCTTAATAAAGCGATTTTTAAATCTCCTTATCCTTTCGATATTTACAGAACTAATACCAAAATACGTTTTTAAGGTATTCATCCTTTCCCTGTTCTCCGGGTTGGAGGAAGATTTCTCTGTATATTCCATGATAAAGGCTGCAAATATTGACAGAAAAAGGCCAACAACACCTGCAATCATCACCATTTGCCTCCGTTTAGGCTTAAACCTCTGCTCCGGCGGTTCTGCCTTATCAACTACCTGGATAATCGTTGCATCCTTGGCTTCATCAAGCTTTGCCGCTTCGTGCTGTTTGATGAGGAGTTCATACAGGGTCTCATAAAACTTAAAATTCCTTAACTTTCTCGCATATTCCAATCCAACCCCGGGCGCTTCACCTGTCGGCATTAATGGTTCATGCTCTATCTTATTTTTTACTTGCAGGTTATTCAATTCAGCCTTTAAGCCTTTCAATCCTTCTTCTGCCTTCTTTACATCCGGGTTGCTTGCTGTTGAATATGTTTTCAACACCCTCAATTCCACTTCTTTTGCGGCAATTCCTGCCTTTAGATTTGCAATAGCCAAAATCACTGCCTGAACCTGAGGTTCCATACTCATAACGCCCGTCTTTTCCTGAAAACCCTTTATATCTTCTTCTGCTGCCACCAATGCCTTTTTTACATCCTCAAGTTGTTCTTCAAAGAATAATCTTCTCTGACTTGCCTCTGTAACGGCAAGTCCTTTATTAAGCGTTTTCAACTCCTCAACAAAGGCATTTGCAAACTGTGCAGCCCTTTTCGGGTCTTTATCCGCAACAGAGATTGTTATGATGCCGCTTTTCTTGTCATCTATTGCATCAACTGCCCCTGAAAGAGCACGCCTTGGCCCTACTCTCGATTTGGCCTTATAAAGCTTCATGAGGTCAAACCTGTCAATCATACGGTCTAAAATGTTATTGGTTTTTAACATGGCAATATAGAGGCCACTCGATGTCTTTAGGCCGCCTGAGGGCAGACCGATAAGACCGGCAGCGCCTCCCAACTGGCCCAATAGTTGTGCCGCCGAACCCTGACCCGACTGTTGGGGCGGCAGTATCCTTGTTTCAGCCTTGTACACAGATGGCAGGATGAGGCTATAAATTGCAGTTATCAGCATAGCCCCCAGCGTTACATAAGCGATAAGTCTTTTACGCTTTACGAGGACAATCAGATAATCTAACAGATTAATTTCATCATCATCGACATATTCAGTTTTATTGGGATTTTCCTCCAAATATCTCCCCCTCTCAATACATTATTTAATTTTATCGATATATCCTGATTAAACATATATTATTTGTATCTCTACTGCTAAAAGTCAAGATATTTCTCCCAGCTTCACAAGCATCATTTCACCACAGATGTAAATCTGATGAACACGGATGAATACAGATATATTAAGTGTGGACTGTATTGTGATAAACCGTCAATACAGTCCACACTTCATGCCGCTTGCGCGGCGGGTATAATTATCTCCTGCACCGACAGGTGCATGGAGTTTGATAGGATATGTCGCTTTATCCCATATCCTGTCAAAAAAATATCCCATCCGCATTTATCCGCCTTTATCTGTGGCTGAATAAAAAAGGTTTTTCATTTGTTGCTCGGCATTACCGTTTCATCCCGTATCCAGTCTGCGTACTCAGGCAGGGCGTGGGGGATATCAATAGCGATGATTTGCGGGAGTTCGTAGGGGTGGAGTGCCCGTATCTCCTTTTCGATTGTTTTATAGAGGGCTTTTCTGCTTTTTAAGATACACACCCATTCTTCAGCTTCTTCAATCTTCCCCTTCCACCAGTAAATACTTTTAATCGGTCCATTAATCTGGGCACATGAGGCAAGTCTCCTCTCTACAAGGTCCCTGCCAATCTTTTCAGCGAGATCCCTACTGCTTGTAGTAGTGATAATTTTGATTATTTCTGCCACGATTCCTCCTTGTCTTACATTTTTGATCAAAAATACTATGATTCTTTTTTAGCCACAGATAAAAATCTGATGGGCACGGATGGATACTGATATATTAACAACAACGCTAAGTAACAATTGCACCGAAGGTGCTGATTGTTTTACCTGATTTGACGATCTATCACAAATCAGGTAAAGAAACTATTCATCCGCTGTTATCCGTGTTAATCTGCGTCCATCTGTGGTAAAAAATGCCTTTCACCTTTACCTTTCCCATTTCCCTGTCTTTTCACCTTTCACCTTTTACTGTTTCATCAACATATTTAACTTGAAATCAAAGAGAATTTCATATATTTTTACTATTCTACGATAGGAGAGGAATATGTTTCAAGTCAAAGAAGGCGATTCAATCATACTGGCAAGCGAGTCAACCCGCAGGGTCGATATCTTAAGAACCCTGGGCATATCATTCTCCATTATACCCCCGAACATTGATGAGCGAAGAAAGAAGGATGAACTGCCGAAGGATTTTGTGCTAAGGGTATCTTATGAAAAGGCACATAAAGTTGGAAACCTCTTTCCTGATAAGTGGGTTATCGGTGCTGATACGGTAGTGGTATTGAAGGGCAAGATACTGGGAAAGCCGAAGAATGACAGCGATGCATTCAATATGCTGAAGATTCTGAGCGGAAAGTGGCACCGGGTTATTACGGGTTATTGCGTCCTTAACATATCCAGAAACATAACATACAGGGATGCAGTTGAGACAAGGGTTTATGTGAGGGGTTTGTCTGACGATGAGATTAAACGGTATATAAAAACATCCGAACCTTTTGATAAGGCCGGCTCATACGCCGTCCAGGGCAAGGGCGGTTACATGGTAAAAGAGATAAAAGGATCATACGCAAATGTTGTTGGCCTGCCCATATGCGAAGTTGCAGAGGCGCTATTGTCGTTGGGTGTGCTTTCGTAATTGGCTCATGGCTGATTGCTGATTGCTGATAGCTGATAGCTGATAGCTGATAGAGAAACAAGAGAAACTAAAGAAACTAAAGAAACCACATATGCAGAACATTGGAGATGCAATAAAAACAGTACAGGAAAAGATTGAAAAGGCGTGCGCCAGATCCGGAAGGTCTGCATCAGAAGTACGTTTAATTGGTGTGACAAAAAGAGTGGATATTGGTAGAATAAAGGAAGCCATGGCGTGCGGTTTGAAAGATTTTGGTGAAAATTATATCCAGGAAGCAAAAAAGAAGATCGAAGAGATTACCCCTTGCGAAGAGATAA
>JAPLKD010000265.1 GCA_026388245.1 Pseudomonadota bacterium | reverse complement strand
ATTTCCAGCGAAAACCCATGGGTCATTTTGATCCACGGGTTCGGGGTTACAGAAAAGGTCTGGTTTGCTCCTCTTGAAGAAAAAACTCGTTTTATCTCCTTCAAAACATTGCTGAAAGACGAAAAAGAGGTCATCCCCTTTGCTGAAAGATGCAACAATCACTCTTATAATATAGCGAGCTGGACGCAAAATGTTGACAGCACAATAGACGAGGCAGCAATTGAATTGAAAGACCTCATCGAATCGATTGAAAGCCGGAAAGTGATATTCATAGCCCATTCAAGAGGTGGGCTTGTAGCGCGAAGGGCTATACAGAAATTTAACCTCAGCCCTAAAGCCCTGATATGTCTCGCAACGCCACACTTCGGGAGCAGATTTGCAGACATTGTCATGAAATACAGGAAGTTAGTTAATGTTTTTTTTCGATCAATGAATGATTTCATGATACCCATAGAGGAGCTTTATACCGTCTCTGATATCGTCAGGGACATTAACAGGTCTGATAATCTTGAACTGGAAAGGCATGTACCTCACTTTGATATATGTGGAGATACTACTGCATATTTTAATATCGGATTTTTCAATATTATGAAGTCTATAGAGACTGTTTTTGGTGACCGTCTCATTCAGGAATGGAGAGAAGGCTATGGTGACGGTTTTGTTTCAATTGAATCTGCCAAATCGCCTTTAACATCTGATGATAATTATTTCAAACTGCCTGTTAACCATGCAAATATTTTGATTGACAGCAGGGTGTGGGGTATCGTAAATAATATCCTTCAGCAGCACTACGTGCTGCAGTGCTGAGTGCTGAGTTTTGAGTTTTTAGTTAAAATTTCACCAAAGGAGTTTTGATATGTTATCAAAAAGGGCGAGTTTATTAAAACCATCACCGACATTAGCTATTAGCGCAAAGGAAAAAGAACTTAAGGCAAAGGGTATTGACATTGCAGGGTTTGGTGCAGGCGAGCCGGATTTCGATACTCCTGATCACATAAAACAGGCAGCCATAAAGGCGATAAATGACAATTTTACACGGTATACACCCGCTGCCGGTATAGACCCCCTGAAGGATGCCGTGATTGAGAAGTTCAAGAGGGATAATGGCCTTACATATAAGCGCGATGAGATTATCATCTCGTGTGGCGGTAAGCATAGCCTCTATAATCTTTTTCAGGCCATATTTCAGGAGGGCGATGAGGTTATCATACCCGCTCCTTACTGGGTCTCCTACCCACCCATGGTAGAACTTGCCGGGGCAAAACCGGTAATCGTGGAGACGCAGGAAGATGAAGACTACCAGATTACAGCGCAAATGGTAAAGAAGTACATAAATAAAAATACAAAGGGAATAGTCCTCAACTACCCGTCAAATCCTGTTGGTTCTATATTTTACCGTGAAAACCTCGAACAGATCGGGAAGCTCGCAGTGGAAAATAATTTTTATATAATATCTGATGAGATTTACGAAAAACTCACATATGATGATTATACCCATGTTAGTATTGCGTCTCTTGATCCTGCCTTCAAAGAAAAGACAATAATCTGCCACGGCGTAGCGAAAACCTATGCGATGACAGGATGGAGGATCGGTTTTGCAGCAGGACAGTCAAGCATTATAAAGGCTATGGGGAATATCCAGAGCCAGAGCACGTCAAATCCTGCTTCGATTTCACAGATGGCTGCAGTTGCGGCGCTAAACGGTCCCCAGGACAGCATAGCCCTTATGCTTGAGGCTTTTAAAAAGAGGAGAGACTATCTTGTCAGGGAACTGAAAAGCATACCGGGTGTAACCTGTTACAACCCGAAAGGCGCCTTCTATGTTTTTCCAAATTTTAACAATGTGCTCGGAAAAACATATAAGGGCAGGGTAGTGGACACATCTACAGCATTGACAGAAATCCTTCTTGAAGATTTTCATACCGCGGTTGTTCCGGGGGTTGAATTCGGCAAAGAAGGCTATCTGAGACTCTCTTTTGCAACTTCAATGGAAGTAATTGAAAAAGGTGTTGAGAGAATAAAGAAGGCTGTGGCGTCTTTCGAGTGATTATACCAATTCGCCTTCATTCATATAACTTCGTTGACTTCGTCCGGGTACCCGCTTGCGGGTGTTCCTCGACGTACTGAAATGTACGCCTCCGTCGCCTCCTCCTCGTCGCCCGGGTACCCTCTGGGTGCTATCTTTGAATCCAAATTGGTATTAGATCACACCCGGCCTTTTGCCTGTGCTCATGTAATGAAAATAATCAAGGATAATTTCCCTGTGGTCGAAAGCTATGGATTCAGGTAAGTTGTCATAACCGAATTTATCTGCTCGTCTCGCATCGTCCTGTCCCTGTAGTTCTCCCCTTCCGTCACCTATGAAGACAACTGAAACAGCATGAAACCGCGGGTCTCTGCCGGGTTTTGAGTAAGCGTGAAATTGTTCAATCAGAGTAACATCAAGTGAAGTTTCTTCCTTTGCCTCCCGTATTGCAGCGTTTTCGATGGATTCTCCAACATCTACAAAGCCTCCCGGTAGAGCCCATCCCGGCGGAGGATTTTTCCTTTCAATGAGTACAATGCCGTCTTTATAGCGGATAATAATATCAACGGTTAATAGCGGGGTCTTGAGGTCTTTTGGCCCCATATGGGTTCCTCCCGTGAACTGTGAACTGTGAACTGTGAACCATTATTTACATGAGCATACCATCTATGCTATTTATCCTGCAACAATGGATTTTGAAATCATCATAGACAGTCATTCCCACTGGGGTCCCTCGATAACCCTCGGCACAGACGTTACGACAGGAGAGCTTCAGAGGCAGATGAAGAAATCGGGGATTGATTATGTTGCTGTAATACCTTTTCCATCGACTGCTATAGAGAATAACAGCATAAATGTAAAGATTCTCGAAGAATCAAAAAGGGCAGGGGGTTTCATACCTTACCATTACATAAGGGAAGACTACGACAAAGAAGGTTTTGATCCTATACCTGAAGCGTATTGCGGAGGGAAATGGCACTGGATGAGGGGATGGCAGGATTCGGCATCAAATTATAAAGTCCTTGATGATAAAAACCTGCCTCAGCTTATTGAAAAGATCATAAAAACAGATAAGCCGGTTATCTTCGAGGAAGAGTTGCGATTTACCGAAAGGTTTGTTGATATGGCTGAAGGCATGAAGATTATCATCCCCCACCTTGGTATGCTCGGCGGGAACCCTTATGATTTTTTGAGAAGTTTTAAAAATAATAAGAATGTATACTTCGATACTGCCCTTGGTTCACGGGAAGCTATACTGGATTTTGTGAAAACAGTAGGGCCCGAGCGAGTACTATTCGGGTCTGATGTACCCTTCGGTTCCATGAGGAGCGAGCTATCGAAAGTCCTTTCACTCCCGATACCGGAAGACGACAAAGATCTCCTGCTCTCCAGGAATTTTATTCGTCTTACACAATTCAAACCTTAACCAATCCAGTTTTCCTCTTTTCCCCGCCTGTCCTGTGAAATGAATTATGTATCTATAAAACTATTTGTATTTATGAAATTAAAGCGTTAATATCCTGTATACAGCAAAACGGTAAAGAGTGGAGAAAAGCTGTTCAACATTCAATGTTCCGGGTTTGCTATGAGCCATGAGCTATGAGCTGTAGTCAAAGGGGGAAGGGATGGATTTAGAAGTTATTCAATCAGGGAATAACGTCTCGTTCATGCTCACAACAATGCAATGCCTGCAACAATATCCCCACCGTCCTTTCATTAGCCACTCTGTTTTATCAGCACGCATCTTTTTATTCTGGTTTGTTTTTCTTTTTCTTATTCCATATTTTGCATTGTGTGATGAGGGGGTAAAGATGAAAATGAATGTTGTCCTGCCTTCTCAAGCAGATGGCTGGAAAATTTCAGGGCAACCGTCTGAGCATAATCCGAAGACTGTCTTTAAATATATGAACGGTGCTGCTGAACTATACCTGGCATACAATATGAAACAACTTACTGTTGCCCGGTACGAGAGACACGGGTATCCCACGATTACAGCAGAGGTTTTTAATATGGGTTCTTCGGAAGATGCCTACGGGGTATTCTCTTTTGAACGGGATGACCCTGAGGCAGGTATCGGGCAGGGGTCTGAGTTTGGGGGCGGTTTGCTCAGATTCTGGAAAGGGCATACCTTTGTAAGTATATACGGTGACAGCCCCGGGGCAGACATTGAGGCTGCAACGCTCAATCTTGGACGGCAGATTGCCGCTTCTATAGTGCAGAGCGGTAAACCACCTGAAATTATTAGCCTTCTTCCTGATGAACATACCCCTTTTTTGAAAAAAAAGATATTGTTTACAAGAAGTCATATCCTCATGAACCAGCGTTTCTTTGTAGCCCAGAAAAATGTGCTTGAACTGGCGAAAGACGTAGAGGCTGTTCTTTGCCGGTACGAAGCCGGTAAAGACAAGATTCATTTCCTTCTCGTAAAATACCCGTCTCAGATTAAGGCAGAATCTGCATTTCTAAGTTTTAAAAACTCATACATGCCTGAGGCCCGACAAAAAAATTCAGTAAAGACAGAAAACAATAAGTGGACGGTTGCAGAAAAATACAAGGGCTATATCATGATTGTGTTTGATTCACCCGATGAGGTATTAGCCCTGAAACTTATTAGAAACACTAACGAAATATTACAAAGGGAGGGTGTATGAAAGAAAAACGTGGAATAACCCGCCGGGATTTTCTTAAGGGAACAGCCGGAATTTGCCTTTCAACAACTCTCGGTTCATTATTAACGTCTGAAGTAAATGCCCAGGCATTGTCAAAGGTGGTAGTTATCAGGAATGCCGGTGTCCTTGATGCAAAAGGACAGATAGATACCGGAATCCTTGAGTCTATGCTTGACAGGGCGGTGCAGATACTTACAGATGAAAAACAACCTCCCGATGGATGGAAAAAGCTTTTTAAAAAGACAGATATAGTGGGAATAAAAAGCAATGCCTGGCGTAATCTGCCTACCCCTCCTGAACTCGAAAATGTTATAAAAAGGCGTATCCTTGATGTGGGAGTCTCAGAAAAGAATATTGACGTGGACGACCGCGGGGTAAGGAGTAACCTTGTATTCATTAACTCTACCGCCCTTGTAAATGTTCGTCCTGTGAGGACACATCACTGGTCAGGTGTTGGGACATGCCTTAAGAACTATATTATGTTTGTGCAATCCCCATCGATGTACCACAATGATGGTTGTTCAGACCTCGGGAAAATCTGGACAATGCCTGTTATTAAAGACAAGACCCGTCTGAATATACTTGTTGCGCTTACCCCGCAGTTTTATGGGAGAGGGGCGAATTTTTTTGACAGGCGTTATGTCTGGCAATATAAAGGGCTGATAGCAGGGACAGACCCTGTTGCAGTTGATGCAGTGGGGGCGGAACTCCTCCGTCTTAAAAGGGTTGCCCATTTTGGCGAGGATAGGGCACTTGATGTGCCGCCTGTCCATATAACCTTAGCAGATAAGAAATACAGACTCGGTGTGTCAGACCTGAAAAGGATTGACATTATAAAGATAGGCTGGACAGACGACATCCTTCTTTAAATCCATTTTCAATTGCGGATTGTACCCGGTGCCTTTGCAAACTGCACCGGTTGCCAAAGTCAAGGATAAACGGCCTGTTGTCCAAATGCAGTATTCGCAAGAACACTGTTTCGCTCTCTGCTTCGCTGTGCTTTTTACCCACTACAGGCTCGAATATCACTCAATTTCGCAAACTCGTCCCAAAATACCGGGACTCAGACATGCGAATTGCCCTTCGGGGCGTTTATTCTCACCGAGTGGGTACCCAAAAATGCTCGAAGGCGCGACTCGCGAAAAGTTCTTCCTGCTCATAGTCCAATATTATTGGTTGTATGTTGTTTGGGCAACAGGCCGTAAAGATTTGACCCCGTAGCGTTCAATGTTGAAAGCCATTTCGTGCGAGATGACGTCAGTATTAGCTTTGCGACGATTTCATAAATTGCAGACACTGTGTCTGCAATTTCTCCCGGAGCACCAGCTTCGGTCATGATTTTCGATTTATTACAACCCGGGTAACCCTGAATCATTGAGGAAAAACACCGTTATCTGGCTGCCCGGAATCCACGATTCCCGTAAACCTATGGAGTAATTGAAAAAACTATATTATATTTATAGAATTAAAGGGCTAATATTCTGTATACAGCAAACAAGGAACGAGGGGGACAAAAACCGTTCAATGTTCAATGTTAGAATAAGGGGCTGGTCATGGGCTATGGGCGAGAGGCTATGGGGGAAGGGATGGAATTGCGAATTGCGGATTGCGAATTTAACCGCTGTAATCATGTTTAATGATTGTATTTTTTATTTTGAGGGGATAAAATCTCATTTATAGTAAAATGGAGAAAAAGGGGCGGGAATGACTCTTATCAACCAGAAACTGGTTTTTTTACGTTACCACAGTTCCCACGTGTGAATTCATGAGGAGTTGATATAAACATGGCTAACGGTGTCACTCTTAATCAACTCGAATCGCATCTCTGGGAAGCGGCCAACATCCTGCGTGGGCCAGTGGATGCGGCGGACTTCAAGACTTACGTCTTCCCGCTGCTGTTTTTTAAGCGCATCTCGGATGTTCACGACGAAGAGTATCGGACCGCCCTGGAAGAGTCAGACGGCGATGAGGAATATGCTCAGTTCCCCCAGAACTACCGTTTCCAGGTGCCGGACGATTGTCACTGGAACGATGCACGCGCGGTCGCGACCAACGTAGGGCAGGCGATGCAAAAGGCCATGCGCGGTATTGAGAAGGCAAATCCGGAAACGCTCTACGGTATTTTCGGTGACGCCCAGTGGACTAACAAGGACAGGCTTTCCGATTCACTGCTCCGTGATCTTATCGAGCACTTTTCCCGCATCAACCTCGGCAACCAGGCGACACAGGCGGACATTCTCGGCCAGTCCTACGAATACCTGATCAAAAAATTCGCTGACGCCACCAATAAGAAGGCCGGCGAGTTCTACACTCCGCGCTCGGTGGTACGGTTGATGGTGAACATCCTTGATCCGAAGGAAGGCGAATCCATCTACGACCCGGCTTGCGGCACGGGCGGTATGTTGCTGGAGGCCATCCATCATGTGAAGGAAAACCACGGCGATGACCGCACGCTTTGGGGAAAACTCTTTGCGCAGGAGAAAAACCTCACCACATCTGCCATCGCCCGCATGAATCTCTTCCTGCATGGCGCGTCAGATTTTCAGGTCGTGCGCGGTGACACACTCCGCAGCCCGGCATTCTTCTTCGGCGACAATCTTGCTACCTTCGACTGCGTCATCGCAAATCCGCCCTTTTCACTGGAAAAATGGGGCGAAGAAGTCTGGGGCAGCGATCCTTACGGCCGCAGTTTCGCCGGAATGCCGCCGGGCAAGACCGGTGACTACGCCTGGGTGCAGCACATGATCAAGTCTATGGCACCCAAAACCGGCCGCATGGCAGTGGTGCTGCCCCATGGTGCGCTCTTCCGCATGGGTGCCGAGGGTAAGATCCGTCAGAAGATACTCGGAATGGATTTACTCGAAGCCGTCATCGGCCTCGGCCCGAATCTCTTCTACGGTACCGGCCTCGCCGCCTGCATCCTCGTTTTTCGCCAGCGCAAGTCCCAGGATCGCAGGAACAAGGTGCTCATCCTCGACGCCTCGAAGGAGTTTAAGACGGGCCGAGCCCAGAATGAACTGCTGCCCGGGCACGTCGAGTGCATCTACGGCTGGTATCGGGATTTCAAAGATGTGGAAGGCGTCGCCCGCGTGGTCAAGCTGGAAGAAATAGCGACCAATAACCACAACCTGAACATCCCGCGCTATGTCGAGCCGAAGGTTGAGGAGAAGACGCTTACGGTCGATCAGGCCATGAAACGACTCAAGGAAAGCGCGGAAGCTGCGTTCGCTGCCGAAGGCCGGCTGATCAGCATACTCAAACGGGAGGGATTGCTCACATGACCACCCGCATTACCCAGCAACAACTCGAATCATACCTGTGGGGTGCGGCGGTGCTCCTGCGCGGGACTATTGATGCCGGTGATTACAAGCAGTTCATCTTCCCGCTGCTTTTCTACAAGCGGCTCTGCGATGTATTCGATGAAGAGACACAGACCGCCCTGGCCGAATCCGACGGGGACAGGGATTTCGCCGCCTACCCGGAAAATCACCGCTTCCAGATTCCATTCGAGGCCCATTGGTGCGAGGTGCGGCAGGCCGCTTCGAATGTCGGGCACGCCCTCCAGAACGCCATGCGCGCCATCGAGACTACCAATCCAGACAAGCTCTACGGTATTTTCGGTGACGCCCAGTGGACCAACAAGGACCGGCTATCGGATGCCATGCTGCGCGATCTGGTCGAGCATTTCAGTACGCTGGAGCTAACAATCACCAATCTGCCCGAAGACGAGCTGGGACAGGGCTACGAATACCTGATCAAGAAATTTGCCGACGATGCAGGCCATACCGCCGCCGAATTCTACACGAACCGCACAGTTGTCCATTTGATGACCGAGATGCTCCAGCCCCAGCCCGGCGAGAGCATCTACGACCCCACCTGTGGTTCCGGCGGTATGTTGCTCTCCTGTATCACACAACTGCGTCGGCAAGAGAAGGAATGGCGGAACGTCAGGCTCTACGGACAGGAGCGGAACCTCATGACCTCCTCCATCGCCCGGATGAACTGTTTCCTCCACGGCATCGAGGACTTCCGCATCGAGCGGGGGGACACCCTCAGTGAACCCAAGCTTGTCCAGGGCGACCGGCTCATGCAGTTTGACATGGTGCTGGCCAATCCACCTTACTCGATCAAACAGTGGGACCGTGCAGCCTTTGCCGCCGATCCCTGGGGTCGCAACCTCTACGGCGCCCCGCCGCAGGGCCGAGCCGATTATGCCTTCTGGCAGCACATCCTCCAAAGCCTCGCACCCAAGACAGGCCGCTGCGCCATCCTCTTTCCGCATGGCGTTCTTTTTCGGCAGGAAGAAGGTGAGATGCGGCGCAAGCTCATCGAGGCCGACCTTATCGAGTGCGTCCTCGGCCTGGGGCCGAACCTCTTTTACAACTCGCCCATGGAGGCCTGTGTCATCATCTGCCGCACCGCCAAACCCAAGGTGCGCCGGGGCAAGATTCTCTTCATCAATGCCATAAATGAAGTCATCCGCGAGCGTGCCCAGAGTTTCCTCACCGACGAACACATTGGGCGCATCGTCAAAGCTTACGAGAGCTTCAATGACGAACCCGGCTTTACCTGCGTAGCCACGCTGGAAGAAATCCACGCCAGGGATGGCAATCTCAGCATCCCGCTTTACGTGATCAATCCGTCATCGGCGATGGAAGTTCGTGACGCACCTTCAATTTATAGCGTGAACGGCAAGAGCACACCTGAGCCTTTAACCGGAAAGGATAGACTTACAGAGGCTTTGACGAACTGGCTTGAAAGCTCGCACGAGGTCAGAAAGGCATTGAATTCCATGCTGGAGGGGCGCCAATGACTGAAAAACTCCTGATATTCGTGAGCTCAGTCCAGAATGAGTTTGCCCTGACAGACGGCTTTGTGGTTACCATCCGAAGAAAGCCGGACCTGGCCTTTAAGGCCGTCGGTGGGATAACCGGGGAAGTCACCGGGGAAATCACCGGGGAAGTCACCGCACAAGTCGCCGCACAAGTCGCGCTCTTCTGCCGTGAGCCGCAATCGGCACGGGAAATTATGGAGCATCTGCAATTGAAGCATTGGAAGACCTTTCAGGAAAACTATCTCAAACCGTTGATACAGGTTGAATTACTGGAACGCACCATCCCTGACAAACCCACCAGCCGCCTCCAGAAATATCGCCTTACCGACAAAGGCCGCGCCTGGCTCGCGGACGCCAAGCGCTGATCACGGTTTCGCGCCAGCAGTTCTCATTATGGCGACACGAATGCCCTTACGGGCACACTACGAACGGCTTTTTGCCGTTTCTAGGCCGTTTGTAGTGACGCCGTAAGGCGTTTTTGCGCCATAATGAGAACTGCTGGCTCCGCGCTTTCAGGTCTGCGCTTTCAGGTCTTGCCGCTCCGGCATAC
>JAPLKD010000092.1 GCA_026388245.1 Pseudomonadota bacterium | reverse complement strand
GTATTTGAGGTTGTCCCTTACCTCCTGTACAACTTCTTCGAAGAGGGGGTTCCTGTGATGGATGATCGGCTCAGCCATTTTTAAAAGTACTTCCGGTGGTATTGCAGTGGGACCGGGTGCGAGTAAATACCTTTTTTGCATGGCACACCTCCTTAGAGTTTTTATACAACTCAGTTTATTTTAGAGAAGTACAGATGGTATCGTCAAGCAAAATCGTGTGATCAGCAAATATTTTTGTATACAGGATACAGACCACGTTTTGGGTCGGTTTTGGGTCGGACCAAACCAAGTTTTATAAGCGGTGTTGAGTTTTGACGGCCTGTTGCTCAACACTGCTTTTACGGTGGGCATTTCGCACAGATCGATCTGAACTGCATGGTGCTGAGGTAACGGTCACCACGGTCGGGCAATATTACCACAATTATGCCCTGATCTATTTTTCTCGCTATCTGGAGGGCCACTGCCGCTGCGGCACCGCTGGATGTACCAACGAAAATCCCCTCTCTCAGCGCAAGAAGTCTTGTAACTTCAAAGGCTTCACCATCTTCAATCATCACTTTCTCATCCAGTATCTCCGGCTTATAAATCTTTGGAACCATCGATTCTGTCATATTCTTCAGTCCCTGTATCGTATGCCCCTGGACAGGTTCTACACCGACAATTTTTACAGAGGGTTTCTTCTCCTTTAAATACTTTGCAGTCCCCATGAGTGTGCCGGTGGTTCCCATTCCTGCCACAAAATAATCAACCCCGCCATTTGTCTGCGCTAAAATCTCCGGCCCTGTTGTTTCGTAGTGAGCAAGTACATTATCACCGTTATCATACTGATTGGGCATAAAGTATTTACCGGAGCCTTGTTCAAAAAGCTCGTATGCCTTTTTTATTGCACCATCAGTATTCAATTTTGCCGGTGTGAGAAAAATCTGAGACCCAAGTCCTTCAAGGATTAAACGCCTCTCCATGCTCACGCACTCAGGCATACAAAGGTCAACCCTGTAGCCTTTTGCTGCTCCTATCATTGCAATTGCAATCCCCGTATTGCCTGATGTGGGCTCAAGGATGGTCTTGCCCCTTGTAAGTTCACCACGCTCTTCAGCC
Source organism: Pseudomonadota bacterium (assembly GCA_026388245.1). GTDB lineage: Bacteria > Desulfobacterota > Syntrophorhabdia > Syntrophorhabdales > Syntrophorhabdaceae > MWEV01. Next base: position 2,592 of record JAPLKD010000092.1, on the reverse strand, counting down.
TTCTCTATCATATAAAGGGCCGGGCGGTCTTTTATTGACCCTCCGGGGTTACATCCTTCGAGTTTGCAAAGGACTTTTACACCAGGCTTACCGACAATATTCATGAGTTCAACGAGTGGTGTATTCCCTATTGCAGATAATATGTTCATACAGATATACCTCCTGATTTGTTCAATTCATAAAACAGTGGAAAAGATTATCAAAATAGCGTCATTTTAACAAGCAAAAGAAAGGCAGCTCAATTACTTATTTACTTGTCCCTCTCATTCCTATTATACTTTTCAAAATTCCGGGCAATACTTGCCACAGGTGCTTAAATGAAAGCAATACTTTTTAACGGAGAACTGACATATACCAACAGATATCCTGCGCCGGAACCACAGGAAGGTGAAGCGCTCATAAGGGTAAATATGGCCGGGATATGTAATACTGACTTTGAAATTATCAAAGGATATCTGGGCTTCAGGGGTGTTCCGGGGCATGAATTTGTTGGAATAGTTGAAAAGGTGAACGGTGTCAGCCATGATTTATCGGGGAAACGGGTAGTGGGGGAGATAAACTGTGCCTGCGGCGTATGCGATTATTGTTTAAAGGGGCTGAAAACCCATTGCCCTGACAGAAAAACACTGGGGATCACCAATAAAGACGGGGCCTTCGCCGAGTACATAACCCTTCCGGTGAATAACCTGTTCGTAGTACCGGATAATACAACTGATGAAGAGGCAGTCTTTACCGAACCATTAGCTGCCGCTTTTGAGATATTGGAACAGATTCATATAAGGCCAACCGATACAATTCTCATCTTGGGAGACGGCAAACTGGGCATCCTCATCGCCCTCGCTCTGAAACTCACTCAGGCCGATGTAACGCTCGCCGGCAAACATGATAACAAACTCATGGCAGCGAGCAACCAGGGTGTCAACACCATAAAAATTACCCCCTTATTTCCCCTCACCAAATCCTATGACATTGTTGTGGAGGCAACCGGCACACCTGAGGGCTTTGAGTTTGCCCTTCAACTGGTAAAGCCGCGCGGGAAAGTTGTTTTGAAAAGTACCGTCGCCAAAGGAAAAGAGATAAACCTTGCACCCGTGGTCATTGATGAAATACAGGTCATAGGCTCACGGTGCGGTCCTTTCGAACCGGCACTGAGAGCGCTTTCCCGAAGGCTCATCGATGTTAAGCCCCTTATCACGAAAATTTACAAACCCGAACAGGCAAAAGAGGCCTTCGAAAAAGCGAAGGAGAAAGATTCGCTGAAGGTGCTTATTGATTTCCGGTAAAAACCTTACGAAACAGGGCACGAGGAAAATTGTTTAGTCACGCCCTGAGCTGCTGACCATCTTTAAAAGGGAAGCTGCAATATCCAGAGAAGTAAAATCGTCCTTCAGAAGCGGTTCAATTATCTGAATATATCGTTCGAGTTTGCCCTCCTCAATGGTTTCCTTTATTTTATCAAGAAGCACCGTTGTTCTGGCTTCTTCCACATCGGCAAACGAAGGGGTGGGCTGACGGTCTATTTTTATATTGGCGTAATTTTGAATCTCTCTCAATTTGTATATTTCCCTTCCCACAACAAAGGTAAAGGCGCGCCCTTTTTTTCCCGCACGGGCTGTTCTCCCGATACGGTGAACATAATACTCTTCATCCTGAGGAAGGTCATAGTTAAAGACCGCCCCGATATCCTCCACATCAATGCCTCTTGCCGCTACATCGGTTGCCACAAGTATTTCAGTCATGTTTTTCCTGAACTTACCCATTGCCCTGTCCCTTTGCTGCTGTGTCAGATCACCGTGGAGGCTGTCAGCCACGTACCCCCTTGCCTGGAGATGCATCACCACTTCATCCACCCGTCTTTTCGTGTTACAGAAGACAAGGGAGGATTTCAGGTTATGCATATCGATGAGGCGGCAGAGCACCTCAAGTTTCATACTCTCCTTCAATTCAAAATATGCCTGTTTAACACGGGGGACGGTAAGCTGTTTGTGGACTACCTTTATAAACTCCGGGTCTCTCTGGTATCTTTTGGTAAGGTCAAGGATGGGCTTGGGCATGGTAGCAGAAAAGAGGAGCGTCTGCCTTTCTTCCGGAACTTTCCTGAGAATAATCTCCACATCGTCAATAAAACCCATGTTGAGCATCTCATCTGCCTCATCCAGAACAACCGTTTTCACATTGTTCAGCTTTAATGTGCCGCGGTTGATATGGTCAATGGTACGTCCAGGAGTGCCGACAACGATATGGACGCCGCTTTTCAAAGCCCGAATCTGCCTGTCTATGGGCTGCCCGCCATAGACAGGCAGTATATTGACGTCTTTCCTGTATTTCAGGAGTCTTTTCAATTCCTCACATACCTGGATGGCCAGCTCCCGTGTAGGGCACAAAATGATGGCCTGTACAGTTTTTGACCTGACATGAAGCTTTTCTATTATAGGAATGCCAAATGCGATTGTTTTTCCGGTGCCCGTCTGCGACTGACCGATTATGTCCTTCCCTTCAAGTACAGCAGGAATGGTTTGTGCCTGGATGGGTGTTGTTTCTTCGAAACCCATATCCGCAACTGCTTTGCCTATTTCCCTTGACAGGGAAAGG
>JAPLKD010000044.1 GCA_026388245.1 Pseudomonadota bacterium | reverse complement strand
ATAAAACGCTTGAAAGGCATTTTACTGTTTTCGATAATGCCTTTAAGGGTATACCACATATCGTATGTTATTCATGCAAGGCAAATTCCAATATTGCAATTCTCAGGGTCGTGGGCAGGCTTGGAGGGGGCATAGATATCGTATCGGGCGGCGAACTTTACAGGGCCCTTGCTGCCGGCATACCTGAAGATAAGATTGTTTTCTCAGGTGTCGGAAAAACTGAAGAGGAATTGAAAGTCGCCATACATTTGCAGATACTGATGATAAATGTAGAGTCAGAGGAAGAGTTGTCTGCTATCGCAAAAATAGCCCGGAAGATGAGAAAAGAGGTCCCCCTTTCCATACGGGTAAATCCGCAGATTGACCCGAAAACCCACCCTTATATCACCACAGGACTTAAAAAGAACAAATTCGGTGTGATTTGGGATGATGCCTGGAAGCTTTACGAAAAGATTAAAGAGGAAAAATATCTCATCCCCGTGGGTATTTCTTCGCACATAGGGTCGCAGATACTTGAACTCGGGCCTTTCAAGGAAGCAGTAAGGTCATTGAAAGACATGATTAATCAGCTTAAACAGAGAGGAATCACGCTTAAGTATGTAGATATAGGCGGTGGCCTTGGTATAACATACAAAGACGAACTCCCGCCGCACCCTGACGATTATGCACGTATAATAAAAGAGGAACTGAAAGGCACGGGTCTCATCCTGATACTCGAGCCCGGGAGGGTTCTCGTCGGCAACAGCGGTATATTTGTGACAAAGCTGCTTTATGTAAAGAAAGTTCCGGGAAAGACCTTTTATATCGTTGACGGGGCAATGAACGACCTTGTGAGACCATCCCTCTACGGTGCGTACCACGAAATAGTTCCCATTCAGGACAAAAACAATAAAAAGATAAAGGTTGACATTGTAGGGCCTGTCTGTGAATCGGCGGATTTCCTTGCAAAAGACAGGGAGATTGCCCCTCTCGCCTCTGGTGAACTCCTGGCCGTCATGGGTGCAGGTGCATACGGGTTTTCCATGTCTTCCAACTATAATTCGAGAAGGAGAGTACCGGAGGTCCTCGTGAAGGAGGCAGAGTTTTTTGTCATTAAAAAGAGAGAAACGTTAAGAGATTTGCTTAAGGGAGAATCTATCCCATCATTTATGGAGGTGCAGTAAGTGTCCAAACTGGAATTTATTAAGATGAGCGCAAGCGGTAATGATTTTATACTGGTAGACAACCGGACTGGCGAATTATACAAAACACATAATGATATTAATGATTTTGTTGCGAAGGTATGCAGGAGACGCCATTCTGTGGGGGCCGATGGGCTTATATTGATAGAAGAATCAAGGAATGCTGATTTTTGCTGGAGATTTTTTAATGCCGATGGGTCAGAGGCAGATATGTGCGGCAATGGGGGCAGGTGCGCAGCGAGGTTTGCTTTTATAAAGGGTATTGCCGGTGAAAAGATGGCTTTTGAAACCGGTGCAGGTATCATAAAGGCAGAGATAGAGGGCGCAAAGATTAAACTCCAGCTTACAACCCCTACTGATTTGAAGCTTGATTATTCTATTAAACTTGAAAATAAGGAGATATTTATCAACAGCGTGAATACCGGCGTGCCTCATGCAGTGCTTCTTTCTGACGATATCGACCACGTTCCGGTAGAGGAACTGGGAAGAATCGTACGGTTTCATACGGCCTTTGGTGAAGGAGGGACAAACGTAGATTTTGTGAAGGTCATCGATAAAACAAATCTGGTATTGAGAACATACGAGCGGGGCGTTGAAGCCGAAACGTATGCATGTGGTACAGGGGCAGTGGCATCAGGTGTTATTCTGAAAGAGAAGGGATTAATAGAAAGCCCCGTGCACATATTGACAAAGGGCGGGGAAACGCTCAAGGTGTATGTGGATGATGAGGTATACCTTGAGGGAGATACGAAAATCATATATGTTGGCTTGCTCAACGATGAAGCGTTGCTGTAATATAGCTCATGGCAAAGTAGCTCATAGCTGATAGCTGATAGCTAAATGCTGGATGCTGGATAAAAACGTATGTTTCTTTAGTTTCTCTGGTTTTTCTTGTTTGTCTTGTTATAGAACAAAAGAAACTAAAGAAACAGTATAAACCAGAGAAACAATATTAGCTGATAGCTTAAAAACTGAAAGGAGAAGTGATGGAACTAAAAGGTATATATACGGCGTTAGTGACACCTTTCAAAGACTATAAAGTGGATGAAGAGGCGTTAAAAAGGCTTATAGTATTCCAGCTTGATGGCGGGGTGGACGGGCTTGTTCCATGCGGCTCTACCGGTGAGGCCTCAACGCTCGGTTACGAAGAACACGAAAGAGTAATAGAGTTGACCATAAAACACGCACATGGTACTGTGCCTGTCATTGCAGGAACCGGTTCAAATTGTACTGAAGAGGCCATCGAACTTACACGAAGCGCTAAGAAAATCGGCGCAGATATGTGCCTCCTCACCACACCCTACTACAACAAACCGTCACAGGAAGGTTTATACAGACATTACAGGAAAATAGCGGAAGATGTGGATATCCCTTTGATTTTATACAACATACCTGGAAGAACAGGGGTTAATATGACGCCTGAGACCATAAAGCGGCTCGCTGAAATCCCGAATATCGTTGGCATTAAGGAGGCATCCGGTTCGCTGATACAGGTGGCAGAAATATTCAGACTTACGGACGGGAAGTTTACCATATTATCGGGGGATGATAACCTCTTTCTACCCATGATGAGCGCAGGGGCGGTTGGAGTTATATCTGTTGCATCAAATATCATCCCGAAGGAAATGCAGGAACTCTACAGGACATTCTTCATTGAAAAAGATATTTTCAAGGCGAGGGATATGAATGCCCGGTTCATGCCGCTTTTTCAGTCTCTGTTTATAGAAACCAACCCGATACCGGTCAAAGAAGCCCTTTATTTTATGGGCATGATAGAAGAGGAACTTAGGCTCCCCATGTGCCCGGCATCGGAGGGGAACAAGGCGGCGCTCAGGAAGGTGATGGAGGAGTCTGGACTGGTGAAGGCGGCTCATGGTTCATAGCTCATGGCTTATAGCTTGCTGTTCACGGTTCACGGTTCACGGTAGAGTAAATTGATATTGTATGATGTACGAGGACGAAGTTGCGAAGCTACGAAGATGCGGGTTGAGCTTTTTCTGTGAACTGTGAACTGTGAACCAAATAAGGAG
>JAPLKD010000240.1 GCA_026388245.1 Pseudomonadota bacterium | reverse complement strand
AAACCAGATTCCCAATGATAGGAAAAAAGATAGACCTGCTAGCACCATGGGATTGCGCGTCCAGGCATACATCCAATCTGACACCAATTTCCGACTGAGCACAATGAAAAAGGGCGCACCGAATCCTTTTAAGGCAAGGTTTATCACTGTCAGCAAAAAAGCTGCCCCAGTAATAATAACCAGAACCAAGCCAATTACAGATGGTATTGAGAGTACCCAGCCACACCAATCTTTATAAGTGGATACCGCCCGAACGATAGGAACACCAAATGTAAAACCCAGACCAATATGTACAAATGTCGTTGTCCAGACGGCGTGTCCTATTGTTTGGTGTCGGTTTAATATCTTCCTGCCGAGCCAGACAAGGGGGTATGTCAACAATACCCCTCCCACAATGACAGATAGATTCATTATTTCTGAAAGGGGTTGCTTGAGCGCCCACCACCAAACAATCCAGATGAACACCAAAAGGGCAATTTTGAGACATAATTCGAAGACATGTTTCATGGCAACCTCCTTTTAGTTATTAAACTACCAACTGGACTGTTCTTTCGCCTTTTACATAAGGCGCCGCAGACGTACCTTCGAGTAAGTAAACGAGCTCGTAGCTCAATATGTGTAATTAACAACCTTATTATGAAGACAGTCTGCGGCCTGGACGTACACAAAGATACAATTTTTGTGTGCATTCTAAATGAGAAAGGAGCGTCATTATTAAGTGAATATTCGACAATGACGCCGGATTTGAACCGACTCCGGGATGACCTGAAGGAACAAGGTGTAGAACAGGTTGCCATGGAAAGCACGGGGATCTATTGGATACCCATCTGGCGGGTTTTGGAGGAGAGATCCGATTTTGAGCTGATCCTGGTCAACCCCTATTTTATCAAGCAGGTCCCAGGACGAAAAACAGATGTCAAAGACTCCCAATGGATAGCTATGCTTCTGATGAAGGGATTATTAAGGGGGAGCTACATTCCGGACAAGCGGATACGGGAGCTGAGAGAATACGGACGCAAAGCAGTCAAGTTATGTGGACAGCTCAACCGGATTGAGATGGAGATCGACCGCCAGTTATCCAAATGTAACATCCGGATTACGAGCCTGGCATCCAGGATCAACAGCCAAACGGTGATGAAAGTGGTGCAGGCGATCATTGAAGGAGAAACCCGTCCGGAAGTGTTAGAGACCTTGGTTCATGGACGCATCCGCAACAAATACAAGGAGCAGGTGCGGGCTTCATTAACCGGAACGATTGCACGGTATGACATCCTTCTGCTGCGACAAAGCTACCAGGCCCACAATCTGTTTCTTACTCAACAGGAGGAACTCAATCAAGCCATGTCGGCCATCTGCGAAGCCGATTTTCAGCAGGAGTTGTCCCTATTATACTCCATCCCTGGAATTCAAAAGATAGCGGCCATGCAAGTCATAGCCGAGGTGGGGTTTTCCGTTAAAGCGTTCATCACAGCTGCCGCTTTGTGCGGTTGGGCCGGGCTCAGACCCAGAAATGACGAAAGTGCCGGAAAAATAAAAAGCAAGAAAATACTGCACGGCAATAAATATATTCGTCGCATCCTGGTTCAATGTGCCTGGGCAGCCAGTCGTACCAAGGGAAGCTGGTTCAAATGGAAATTTGATGAGCTCAGCAAACGGATGACCTCAAAAAAGGCTTTGATTGCCATTGCCCGAAAGATGCTGGTAGTCGTATGGTGTATTTTGGATACCAGAGTGCCTTATCAACAAAGGCCAATCATTCCCGACGAAAACAAACGCAACCGGCAAATACAGTATCATCGCAAACAACTGGAAGCACTTTTGACTTAGTGAAGTCGGCTATCTTTATGGTGGCATGGACCCCGTTTTTAAACTGACTCCCTTTCATCAGCACACACACTAGAGCCGTAGAGCTCGCAGAGGAAATTGTTTTTTTACTATTGCTGAACTTGGTAAGGGATTTATAGAGGAAAGGTAATATTTAATCCCAGGTAAGATCAAGGCACACACCTTCACACTATTGCCCACACCCCTTTTTATTTCACCTTCGATCGTGTCATCCCCGCACAGGGCCTGCCCTCGCGAATGCGGTGGCAGAGATCGCCTGACGCTAACGAGGGTCCTTTTCTGTCATCCCCGAAGGCGAAAGCGGGGGTCGCCTCCCTGAACCGCACCGCTTTATACCGGATTAGTCAGTAAAACAATCTTAGGTTGACGGTTATGGACCAATGAGTCCTCCCGTTTTGAAGAACCCAATAGGTAGCCTGAATTAATCAAATTATCTACCTTTAGCGCAAGCAAATCAGAACCCCATGAAAACCCGTATCTCCATTGTTCTAAGCTGTCTTATTCTATTGCTGTCAGTCTCCTGCTCCAAAAAGGTCCAGGGACCCGAGGTTAT
>JAPLKD010000191.1 GCA_026388245.1 Pseudomonadota bacterium | reverse complement strand
GCGAAACGCAATATCGAGGCAATCAAGGCATCGGGTGCAAAAACAGTACTTACAAGCTGCGCCGAGTGCTACAGAACTCTTAAGGTTGATTATCCGAAGCTTCTAAAAATGAATACCAGTGATCTTGGCTTTGAGGTTATACATCTTATTGAATTCGCCGATGAAGCCATCAAGAACGGAAGCCTCAAGCTAACGCAGAATGTCGATATCCGTTTTACTTACCACGATTCGTGTGGCGTGAGTAGACTTGCCGATCCCTGGACAAACTGGAGCGGCCAGCGTGGCTGGATGGGTATGGTTGAACCGGAGCTGAAGAGAAGACGCGGTACGCAGGGGCTCTACATACAGGCGAGAAATATCCTGAATGCCATCCCTGGTGCAAAGTTTGTTGAAATGCCGAGAACACGGGAAAATTCATTCTGCTGCGGTGCCGGCAGAGGCACAAAAGAGGCTTTTCCTGATCTTGCTTCCGTCTCCGCAAAACACCGTATGGATGAAGTAAAGTATGTCAGTGCCGAGGCCTTGGTATCTGCGTGTCCATGGTGCAAGAGCAATTTCTCTGAGACAGTCAAAGAGAACGGCGATAGCGTGAAAGTAATGGATATTGCGGAACTTATCCTTGCCGCAGTTGAATTATAAGGAGGACGGCTATGAGTATAGTAAAAGCAGCATACAATGCAATAGAATCGGTAGTTGGCTCTAAATATATATCTGAGGACCCCGCAATCTGTGAAGGCTACCGGTGTGGACCCGGCGGATATGAAAGCGGCCTGGGATACGAACGGGTAATGACCACAATCCCCCACGCTGTTGCCCTGCCGAGAACATCTGAAGAAGTACAGAAGATTGTGAAAATATGCAACCGTTACAAAGTACCTTACGTACCCTATGCAACAGGGTTCTACGGGCCCCGTTCACATTGCCATGTCGAGAATGAACTTCTCATTGACATGAAGAGAATGAATGATTTCGAGATTGATGAGAAGCATTTTTCCATCAATGTCGGCCCCGGCGTCGTCTATTCCCCGATCCAGCAGGAATGCCTCAATAAAGGCGCATATGTTGTTATCGGTGGCGGTGGTGCACAGGCCTCTGCAATAGCCAACCTCATCGGCGACGGATGGTCTCCCTTAAGCCATAGGATCGGCCTTCCCCATAGGCGTATTCTGGGTACCGAACTTGTGCTACCCGACGGCGAGCTGGTGAAAATGGGCTCCCTGGCAGATGGCGATGACCCCTTCTGGGGAGACGGACCCGGCCCGGACTTAAGAGGCCTTCTCCGTGGTTTTACCGGTCTTCGCGGCTGTCTCGGCATCGTCACGAAAATGGCAATAAAGACAATGCCTTTCCAGCCGGAACCGCTTGTACCGACAGGTATCTCACCAAATACCGGTCTCTCCCTCCCGCAGCACCGAGTAAAATGGATCAACTATCAGGTACCGAGCAAGGCAGCACAGATAAAGGCAATGTTCGAGGTAGGCAAGGCAGAGATCGCCGGTGCTATCACAAAGGTTCCCCTTTTCTGGCGTGCAATTAACAAAGCCGAATCGAAAGAGGATTTCTGGCGGCTGTGGGGCAAAGAGAGTGCCGAAACAATTAAGAATTTCCACATCGTTCGCGTATTGCTCATCGGTTTTACCTCTGAAGAGCAGATGCAGTATGATGAAAATGTATTGAACGACATCATGGCCGAAGTCGGCGGTATACAACGGCCAACAAGACCGCTCGATGAATCCTGGATCAAGAATGCTGACTCGGCGGGCATGTGGCTTATGTGTGGCTCCTATGTCTCCGTTGACTACATTATTGAGTCCCTTACACAGGCAACCGTTCACGGTGAGAGCTATGCCGATACAAAGAAGAAGTTTACCCCGCCCCTTATGCCTGATTATGGCGATCCGGGATGGTTCCAGAGCTTTGAGTGCGGTCACCAGGGATACTCCGAGTTCCTCATATACTGGGATCAGGACGAAGACACCACCGGCGTTGACCAGTTCTATGTTGAAACATCGAAGATGAATATACGGGAGCGCTTCTATACATCACTGTTAGGTCCTCACCAGCCCATGTATCTTACCGGGCCGAAGTACGGACCGAACTATCACAAATGGATGCTGAAGATAAAAGATGCTCTCGATCCTCTCTGGGTCTGCCACCCGCCGGTACCTCTTGCGCATGATGAGTTTGTAGAGCGTGCCGAATGGATGAAGTCAACGAAGGATTGGGAAACACCTGAGAAGCTTCCTATGCCGGATTGGAAATAGCTGACAAAAGGCATACCCCCATGGAATAGGGAGATTAATAAACTCCTCAAACAAAGATAGCTGGGCAGGTTGGTTTTTTTACCACCACCCAGGCTTATTATACCCAGAGAAATAGTTCACCGAGAATTGCTGGGAAAACAGTTGACTTATTGCCTAATTATTAGTTAGATATAATGCATGTGAATTTTTTAATTATCAGTCTAAAAAAACACTAGTCAGGAGGATTTATATGGAGATTAAAACGATCGGATTATTGGGAGCAGGCGTTATGGGAAATGGAATCGCCCAGGTAGCTGCAACGGCAGGCTATAATGTCATTATGAGGGATATTGAAGACAGGTTTGTTGAAGGTGGTATAAAAAATATCGACAAATTCCTTTCAAAGACCGTTGAAAAAGGCAAGATGAAGGCGGAAGACAAGAATGCAATCATGGGAAGAATCAAAGGCACGACAAAGATGGAAGACATGAAAGATGTTGATTTTGTCGTTGAGGTTGTCATTGAAGTAATGGATGTGAAGAAAAAGGTCTTTGCAGAATTGGATGAAATCACAAGGAAAGATGTAATCCTTTCATCAAACACCTCTTCCATGTCTCTTACAGAAATTGCAACAGCCACAAAAAGGCCTGACAAGGTTGTGGGCATGCACTTTTTCAATCCCGTTCCGCTCATGAAGCTTGTGGAAGTTATTAGGGGTATGAGAACAGGTGACGAGACGGTGGCAACCACAATTGATCTCACAAGAAAGCTCGGTAAAGAGCCTGTAGAGGTTAAAGTGGATGTTCCCGGTTTCCTCGTTAACAGACTCATGATTGCAAGCGCCGTGGAAGCTATTAAGCTTTACGAGCAGGGCATTGCATCGAAAGAGGATATTGACAAGGCAGCAAAACTGGGACTCAACTACCCGATGGGTCCCCTCGAACTGATGGACCTTACCGGCCTCGACATCAACTACCATGTAATGGACTACCTTTACAAAGAACTGCCGAAAGAACTGAAATGGGATCCCCCGCTCAGCATTAAAAATATGGTGAAAGCAGGTCTTCTTGGCAGAAAGACAGGCAAGGGCTGGTACGACTATTCGAAATAAGGAGTATGCAAGGAGGAGCCAATGGGCTATGAGACAATAATTGTTGAGCGGGAAAATCCGGTAGGGATAATCAAACTGAATAGGCCCCCTTTAAATCCTTTGAGCGTTAAATCGTATCATGAATTATATGACGCAATCTGCGAGTTGGAAAAAGACGAGGCGATAGGCGCAATTCTCATTACCGGAAACGGAGATAAAGCCTTTGCAGCAGGTCTTGATGTGAAAGACGTAATGGGCAAATCCGCTGTAGAAACACTCGATTTTCTCTGGACAGCCCCAAGAAGGACCTTTGACAAGCTTACAAGTATTGAAAAACCAACAGTGGCGGCAGTTTTCGGGCTTACCCTTGGTGGCGGTTGTGAAGTTGCCCTCTGCTGCGATTTAAGAATCGCTTCAGAAGATGCGATTCTGGGTCTCCCTGAAATTAATCTCGGCATTATGCCGGGCTCAGGTGCAACACAGAGACTTCCACGATTAGTTGGAGTTGCAAAGGCAAAAGAAATGCTTTTTACCGGTGACAATGTTAATGCTGCAGAGGCATACAGAGTTGGTCTTGTGAATAAGGTAGTGCCAAGAGACAAGCTGATGGATGAAGCAATGAAAATGGCAAAAAAACTAGCATCAAAACCAAAGGCAGCCCTTGCTCTCATAAAGAGATGTGTAGATAACGGGCTTAATATGGACCTTGCTTCAGGGTTGACACTTGAGATGGATTGCTTTTCCATCGCTTTTACCTCTGAGGATGGCAGGGAAGGGATCAACGCCTTTGTGGAGAAAAGAAAGCCCAATTATAAGGGTAAGTAGGAAAAAATAGTATGCTGAATTTAACGTTAAGGAGGATTGTATGGCTCGAAATGCAGTAATATTGGCCGGTGGCCAGTGCAAATGGGGTGTGAGAGAGGCTCACCTGGTGGACCTTTTTCAGGAAGCAGCCAAGGCGTGCCTTGATGATGTCCCCACATTAAAACCAAAAGACATAGACGGTCTCATTGTTGCTACGTCGTATGCCGGAAGATGTTCGTTCCAGGTAAACACCGCACCGGTTATAGCAGAGAGATGCGGTCTGAAGCCGACTTCAATCTGTACAAGGTGCGATACCCTGTGCGCAGGTGGTTCCACAGGAATAATTCTTGCGATGGGTCTGGTACAGGCAGGCGCTGCTGACATTGTGATGGTGGCAGGCGGCGAGAAACTTTACACACCTCAGAGATGGGAAGTGTTTTACAGCGAACTTGCATCCGTTGACCATGACTGGGATGGCGTTCATGGTATGGGACTTCCGCCCCCATTCTTTGCACTGACTGCACAGGAACACATGATGCATTACGGTTCTAAGAAAGAAGACTTTGCAGCGGTATCTGTGGCGAACTACAACTATGCAGCCACTAACCCGGTAGCACAGATGCAGAAGCTACTGACAATGGAAGAAGCAATGGCTGCGCCCATTGTTGTGCCTCCACTTACACTCTATGACTGCTGTCCAATTACGGATGGTGCTGCTGCATGTATTATTACAACTGATGAGATTGCAAGGAAGTTTACCGATAGACCTCTCGTTTACCTGAGAGGTACCGCACAGGTTTGTTTGAACAGCGTTTCAGCCAATTTCCCTGGTGCCCATCTTGCTGACTGGAAGCACACAAGAATCGCAGCAGAAAAGGCATATAAGAGGGCAAAGGTTTCAGCCAGCGATATCAAGGTTGCTCAGACACATGATTGCTTTACCATTTCAGAAGTCATCGAGGTCGAAGAGCTTGGTTTCTGCAAGAAGGGTGAAGGCGGAGCATTCTGCAGTTCTAAGCAGATAGAGATTGGTGGCAAGGTTCCAGTTAATACTGACGGCGGACTCCTGGCAGTAGGTCATCCGTTTGGCGCAACAGGTATCAGGCAGGGCGTCGAAATCATGAAACAGCTCCAGGGCAGGGCACGCCACCAGGTGAAAGATGCTGACATTGGTCTTACACACAATCTGAGTGGAGCCAACGCTGAGCATACCATCTTAATCTATGGAAGAGAACCAGTAAAATAAGGAGGAAAATATGGCTGTTCTGGGAATCCCGATACTTGAAGATCTGTATCCATCAACAATGGATATGTGGCCCTTAGAGGCAAAAGAATTTAACAGAAACTGGACATTTTATGAAAACCTGAAACAGGGCAGACTGACCACAACGAAATGTAAAGACTGCGGTGTAGTTTCATACCCCCCAAGGGTAATTTGCCCGGAATGTTATTCCGAAAATCTTGAATACATTGACCTGCCGAAAAAAGGCAAAGTCATTATTTTCTCGGAAGAAGTAAAAGGTGTACCTCTTGGATTTCAATCCCCGCTTATCCATGCCGTTATCGATTTAGGCGTTGACCCTGCCAGGAGATTGCTCACAAGAATCATTAACTGCCCGGCAGGTGCACTGCAGAGGGGCGATGAAGTTCAGCTTGCAGTATTTGATGTTCCTGCATTACCCATCGATAAGGGTAAGTTAGGCACGATCATGTCCGAGAGAGTTTTCTTTGCCTTCGAACCGGTGAAGAAGTAAGACGGTAATTGATAGTAATTTGTAATTTGTGGTAATTAAGTAAATAAATACAATTTAAGTAATTAGTGGAGCGGTAACCCCGCTCCATTTTTTTTAATAGTGTTTGAATCTGTCAAAGGAAATAGTGTAAAATTCTCTCGTGAGGAAAGCAGCCGCCGTTTTTATTCTCTTAATTGTATCCCTTACCTTATTTGTTCTTTCTCATAATGTGTACGCAAAGGACTATGTAGTCAAGAAAGTCATTGATGGGGATACGGTTCAACTCGATACCGGTGAAACCGTCCGATATCTTGGTATAGACACGCCCGAGGTTTTTAGAAAAGAAGGCGGGACTGAATTTTATGCACGGGAGGCAACCAGGTATAATAAAAAACTCGTATTCATGAAGAAAGTCAGACTTGAATTCGATGTTGAAAAAAAAGACCAGTACGGGAGACTTCTGGCGTATGTCTTTGTAAAGGATGTCTTTGTAAATGCTGAACTTGTAAGACATGGTTACGCCAAGGCATATATAAAACCACCTAACGTCAAATATAAAGACCTTCTTTTGGCCAATCAGAAGAAGGCAATGGATGAAGAAAAAGGATTATGGCAGGAAAAAAAGGGGGATACAGAAACCTCTTATATCGGGAATAAGCGAACCTATACACTTCACCGGCCGTCCTGCATTTTATCGAAAAAGATTTCTGATAAAAATAAGATTATCTTCAGAAACCGTATGGATGCGATTAAAATTGGCTATTCGCTCTGCAAACAGTGTAAACCATGAATGAAAAATACATCGAATACTGGGGTTTAAAACAACACCCTTTTCTTTTAGCGCCCGACAGTCAGATGATGTACATGGCAGGGCAGTATTTTGAATGCCTCGAAAGGCTGAAATACGCCATAAATACGAACAAGGGCGGCGCACTTATCATATCGGAAGATGCGGGACTCGGGAAGACAACCATACTGCTGAAACTTATAGATGAGATGAGAGAGGAGTATGGAGACTCATTCCGGTATGCATTAATTGATCATCCTACGATCAATCCCGATCAATTAATAGCCCATATAACAGAAAGCATTTCCGGTGCTCAACCCTATGAGGATAAATTAAAAAACCTGTCGCTACTTAAAAGTGCTCTTACTGAGGTGAAACAGAAGGGTGGCAAGAATATCATAATCGTTGATGAAGGCCAGATGCTGTGCGGCGCCAGAGAAGTATTGCAGGAATTGAGGATGCTCATTAACCTTACATACAACAATGAGTATTTACATACCTTCGTCCTCTCCGGGCAGAAACCCCTCTGGGATGAAATAAAGAGCATGCCGGAATTCTGGCAGAGATTGCCCGTCCGGTACTATTTTTATCCTTTGAGACTTGAGGAAACAAAGGAACTCATAAAATTCAGACTCTTAAAGGCGGGTATCGACAACGGAAAAGAAATTTTCACTAATGATGCCTTTGAGATTATTCAGAGATATTCAAAGGGTTCACCACGAACGATTATTGCCCTTGCAGACCTTTCGCTGCTTATGGGTTTTTCTGATCATTCACGCAAGATAAGCTTCAAAGAAATGACGAAGGCTATTAATGCAATGGCAGGGAAGGGTGAGAGCCTTCCATATGTTATAGAAGACAGGAAAAAGAAGAGTGAAACCCCTCTGAGCATATTTTCGAATGAAAATAAAGATACTGAATCTATAAAACAGATTATCGGGTACATTGCTCAAGAACGGAAGGATAGTCCCCGCAATATGTCCGTATCGAATCAAATTAGGCCTTTTTTTATTGTTCTGGCTATAATGTTTTCCATCATTGCTGGTTCCCTGGCGGGTTATCTCTATACCAACAGGGAAAAGATTAACAACAGCCCGATAATAGTAAGGAAAGAAATGGTGGTAGTCGACAGCGAAAAGCAGAAGCAGGGCCCGGTTGAAAATAAAGTGGTAAAAGAAGGCACACCCGAAATCCAGCCAAAGCCTGTTAAATATGCGATGGTCAACGCAAATGCAGCCAATATAAGGGGAGCGCCAAACATCGCATCTCCAAGGGTTGGAATGATTTTTGAAGGTGAAACAGTCAAAATCGTTGATGAAACTATTGGCCCGGATGGTGGTAGGTGGTACAAGTTTTATTTTTACGGTGACAGAGAGGCCTGGATATCCGAGAAGGTAATAATATTAAAATAAAAAAATAAAAAGGTGGGAGGAGAAAGTCAATAATGAAAAAAGTAATTTTATTTGTTTCAATTTTATCGTTTTTGGTTTTAAATACTATCATGGCATTTGCAGCATACCCTACGTTAACAGCTACAATAAAAACAAACAAGGGTGACATAAATCTGAAGCTCTTTCCCGATAAAGCGCCGCTTACCGTATTGAACTTTGTGAACCTGTCGAAAAGAGGTTTTTACAATAACCTGACTTTCCATAGGGTCATTCCGAATTTCATGATTCAGGGTGGATGCCCACTGGGCACTGGCACAGGTGGTCCCGGGTATCAGTTCAAAGATGAATTCTCGCCTGAATTGAAACATAATAAGCCAGGAATACTTTCAATGGCAAATGCAGGGCCAAACACGAACGGAAGTCAATTCTTTATTACCCATGTCCCAACATCATACCTGAACAACAAACATACTGTCTTCGGAGAGGTAGTTGACTCAAAAGACCAAAATGTTGTTAACAGCATTGTGACTGGAGACAGGATTATCACGATTGTCATTGAAGGGGATTATACAAAATTGGCAGAAAACTACAAGGAACAACTTGACCAATGGAACAAAGTGCTGGATAAAAAGTAGTTTTTGAATAAAGAAAAGTTTTACTTTGAGTTACAGAAATAAATTCATCTTACATGTTCATACTTTTCACAAATGAACAAGCCCCAAGTATACAAAGAGCTATACCATTGCGAAATTGGTTAACGTATTGATTTTTGGGGAATATTGATTTTATTGGTGGGCCGTGAAGGAGTCGAACCTTCGACCAATTGATTAAGAGTCAACTGCTCTGCCAGACTGAGCTAACGGCCCCGTGATGGGTTTATATAGCATATACA
>JAPLKD010000094.1 GCA_026388245.1 Pseudomonadota bacterium | reverse complement strand
GCCATCTTCGGTGACAAAAACCTCACCGTGCTGGAAGGGGTTCATTGTACCCGGATCAACATTAATATATGGATCAAGTTTCTTGAGCATTACATTCAAGCCACGGGCTTCAAGAAGGGCGGCTATTGACGCAGAAGCAAGACCCTTGCCGAGGGATGATACAACGCCACCCGTTACGAAGATGAATTTTTGTCTCATGGTTTCTGCCCCCTTATAAAAAAGGTGATAAGTTCTTCGCCGGTAAATTCCTTCTCCCCTGCATTTTCATTATAGCCGGAAGGGGAACCTCCGCTTTCCCCCTTGCCTTTTGTAAATATGATAAAAGGAACGGGGCAGCCATAGTGCGTTTTCATGGAGATGGGGGTTGCGTGATCTGTAACTATGAGAAACTTAACCGGTTCATTGAGAGATTCATACATAGTGCTTACAATTTCTCTGTCAATATGTTCAATTGCCTGTATCTTTTCCCGGGTATTCCCGTTATGTGATGCCTCGTCGGGGGCCTCAACGTGGATGTAAACGATGTCGTGATCCTGAAGAAGTTCCAAAGCCTTTTGTGCTTTCCCCTTGAAGTTTGTATCAATATATCCCGTTGCGCCTTTAACAAACGGGGTATCAAAGCCTATCATGCTGCTTATTCCCTTAACCAGGTCAACGGCAGCAACCGTTGCCCCTTTCAGTTGATATTTATCAAAAAATGAGGGAAACTGCGAGCGTTTTCCCTGTCCCCAGAGCCAGATGCTGTTTGCGGGAAGCTTGCCCTCTTTGATCCTCTTTGTGTTGAGCGGATGCCCTCCGAGAATGTTCTGTGATTTGTTCATCAAATCGACGATTGTTTCTGAGCCGTCACCTGACGGGATATACGGTGCAATCTCTTTTTTCGTTATATCGTGGGGCGGCGTTGTTTTCATTTGCCAGAGACCGTGCTTCCAGAGCATGATATGCCGGTAGCTTACCCCCGGATAAAAAACAAATTCATTATTCCCCAGCTTTTTGTTTATGTCTTCAATGAGGATTTTTGCTTCCGGCGTTGTGATGTGGCCTCCGCTGTAATCACCCATAACCGTTCCGGCAGAGGTAAATTCAAGGTTTACGAGGTTGCACCTGAAAGCCACGTCATTTTCATCCATTGCTATTCCCATACCGAATGCCTCGATGGGCGCCCTTCCGGTATAATACTTAGCCGGATCGTAGCCGAATATGGACATGCAGGCCACATCGCTTCCCGGTGGGAATCCTTCCGGTACCGTAACAACCTTGCCACAGAATCCTTCCCTTGCCATCATATCCATGCATGGTTTTTTCGCAGCCATGAGAGGGGTTCTGCCATCCAACTCTTCAAGGGGAAAATCCGCCATCCCGTCGCCGATTATTACTACATATTTCATTCGCTTAAAGGTTTCCTTCCTCAATCCGTATATGTACACTCTCTCCCTTTATAAAAGGTAACCGGTCTATCTCGACTTTTGCCATTTTCAGGTTTTTTTCTACTGCTTCATGGGTGAGCATTATGATGGGAACGTGTCCCTTTTCTTTTCTTCCTTTCTGAATAACGGTAGAGATGCTTATATCGTAATTTGAAAGAATACCGGATATTTTTGAAAGAACACCGGTCCTATCCTCGGTGGTAATTCTCATGTAAAATGGAACCGGGGTGGCTTCCCCTTTCCGTATCATTGCCACACCATTTTTAAATCCGGGGATACGCGCCTTCAGGTCCTTTGCCCTGATCCTGTATGCCATATCCATGATGTCACTTACCACTGCACTGCCCGTAGGATCTGCCCCTGCCCCCTTTCCGTAGTAAAGATTCGGACCCGCCCTGTCTCCTATGACATAGACGGCATTGTATACACCGTTCACATTACTCATGGGGTGGGTGGTGGGTATCATTGCCGGCTCAACGCGGGCCTCGATTAAACCGTCCTGTTCTTTTGCCAGACCAAGAAGCTTAATCCTATAACCGAATTCCTTTGCAAACTCTATGTCGATAGGCTCAATCTTTGATATGCCACCGGTTATAATATCAGCCATGGTAACGGGACAATGAAAGGCTAAACGGATGAGTATAGACAGTTTGTGCGCTGCATCAATGCCTTCAATATCGAGAGTGGGATCTTGCTCGGCATATCCCAGTATCTGTGCATCTTTCAGGGCATCAGTAAAGGAAACGCCTTCTTCCGTCATTTTCGTGAGGATGTAATTGCTTGTGCCATTCAGGATGCCGAGGATATAATTAATTTTATTCCCCACAAGGCCATCCCGTATAGCCCGTATGACCGGTATGCCACCGCATACGCTCGCCTCGAAACCTATTTCACAATTCTCTTTTTCAATAAGCCCGAATATCTCGTCGCCCCTTTCTGCGAGGAGCGCCTTATTTGCCGTGACGACCCATTTCTTGTTTTTGATGGCAGAGGTAATGTAGTCGAATGCAGGCGTTATCCCGCCAACAAGCTCCACAACAATATCCACATCTTTATCTTCTATCACCTCATAGGCATTCTTTGTGAGGATATTCCTGTCAATATCGATCCCTCTGTCCCGGTCGAGGTCTATGTCTGCAATTTTAATGACTTTGACTTCAAGCCCGGTCTTTTCAGTTAAAAGGGAACTATTCTGGCTGAGGATTTTGTACGTCCCTACGCCTACGGTTCCAAAGCCTATAATGCCAACGCCAATCATTTCTTAGCTGCGGAATATAAAAGATTTCTGATGCCTTTTACAGCCTGTCTGATCCTGTGTTCGTTTTCAACAAGTGCAAACCTGATATAACCTTCGCCATATTCTCCAAACCCTATCCCCGGTGATGTAGCCACCTTCGCTTCCTGCAAAAGGAGTTTCGAAAACTCCAGAGAACCCATAGACGCAAACTGTTCGGGGATTTTTGCCCAGACAAACATAGTGGCTTTTGGTTTATCCACTGTCCATCCATAGCGGGTAAGTCCTTCGCAGAGGACGTTTCTTCTCCTCCGGTATTTTTCAACGATGTCCGTAACGTCATCGTCTCCTTCGTTGAGTGCGATGATGGAGGCAATCTGGATAGGCTGGAAAACACCATAATCAAAATAGCTTTTGATCCTTCCCAGCGCTGAGATCATCTTTTGATTTCCCACAACAAAACCGACACGCCATCCTGGCATGTTATAACTCTTCGACATGGAGAAGAACTCCACGCCTACATCCTTTGCCCCCTTTATCTGGAGGAAGCTCGGTGCCTGGTAACCGTCAAACACGATATCTGCATACGCTAAATCATGGACTACCATGATGTTGTGTTCTTTTGCAAATTCATATATCTTCTCGAAAAAGTCGATTTCTATGACCTCTGTGGTAGGATTATTCGGGAAGCTGATAATAAGCATCTTCGGTTGCGGCCACGTGGTCTTTGCAGCGATGCTCAACCTGTCAAAAAATTCTCCCTTCGGGAGAAGCGGGATTGTTCTTAAATCGCCACCGGCAATAACTACAGAGTACATATGGATAGGATAGCCTGGGTCAGGAACAAACACAACTTCACCCTGGCTTATCGTTGCGAGCACAAGATGGCCTAAACCCTCTTTGGCCCCCATGGTGACGACGATTTCTGTTTCAGGGTCTACATCAACATCATATCTTCTTTTATACCAACTGGCTACAGCTGCCCTTAATTTGTATATTCCTTTGGTAACGGAATATCTGTGATTCTTAGGGTTTCGTGCAGCCTCTACAAGTTTTGAAACAATATATTTCGGTGTAGGCATATCAGGATTGCCCATGCCAAGGTCAATGATGTCCTCGCCCTTTCTCCGTGCCTCAAAAAGAAGATCTCGTACTACACCCAAACCATAGGGCGGCAATCGTGAAATTCTGTAAAATTCGTCCATTTCATTGAAAACTACCATATAAGATGGGAACAATCAATATTAAATCCGTGACGGGTAATCCGCATTGCATAATCCGTCACGGTCTTTCCAGTCTTTACTACCACCGCCAAATCTGTTACATTTTAACGTTATGGATAAAATATTTGTGAAAGGTGCCAGAGAGCATAACCTTAAAAATATAGACGTGGAGCTTCCCCGGAATAAGATGGTGGTTATTACAGGGCCCAGCGGCTCCGGGAAATCCACCCTCGCCTTTGATACGATCTATGCAGAGGGCCAGCGCAGGTACGTTGAGTCCCTGTCCTCCTATGCAAGACAGTTTCTGGAGCTCATGGAAAAACCCGATGTGGATTATATAGAAGGCTTGTCCCCTGCCATCAGTATAGAGCAGAAAACCCTCAGTAAAAACCCGCGAAGCACCGTGGGAACGGCAACGGAGATCTATGATTATCTGAGGCTTCTTTTTGCGCGGATAGGTCGTGTATTCTGCTACGGTTGCGGCAAGGAGATAAAAAGCCAGCACGCCCCCCAGATAGTGGATACAATACTGTTGCTCGGTGCGGGAGCCATGCTGACAGTGCTTGCGCCTGTCGTGCGCGGGAGAAAAGGAGAATACAGGAAGGAACTCGATGAATTACGGAAACAGGGCTTTACAAAAATAAGGCTGAATGGAAAAGTGGCCGATCTCTCCGATGAAATTCAACTCGACAAGAACAAAAAACATGAAATTGATGTCATAATCGACAGGATTACCATCAGGGAAGGGATCGAGAGGAGACTTTTTGAAGCGGTAGAGCTTGCCCTCCAGAAGGCTGACGGTATTATAAAGATACAAACGGATAAGGGTATGCAAGTCTTCAGTGAAAAATTTGCCTGCCCGGACTGCGGGATAAGTTACCCTGAGATTGCCCCGCGGATGTTCTCCTTTAATAATCCTTATGGGGCCTGTCCCACCTGCAACGGTCTCGGCGTAAAGGAGTATTTTGACCCCGCCCTTATTGTACCGAATCAGGACCTTTCTTTGAGAGAAGGTGCGGTAATACCCTGGGGCGAAAAAAACCCCGTCAGCTTTCTGCCGTTCCTCGAAGCCCTTGTGAATCATTACAAAATAGATATAAGAAACTCTTTCAAGGGTTTACCAAAGAATGTCCAGGACGTTATCCTCTATGGCTCAAAGGGTGAGGAGATCGAGTTTTTCGTTGACAGGGGCGGGAGGAGATATTTTACGAAAAGACCCTTTGAAGGAGTCATCAACGAACTCCAGCACGAATGGGAAAATGCCCAGTTCTATGAAAAAGAGAAGCTTGAGAGGTTTATAAATCTCATACCATGTCCAACATGCAACGGTGCGCGTTTAAAAAAGGAGATGTTGTGGGTAAAGATTGACGGCTTGAACATTGATGATGTTGCGAGGATGACCTTAACGAAAACCCTTAGTTATTTCAATGAATTAAACCTTAGCGAAAAAGAAAGAGAGATAGCGCGGAACATCCTGAAAGAGATTATATCACGCCTGAAATTCCTTATAGATGTGGGTCTTGATTATATAGCGCTCAACAGGAATTCTTCTACCCTGTCGTCAGGGGAATCCCAGAGGATACGGCTTGCGACCCAGATAGGGTCGGGTTTAACCGGGGTTCTCTATGTGCTGGATGAGCCGAGTATCGGCCTCCATCAGCGGGATAACGAAAGGCTCCTTGCAACGCTGAAAAGACTCAGGGACCTCGATAATACGGTGATCGTGGTAGAACATGACCACGACACTATTGTTTCGTCCGATTATGTCATCGACCTCGGGCCAGGCGCCGGCGAAAACGGAGGCTATCTTGTATTTCAGGGCACCCCTGCCGAGCTTGTGAAGCACGATGAATCAATTACCGGCCTCTATATATCGGGCAGGTTAAAGATTGAGCTTCCCGAAGAAAGGAGAGAAGCAAAGGGGTTTCTCACTATTAAGGGTGCACGGGAACACAATTTAAAACATATCGACGTGGAAATACCGCTCGGTGTTTTTACCTGTATTACCGGTGTTTCAGGGTCAGGTAAAAGCACATTGGTGGTTGATACCCTTTACCCACTCCTCAAGCAGAAACTGTACAAATCTAAGGACCGGGCAGGAGAGATAGATTCAATAACAGGTCATGAAGCCATAGACAGGGTAATAGATATAGATCAGTCACCCATCGGCAGAACACCAAGGTCAAACCCTGCCACATATACAGGCATCTTTACGCATATCCGTGAGCTTTTTGCAAAACTCCCCGAATCGAGAATCAGGGGATACAAGGATGGCAGATTCAGCTTCAACGTGAAAGGCGGCAGGTGCGAAACATGTACAGGGGAAGGGTTTGTCAAGATTGAAATGCAGTTTCTCCCCGATGTGTATATTGTCTGCGATATTTGCAAGGGAAAACGGTACAACAGGGACACCCTTGAGGTAAGATACAAAGGCAAGAGCATTGCCGATGTGCTTGAGATGTCCGTTACCCAGGCCACAGAGTTCTTCGATGCCCATCCGCCCATCAAGGGTAAGCTCAAGGTGCTCAATGGTCAGGCAGCAACAACCCTGTCAGGAGGAGAGGCACAGAGGATAAAACTCTCAAGGGAGCTTTCAAAGAGGGATACCGGAAGAACCCTCTATATACTTGATGAACCAACAACGGGACTTCACTTTGTTGATATAGACAAACTCCTCCACGTACTGGCCGAACTCGTTGAAAGAGGGAATACGATAGTTGTAATCGAGCACAATATGGACGTGATAAAATGCGCTGATTATATCATTGATCTGGGGCCTGAAGGCGGCGACAAGGGCGGGTCGGTTATTGCAAAGGGAGTTCCGGAACTGATCATACACGAACCGGCGAGTTATACGGGGATGTTTTTGAGGAAGTACCTGGATGGTGAAAGGTGAAAATCAAGGGTTCGAGGGGTCAAGGGTTCGAGGGTTCGAGTGGAAGGCATTGATATGAAATAAATACAGTTTATCTTGTTTCT
>JAPLKD010000133.1 GCA_026388245.1 Pseudomonadota bacterium | reverse complement strand
GGAACCGGAAGTTTTAAAACTGTTTCAGAAAAAACTCGAAGAAGATGGGGCAGATACTGACCTTGCCCGATACAGGGTCAATCTTGGAAGAGGTAATAAAGAGATTAAGGATATGAGGGAACGTATTGAAGAGGAGCTTTTTGAAGTGCTGACTCCAGTCGAGCGTAAAAATTTCAATCTTGATGCTGCGCTGGAGAGAATAAACAATGCGTTAAGCGACTTGCGAGGAAGATGATTCGAATCATTTGTAAGAGGGGAAAGGGGAAAGGCCTAAGTTGCGAAGGTGCGAAGATAGGGGAAGGGGTTGGAGCGAGGAGATGACCGAAACCTATTGAATTTCCTTGACTTCAAACTGCCTTAATTGTAGAAAGTAGAAAACTTCTATAGCATGTCCATTGCTAATTTTTAATCCACGGGGGAGATTATTTGAAGCAGATTATCATTGAAAACCCGGTCCTAAATTCAGCTTTCAAGGAGCCGGACCGCCACTTCCGCTTTACCGAAGAAGGCATCACTGATGAGATTGTTGATGCTCGCAGGGTCAGCGCCTATTTTATCCCCATAGCTCCGCCCAAGAAGAAAGGAAAGCAGGACCACTTGCCCTTTGAGACTGAATGGACCCAGGACCGTCTCAAAGAAAACAAGTTCATCAACCGGGTGCGGGAGCGCGTGAGCATGTGGCGCGATGGGGGCTACGTGGGCGTCACACGCACGAGCGCACGCCTCCTTGACTACTGGAACAACCCCGACCGCGAAAGGAAACTTTTTTTCTGCCAGATCGAAGCGCTTGAGACCCTCATCTATATCACTGAAATAGCAAAAAAATATGGCGATACATGGATTGAAAATGAACTCAGAGAGGCAAACGAAAGCAGTAACCCGCAACTTTACAGAATAGCTTTCAAGATGGCTACGGGGAGCGGAAAAACTGTAGTCATGGCCATGCTCATTGCCTGGCACACACTCAATAAACTGGCCAACCCGCAAGACGCAAGGTTCTCCGATACCTTCCTCATTGTGACTCCGGGCATTACCATCAGAGACCGTCTCCGCGTCCTCCTGCCCAGTGATCCCCAGAACTATTACCGGGAGCGCGATGTCATCCCCGGCAACCTTATGGAAGAGCTTGGCAAGACGAAGATCATTATTACCAATTTTCATGCCTTCAAGGCCCGTGAACGGAACAACGCCGGCAGGCTCACGAAAAAACTTCTCTCTCGAGAGAAAGAAAGCCCGTTTACGGAAACACCCGACCAGATGGTTCGCCGGGTATGCCGTGACCTGGGAACCAAGAAAAACATCGTTGTCATCAACGATGAAGCCCACCACTGTTACCGCCGCCGCCCTGATGGTGAAGACATTAAGCTCACCGGTGAGGAACGTAAGGAAGCGGAAAAACGCGATGAAGAGGCCCGTGTCTGGATTTCAGGACTTGAGGCGGTAAAGAATAAGATTGGCCTCAAGGCTGTCTATGACTTGTCTGCCACCCCCTTCTTTCTCAGGGGGTCTGGTTACCAGGAGGGGACATTGTTTCCCTGGGTGGTTTCCGACTTCTCTCTCATCGATGCTATCGAGTCCGGGATTGTAAAGGTGCCCCGCGTACCCGTTTCCGATGACTCCATGGTGGGTGAATTGCCTACGTATCGTGACCTGTGGCCCCGTATCAGAGACACTCTTCCGAAGAAAGGCCGAAAAACCGAGGCAGTCACCGGCGAACCCCATCTCCCCGTTGAACTTCAAGGCGCCCTCCACGCCCTCTACGGGAACTACGAGAAGCACTACCGCCTTTGGGAACAAAATGAGGAGGCCCGTTCAAAGGGGATCATGCCGCCTGTATTTATTGTAGTTTGCAATAACACTAATGTGTCGAAGCTCATTTTTGATTATATGGCAGGCTGGGAGAAGCTCCTTGCCAACGGTTCCACCGTCCTGGTGCCCGGCCAGCTTTCCATTTTCAGTAATGTGGCTGATGGCGGGTGGATATCGAGACCCAACACGGTCCTTATAGACAGCGAACAGATTGAGTCCGGCGAGTCAATGAGTCCGGAATTCAAGAAGATTGCCGCCCTCGAAATAGAGGAGTTCAAGGCAGAGTACCGGGCACGCTTTCCGGGACGAGACTCAGAGGGGCTTACCGACGAGGACCTCTTGCGGGAAGTGATGAACACGGTGGGGAAGGCCGGCAAGCTCGGCGAACAGGTGAAGTGCGTTATCTCCGTCTCCATGCTGAGCGAAGGCTGGGATGCAAACACTGTTACTCATATTCTGGGAGTGCGTGCCTTTGGAACACAACTGCTCTGCGAACAGGTTGTGGGTAGGGGACTCCGGCGCATCAGCTATGCCACAGGCACGGATGGCAAGTTTGAGCCGGAATACGCAGAGGTCTACGGCGTGCCTTTTTCTTTCATTCCCTGCTCTGGCTCAACAGCCGGTCCTAAGCCGGGTCCTCAGCCGACCCGTGTGCGGGCGCTGGAAGACCGTATCGCCTCAGAAATCACATTTCCCCGCGTCGTAGGCTACCGGTATGACTTGCCTACAGAAAAGCTTCTGGCTAACTTCAACGAAGAATCGAAGCTTACCCTGACAACGGCGGATATTCCCACGAAGATAGAGCTTGACCCGATTGTGGGTGAGTCAAGCGTCCATAACCTTGATGACTTGAAGCGTCATCGCGAGCAGGAAGTAGCGGTCTATATTTCCAAGATTGTCCTCGAACACTACTTCAGGGACGATGAAGGCAATGTCCGGTTTTGGCTCTTTCCACAGATTCTTGCAATCGCAAAAGAATGGCTCAAGGGCTGGGTGGAATTGAAAGACGATACCTTCCTTCAATTGCTCCTCCTTGTTGAATTTGCCCACGGCGCTGCGGAGCGCATATACAAAACCATCGTTCGCTCCAACCGGGGTGACAAGGTCCTGAAGCCCATGCTCAAGCCCTATGATACGATCGGCTCGACCCGGTATGTGGATTTCGATACGATCCGGCCCGTCTACCGCACAGACCCGGGGAAATGCCATATCTCACACGTGGGAGCAGACACAGATACGTGGGAGCAGAAGATGGCCGCCGCCCTTGAAGGCATGGCTGAAGTCGTTTCCTACGTGAAAAACCAGAACCTCGGCTTCACAATTCCTTACACGATGAATGGTCAGGAGCGGAACTACTACCCGGACTTCCTTGTCCGCATTGACGACGGACATGGCCTGGATGACATGCTGAACCTGATTGTGGAGGTGACGGGCGAGCCAAAAAAAGACAAGGCAGCAAAGGTATCCACGGCGCGTACTTTATGGGTCCCCGCCATCAACAACCACGGCGGCTTCGGACGCTGGGCCTTTCTGGAGATCACCGATCCCTGGAATGCGAAGAATGCGATACGGAAACATATAACCGGTCTTTCTCATAACAGTGTATAATATAATAAAGGGAGAGAAGCATGAAAGAACAGGATAGACTAATGGTTCTGGAGATAAAAAAGCGGATTCCTCATGAATTGCAGCAACACCTCAGAAAATTAATTATTTTCGGGTCACGGGCGAGGGGGGAAGGCAAAGAGGACTCTGACCTTGACGTGTTGGCCCTTGTAGATGAGAAAACCCCGGAAATAGAAAATGTCCTGGATAGGGCTGCATACAGCACTATGTGGGATTATGATTTCAAGCCTATAGTATCTTTGAAGGTGCTCAGCGAGTCACACTTTTACGAGGCAGCAAGACGGGGTTTTTCCTTTTACAGATATGTGGAACAGGAGGGGATTACGGTATGACAGAGGAAATAAGCAAATACCTTGAGAAGGCCGACCATGCGCTCAAAGTAGCTGAAAAGCTGATAGAAGACGGGTTTGCCCCGGATGCAGCCAGTAAAATATATTATGCCATGTTCTATGCTGCCCAGGCCCTTTTGAAATGCGAAGGCATTGATGTAGTAAAGCATTCTGCCGTTGAATCTGCATTTGGATACTACTTTGCAAAGCCGGGAAGAATTGACCCGAAGTACCATCGAATACTGATAGACGCAAGAAAGGTAAGGGAGATTGCCGATTACGACATTCTTGAGGAGATTATTGAACCGGTTGCAACGCTCAAGGTGGAAGCGGGCAGGGAATTCCTTAATGAAATAAAACGCTTACTGCAGGAAAAATAAGAGGATACTTCCAGGGGTGAGAGACAAATGGCAAAGAAAGAAAAGAACCTCTATCCGATGCCTGTTGAGACGCTGACCCACAAAGACAGGCGGGTCAATATCCCCACGGAGGAGTTGCGGGATTTTGTGGCAGACCAAGAGGTAAAACCGAAAACCATCCTCTATCCGAGAGACACTTCTCTCGATCCGCAGCTTGTCTGGAAGGGGAAAGATGAGCAGGACAGAGAAGACCTCGTTGTGCCTGCTGTGCCCATCTACATTCAGGAGAAGATTCATCCTAAGGCAATTATAGAAAACATCAGGAGTGAAGCTAAAAAAGGAAAGCAGGACGGTCAGATGACACTCTTTGCCGATTTTAACGGCATTCAATTCGAGGAACTCATCGAATTCTACCACCACGATCAGAACTGGTCAAACAGGATGATCCTGGGCGACTCTCTTCTTGTCATGACCTCCCTCGCCGAAAAGGAGGGGCTCAAGGGCAAGGTGCAGATGATCTACATAGACCCGCCCTACGGCATCAAGTTCGACTCGAATTGGCAAGTTTCGACAAGAAAGGTACAAGTCGAAGACGGCAAATCCGAAGGGCTTACTAGGCAACCAGAACAGATCAAGGCCTTCAGGGACACGTGGAAGCTGGGCATCAGTTCATATCTTGCCTATCTAAGGGACCGGTTTGTGGTGGCAAGGGAGTTGTTGACAGAGACAGGAAGTGTGTTTGTCCAGATCGGCGATGAGAACGTCCATCTGGTAAGAAGTGTTTTGGATGAAGTGTACGGAAGTGAGAATTTTATCGCCTTAATTCGCTTTAGAAAAAAGACCATGCCGCTCGGAGCTGATTTTCTTGAGCGTATGGGTGATTTCTTAATATGGTATTCAAAAGACATAGAGCAGGCAAAGCAGAAATATCACCAGTTATACGTGAAACAGGATTTTCAGGACGATTTTCATTGGGATCATTACGAACTCGTCAATGGACAAAGAATCAAAGTAACCAAAGCTCAACTAACGGCCGGTTTTCAGATCCCTGAAGGAGCGAAACGCTTCCGTTTAGTGTCCCTCTGGCCTGCGTCGTTCAATCAGAATGCTGTCTTCCCAGTCCACTTTCGTGGAAAAGAATGGTGGCCTGCCGATGGGCAGTGTTGGCCCACTTCACCAGAAAATATGCAAAAACTGATTTGGGCAAACCAGATAGAATCAGAAGGGAACTACATCAGAAAAGTTTTGTATGTCGAGGGAGCCGAGTATGCAAAAGTAACGACCGATTGGGGGGATACCATTGGTGCAAGGGATAAGACTTACGTAGTTGAAACCAATACCAAAGTTATTGAAAGATGTGTGTTGATGACCACCGACCCCGGCGATCTTGTGCTTGACATTACCTGTGGTTCGGGCACGACCTCCTACGTGGCCGAGCAGTGGGGCAGGAGGTGGATCACGTGCGATACGAGCCGTGTGGCCCTTGCGCTCGCGCGGACACGCCTCATGTCGGGGAAATTCCCCTATTACCTGCTTGCCGATTCACCGGAAGGCGTACAGAAAGAGGCTGAGCTTACCGGCAAAATACCGCCTGATTACAAAACCGAATGTGATATTAAAAAGGGGTTCGTATATAAGCGCGTGCCCCATATTACCCTTAAATCTATTGCCAACAACCCGGACATCAAAGAAGGCATGAGCCGTGAGGAGATAGACAGGGCCATCTCAAAACACGCAGATACGGAAACCTTATACGACCATCCCTATGAGGACAACAAGCGTATTCGCGTTACAGGGCCGTTTACCGTTGAAAGCCTCTCGCCCCACCGGGTAGTGGCAGCCGATGAAGAACTGCCTGAGTCCGTGAAGAACGGTAAAAGAAGCTCCGGTGTGGGCCAATTCGAAACCATGATCCTCGACAATCTCAGGAAGGCAGGGGTGCAGAATAGAGTTAAAAATGAACGCCTGAAATTCGACCGTTTGGAGCCCTACGCAGGGACATGGCTGCATGGCGAAGGCGAATACACAGATGCTGACGGCAAGGCCCATCGCGTGGCCGTCTCCATTGGCCCGGAGCACGGGACAGTCGGTCCTGACCAGGTGAAAGAGGCGGCAAAAGAAGCCGTCCAGGGCATGGGTTTTGAAATCCTCGTGGTCTGCGGCTTTGCCTTTGACCCCCATGTGTCCGAAGAGGCCAAACGATACGGCAAACTTACCATCCTCATCACGCGAATGAATCCTGACCTTGCCATGGGTGACGAACTACTCAAAAAGACCGGCGCAGGCAATCTCTTCATGGTCTTCGGCGAGCCGGATGTCGAGATTAAGAAACAAAAAGACGGCAAACTTATCGTTGAGATCAGGGGCGTCGATGTGTACGATCCCACAACCGGCGAGATACGCAACTC
>JAPLKD010000223.1 GCA_026388245.1 Pseudomonadota bacterium | reverse complement strand
TTGCCTGTGCGCTGTAACCTGGAAGGAGGATAGTGAATTCTGGCTGGATATTTGGAAGGATGAAATAAAACATACAGAATACATCAAGCGCATCATAGAGATCGTATCGAAAACGCCTGAACGCTTCGAGAAAGGACGGCCATTCAATGTCTTCGTAATAGAGACAACGGTAACTGGTGTCAGGAGCAAGATTGAAAAGATAAAAAAGGGAGAGATTGAAAAAAACAGCCTTCTTCTTTTTGCCAGCGATCTGGAAAAAGGATATCTTGAAGACAAATACAGCGAAATTGTGTCAACAGATGATATTGAATATAAAACACTGATGCAGAGGGTTGTTGATGACACCGGGAAGCATAAAGACAAAATTGTTCAGAAAATCAAAGAGACAAAGTAAAAGGACAGGCACTGAGTATGTATAAAGGTGAATATGAGCAGGATGAACCCAATCTTGCATCAGACTATACCAAATCGCAAGAATCTATAGATAAAATTATAGAGGCCTATAGTCGTTTTATGCCCCGGGAGTTCATAGGATTGATGGGAAAGGATGCTATAACCGGTGTTGATCTCGGAGATAATATTGAGATGACCATGACAATCCTTTTCTCGGATATAAGAGACTTTACTTCACAGTCCGAGGGAATGACACCCCAGGAGAACTTCGCCTTCATCAACTCATATCTGGAGCGGATGGAACCTGTCATAGCACGGCATGGGGGAATAATCGACAAGTATATCGGTGACGCCATCATGGCATTGTTCCCGACAAACGCCGATGATGCATTGCACGGCGCCATCGGGATGCTGAATCAGCTTATCATATACAACAGTGACCGGAAGAAATCCGGCTATCCCACTATTCGAATCGGTGTCGGACTCAACACCGGCCTAATGATGCTCGGAATAATAGGTGGCAAGCATCACATGGAGAGTACTGTCATCAGTGATGCCGTCAACCTCGCATCCCGCATTGAATCCATGACAAAGAACTACGGGACTCCCTTGCTGATAAGCGAGCACACTTACTACGGGCTCAAGGATGCTTCCCATCATGATACACGGTTCATTGATCG
Source organism: Pseudomonadota bacterium (assembly GCA_026388245.1). Lineage (GTDB taxonomy): Bacteria > Desulfobacterota > Syntrophorhabdia > Syntrophorhabdales > Syntrophorhabdaceae > MWEV01. Next base: position 1,475 of record JAPLKD010000223.1, on the reverse strand, counting down.
TGTTAAAGTAAAGGGAAAAGAACAGTGCCAATCCGTATACGAGGTGTTTGACGCAGACCCCCTTTCGTTACGGGAGGCAAAGCGTAACACAAAGGGTCTTTTTGAGGAGGCCCTTGCATATTATCATTTAAAAAAAGTACCTGAGGTAATAGATCTCCTCTCCGAATGCCTCCGTCAGGCGCCCGATGATACCGTAGCGCAGGTCTACCGTGACCGTTGCGAGCGTTTCCTTGCAACGGGGATTCATGAGAGCAGCGGAGAGGTTGATCTCGTCATACCGTGGGATGAATCATTCGCCATCGGTGACCCTGTAATCGATGCGCAGCACCGGGGTCTCTTCGAACATGTCAACAAATTCGTGGAGGCTATCGGTAATAGCGAGGACTACACTCAGCTTCATACGATAATCGAATTCCTGGATGAGTACGTTGCAAGACACTTTGCCACAGAGGAGCGGTGCATGGCTGAAAACAACTATCCCTTCCTCCAATTTCAGATAGATCAACACCGGCGTTTCTCAAGATACTTCGATGCCTTCAAGGATGAGATCAAAAAGGATCTGAACGAACACCGGGTCTTCCTCCTTTTCCGTGCACAGATACTCGTCATAGATTGGCTGGTCAATCACACTTCGAAACTGGACAGACACTTCGGGAAGTTTCTGAAAATGGCGGATGGGACTGGATCATGCAACAAAACAAATTTGGTATGACTCAAAACAGGGTTTGCATGATTAACGTTGACTATTCAACGGTTTTTTATTATCTTATATGCCTATATGTTCGAGAAATTACAGGAAAGATTAGAAGGTACATTCAAGAAGCTCAGGGGATACGGCAAGCTCACCGAGGATAACATCAAGGATTCCATAAGGGAAGTGAGGGTTGCGCTCCTCGAGGCAGACGTAAATTATAAGGTAGCCAAAGACTTCCTCGACAAGGTGAAAGAGAAGGCTTTAGGCGGTGGGGTACTCACCAGCATAACCCCTGGTCAACTGTTCATAAAGATCGTCCATGATGAAATGTGCGAGCTTCTCGGCAAGGTGAATAAACCACTCGACACCTCCGGTTCTCCGCCGGTTGCTATTATGCTTGCAGGGCTCCAGGGTTCCGGTAAAACCACAACAGCAGGCAAGCTGGCCATATTTTTAAGGAAAAAGGGCAGGAAGCCTCTTCTCGTCCCGTCAGACGTTTACAGACCCGCTGCAATCGACCAGTTAATGAAGATAGGCGCCCAGATAGGTATAAGCACCTTTGATTCAAAGAACATGAAGAACCCGCTTCAAATATGCTCCGAGGCTAAGGCGTACGCTATGAAGAACGGTTTTGATACCATGATTGTGGACACCGCCGGACGCCTCCATATAAATGAAGAGATGATGGAGGAGCTGATAAACCAGAAAAGGCTTCTCAACCCGAGAGAAACGCTGCTTGTCCTCGATGCCATGACAGGGCAGGATGCAGTTAATATTGCAA
>JAPLKD010000129.1 GCA_026388245.1 Pseudomonadota bacterium | reverse complement strand
AGCTCTTCCTGTTCGAAGGCCGTTGCAGCAGTAGCTGAGGAAAGGAAGATTCCTTATATGGTAGTTACCGGTGCAACAGATGATATTACCCAGCAGAACTACAAATATGTTTTTCGTATGAACCCCACAAATGCCTATTATGCAACAGGGCTTTTGTCCTTTCTGAAGGAAGTTGTAAAACCAAAGACAATCGCAATACTTTATGAAAGTTCCGATTTCGGTACATCAGGCGCTGAGGATATGGTGAAACAGGCAGCTAAAGTGGGCATAAAAGTCCTTGTAAAAGAACAGTACGAAAAAGGCGCTGTGGATTTTAAGCCAATCTTGTCGAAGGTTAAAGCAGCAAAACCGGATGTTATTTACATGGTGTCTTATGTCATGGATGCAGCGCTTCTTATGAGGCAGATAAAAGAATTGAGAATTGATGCGAACCTTTATGCAGGTGGCGCTGCAGGTTTTGCAATCCCTGAATTTATACAAAATGCAAAAGAGGCCTCAGAATTGGTAGTAACAGCAACCCTCTGGAGCCAGCAGGTAACGTATCCAGGCTCAAGGGAGTTTGCGGAAAAATACAAAAAGATGTACAAAGATTACCCCTCTTATCATGGCGCAGAGGCATACTCAGCTCTTTATATCATAAAGGATGTTCTCGAGCGGGCAAAATCCTGGAAACCTGATGATATCCGTGCTGCTTTTAAAGCAACGAGCATGATGACAGCCTTTGGTCCTGTAAAATTTGAGGACAAGGAAGGTTACACGAATCAGAACTTCATGGATACCCTTGTAATGCAGGTTATTAAGGGCAAGCATGAAACCATCTGGCCTCAAAAATATGCAAGCGAAAAATATGTATATCCTATTCCGAAGTGGAGAGACAGAAAGTAAAGTAATATAAGGGGGATTAATGGCCCAGCTTGAACTTTTTCTTCAGACGCTCATATCCGGGTTTCTATTGGGCGGCCTTTATGCCCTGATAGCTCTTGGTATGGCGCTTATCATGGGGGTTATGAGGGTTATCAACCTTGCCCATGGGGATTTTATGATGATAGCCATGTATATTGCATACTGGCTCTTTACTTTCTTTGGTATAGACCCGTATGTAGCTGTCTTTATCGCTGGCCCCGCGCTCTTTTTCTTCGGGCTTGCTATCCAGAAATACCTTTTAACCCCCGTAATGAAAGTAGACTCTATACTACCTCATAATCAGGTAATACTCACAGTGGGTCTGGCTATGGTGTTTTCGAACCTCGCAACGGTGTTTTTCACAGGCGACTATCGTTCTACTCCGGTAAGCTATGCATCAAGCGCCTGGTATCTGACTGATTTCTGGAAAAATTCTCCTGTAGAGCTATCCCTTTCCATGCCGTGGACAATATCATTTGTCATCGCTGTCATGATTACAATTGCTTTATGGATATTCCTCACGAAAACCGATACCGGCAAATCAATCAGGGCTACTGCGCAGGACCTTGATGCAGCGCTCCTTATGGGCGTAAATGTAGACTGGGTGAGAATGGTGACATTTGGCATCGGGTTGGTCCTGGTTGCCGTCGCAGGCTGTCTTTTTCTCCCCATTTATTATTTATACCCTGCACTGGGAAAACAATTCACAAATATCGGATTCGTCATTGCTGTCATAGGTGGCATGGGTTCCACAGATGGAGCAGTCATTGGTGGTCTGATCCTCGGAATTTTTGAATCTATGACAGCTACATATATTGGTATGGGGTGGGCGCCCGCAGGAAGATTCTCAATATTCGTGGCAGCCCTTGTATTTCTACCGGGTGGTGTAGCGTCTATCCTCAGAAAGCGGAGGTTAGGAAAATGAAAAAATTCCTTCCTCTGATAATCCTTGCGATCCTGTGCATCTTACCATTTATAGGCCTGAGCACTTATGTTATGCACATACTCATACTCGTTCTCATGTGGTCTATAATCGGTATGGGTTGGAATATCCTCGGCGGATATACAGGTCAGGTTTCTTTTGGTCATGCTGCATTCTTTGGTATGGGTGCATATGCAGCGGGGCTTCTATACCAGCACCTTGGCATATCTGCCTGGTGGGGGCTGCCTGTTTGTGTGTTGATACTCACAGCGCTATCGCTTGTCGTTGGATATATTTGCCTCCGGCTGAGAGGCGCCTATTTTGCCCTTGCAACCCTTGCGCTTGGAGAAATTTGCAGAGTAGCAGCAGAAAACCTTGTAGGCTTTACCAAGGGCAACATGGGTATTATGCTCAGAGAAAGGACATGGGTTGATAAAACGTGGTATTTTTACATAATTCTTCTGCTTGCTGCCGGAACGTACATACTGATTAAGATGGTCATGGAGTCAAAGCTTGGATACTATTTTGTTGCAATCAGGGAGGACCAGGATGCAGCAGAATCGCTCGGGATAAACACGACCTTTTACAAAACGATCTCTCTCTGTATAAGCGGGGTCTTAACCGGAATCGCAGGCGCCTATTATATGAATTATATGGGTTACATTGACCCATCTACAGTATTTCCGCTCTCGGAAGTATCAATTGCTACTGTTGTGGTTGTTATGGTTGGAGGCGCTGCCACATACTGGGGCCCCATTGTAGGTGCGGTAATCATGATTTTTCTTGCCGAAGAAATACGCTCTATCCCTTTTATAGGGGCTGCCCATCAGACAATATTTGGTATTATACTGATTCTTATTGTCATGTTCCTCCCGAATGGTATTGTTGGTGATTTCCGAAAACTGATTAAACCTTTCAAGGGCAAAAAGGGAGCGTCATCATGAGTTTAATTGAGGTCAGAAATGTTTCTAAGCAATTTGGGGGGCTCGCAGCTCTCACGGATGTTTCTTTTGTTTTGAACAAAGGGGAGATCCTTGGTCTCATCGGGCCGAATGGCGCTGGTAAAACAACAATGTTTAATGTAATCAACGGGTTTTACCCACCCACTAAGGGCGATGTCCTTTTAAAAGGGGAAAAGGTATCAAACCTGAAACCTCACGTCTTGTGCAAGCTCGGGGTTGCAAGAACTTTTCAGGTAGTAAAGCCTTTACAGAGAATGTCCACTCTCGACAACGTAATAGCTTCTGCCTTTATACGCACAAAGAGTAAGGCTCAGGCTGAAGAAATTTCCATGGAAGTGTTGAAGTTTACAAATCTTTATGACGACAGAAACGTTATCTCAAAGAGCCTGCCGCTTGGTAGAAGAAAAAGGCTTGAGATCGCCCGTGCACTTGCCACAAAGCCTGAGATTATTCTGCTTGATGAGTCTTTTGCAGGGCTTAATCCTACAGAGATTAACGAACAGGTAGAGATTGTAAACAAGATAAGGACGGAGCGAGGCATCACTATACTGATTATCGAGCATCATATGAGAGTGATCATGTCTATCTCTGACAGGATTGTTGTGTTGAGCTATGGCCTGAAAATAGCAGAAGGAACACCGTTAGAAATCGGCCGTAATCCCGTTGTGATTGAAGCTTATTTAGGAGAGGCACACAATGCTTGAGATAAAAAATATTGATGTTTTTTATGGCGATGTTCAGGTAATCTGGGATATCTCTTTTGAGGTAAAACAAGGCGAGATTGTTGCCCTCATTGGCGCAAATGGCGCCGGGAAATCAACAACCTTAAAAACAATCTCAGGCATATTGAGACCCAGAAGAGGTGAGATACTCTTTAATGATATACCTCTTCACAGGTTGGAGCCATACAAGCTGATAGAAACCGGGATAGTCCATGTTCCGGAGGCAAGAAGGCTTTTTGTGGAAATGACCATTGAAGAAAACCTCGACATGGGTTCTTTGAAAGGAGAAGCAAAAAAAGAGCGAGAGATAACCAAACAACTCGTGTTTGAGCTATTCCCCAGACTTCTTGAGCGGAGAAGACAGCTTGCAGGAACCTTGAGCGGTGGTGAACAGCAAATGCTGGCCATAGGCAGAGGGCTTATGGGCAAGCCAAAACTGCAAATGTTTGATGAACCGTCCCTCGGTCTTTCCCCTATCCTTGTTAAAGATATTTTTAATGTCATTAAAAGGATCAAAGAAGAGGGTACTACTGTATTGATTGTAGAGCAGAATGTAAAACTGACGCTCGCAATAGCCGACCGGGCCTATGTAATGGAAAACGGCAGGATAGTATTACAGGGGACAGGGGAATCATTGCTCAATAATGAGCACGTAAAGACAGCCTACCTTGGTGTCTAATTTATCATGTTCCATTAAGCCCTGAAATTGGCCATTTTCCATGCATAAAACGACTTATTTCAATGGGTTAGCCTGGTCCGACCCCAATTACCCGTTTTCCGACTTCAACCCCGTTTCGAAATGACTGTGTAATTGTGCTGATCACGTAATCCCGAAGCAAATTACCAAGCTTTAGGCAAAACAACTTTCACCTTGAGATTATCCATGGTGGCGGGCCTGACATAAACCGAACAATCGGCGATTTTCCGCGCGGTTCGACCAAAACCCAGGCGTCTGAAGGATATTTTATTGCAATTATCATCGAGCACTGCGCCTACTTCCATGGGCATGGTTCCGCCCGGATGACCAAACACAAAAGATGGCCCCATTTCCCTTTCGGGGAGCATGTCATTGGGTATGGTTCCAGGAACCGATGCCGCCGCTGTAAAACAACACGAGCCTGTACCCATAAAAGTCGGATGCATGCATCCCTCAACCACCAGTTTGCCGATCAATGAACATTGCTCTCTCTTGACCGTTGTGCCATCCGACGCGGTGTAGGTCTCAGGTCCGGTTACCATGCATACAGGCGGCAGGAACCAATCCCTGCCATCCTGCCAGCGATCAACAAGCCCGGCCAGCAAGACTGCCTTACCGCGGATTTCGGCGCAACGATCGAACATCGTCTTTTTGACATTCAGTTCGTCAAGGGTTTCCAGTCCGTTGCAGCCGACAGCCGTCGCAGCAACATAAACGATCATGTTGGATACGTCGCAAATCGTAACGGAGACCCTCGTGCCGTCTTCCATGACAACAGAGTCTTTTAGCCTGCCAGTGGGAAACATCTTTCCCGTTGTGGCTCCCACCGTATCACGAAAGTCCATGAATATTTTAGACCCGCTGCCCGGAATTCCGGACATGACATAATCACCAGCTACAAGCGCCCTGCTGTTTTTTACCGTCAATTCCGAATAGAGCATTTTTTGGGTATTGGTATTCCAAATTCGAAGCTCGTGTTCCCCATCGGGCAGGGTGATCAACCCCCTGTCCAGCGCAAACAGCGGAACACCGGCTGAAATGTTGCCGCAATTGGCATTGTAGTCCACCGTGTCAGTCAGCGGTTCCACCTGAACAAAAGTGTAGTCGATATCCGCATCGCTGCGCTGTGACCGGCCTACAATCGCAACCTTTGAATTCCAGAACTGTCCTCCACCCAGACCGTCAACTTCAAGAGGATCGGGTTTGCCCATGACGGTCGCCAGAAACCGCTCCTGGCCGTGTGCGATGTCAGGAATTTCATCGGACAAGAAATACAAACCCCGGCTGGTGCCTCCCCTTATGATGGTCACTGGAAAAATCATCTGTTCCTTGTTGGTGTCGAATTTGATCATCGGCAGTACCTCCTTTTCCGGTTTATTTCCAACGATTGAACTCCATTCATGGTGTTTACCTACCCTTTCCGTTTGTCGTTCGGGATAACAATGATCTGTTTTTCGTCGAGTTCCCGGATTTCGTGCCCGGCGTAACCAAGAGATTCCAGAATCTCGGCGGTATGTTCCCCGAGCGCTGGCCCGATCCTGAAGTCGTTGAACATCTCGCCGTCGAATTTAAACGGAGGAGCGATGAACTCCACACTCGTCCGTTTCTGGCTTTTGTCATAAGGAACGGTGATGATCTTTCCGGAGTCCCGCACAAAAGGATTCTCGAAGGTTTGACGTATATCGTCAACCGGGGCGCAGGGGATCGTTCCCGAGAGGAGCTCCATCCATTGGCTGGTAGTCTTCTTCATTAAAATCCCGTCCAGGATGTCCGTCAGTGCCTGGCGATTTTCCAGCCTGTTTTCGTTAGCATGAAAGCGTTCATCCTGCATCAACTCAGGATGACCGATTTTATCGCAAAACAGTTCCCAGAATTTCTGGGTAAGGCATGCGATATAGATCCAGCCATCAGCAGTCTTATAAAGTTGAGACGGAACCTGGGTTGTGTGGGCCGAGCGGGACTGTTTGCCGGCAGTGAACCCATCGTTCAGGAACCACAATCCCTGATAGCACAGGCAGTTCAGCGCTATATCAAACAAGTTTGTGTCCGCATCGCAGCCTTTTCCGGTTTGTTCCGCGTGATATAAGGAGGCCACGGTGCAAAGGGCGCCATATACGCTCCCAAGAAGGTCTACAACGGAGACGCCTACTTTGGTCGGGATGCTGCCCGGTTCACCGGTGATGGACATCCATCCCGTTTCCGCCTGCATCAGGAAATCATATCCCGGCCAGCCCGCCCGTTCGTTATCCCGCCCGTATCCGGAAAGATGCGAACAGACGATCTTTTCGTTATACGGCGCAAGGTGTTTATAGGTGATCCCCAGCTTTTCCGGGAGGGACCCACGGAAATTATTGATCACCGCGTCTGATGCTGGAAGAAGCTTGTGCAGGATGCCCAGGCCTTCCTTTGTCCGTATGTCCAGAGCAAGACTTTTCTTGTTGTGAAGACAGAATTGGTTTCCCTCGTTGTCCTGCTTTTCCTCATCCAGGTAGAGAGACCCCATCCGGCGCAGAGGATTTCCTCGTTGCTGCGGATCCTCGATGTTGATGACTTCAGCACCCATCAGGGCCAGTAATTCAGCGTGGAAGGCGCCGGATCCCCAGGTCTCGAAGGAAAGGATTCTTTTGTTCATAAGTGGTAGCATGGTCACCTCCTATACGTTAAAAATTTGGTTGAATTTTTCCCGCCACACGCCGTGTTCGTATTTCTCCAGAATGCCATTGGGTAAAAACAGCGCATTGGAATAATCGTCAGGCGCATCCGGGTAGGCCGCATCGCCGGTAAACCGTTCGGGACGCTCGATCCCTTCATGCATGGGACAGAGCCCAAGCCGGTCACACCAGGGCTTTTCAGGGTTGCGTAGCGAATCAGGATACATTTTCCCTCAGTGCCTCCATGACTTCTTCCGTTGTCCGGACATCCCCGAAAAAGAGCATTGTATTCTTTATGGTACTTTCAAGGAAAGTTTCGTCAAAGGTAGTGATACCATCACAGACCAGCACCACCTCATAATCCAGTTGCATTGCATCCCTCACCGTAGATTCAACGCAGACGTTGGCGGCGATCCCGGCGACAATAAGCTGAGTCTTTTTCAGAAAATCAAGCTTCTCCCGAAGCTCCGGCGGGTTTGACAAAAACGCGCTGTAGCGGTTTTTAAATACAACATGGTCTGCAGAAGGATTGAAATGCATTTCTGAAAAAATCTCCGTTCCCTTGCTTTGGTTGGATACGCTTTCCAAATGGCTCCTATCGTGGAAGGCCGGATACAAACCAGCATTGGCGCCCGCTGGACTCGTTGTAATATTCTGCCGCACCCATATCACAGGGACGTGCACTGTGCGACAGAAATCGGCAAGCCTGTTGATCTGTGTGATGACCTCGCTGATGCGAGGCATGACCCCTCCCTTTGTGGGGACACACGAGAAATTCTGCATGTCGATGATAACAAAGGAAGCTTTTGAAGGGCTTAAGGCGAACAAATTCTGTGGCCGGCCCCACTGTCTGATCATGGGTAGTACGTCTCTACGAAGGTTCCTGAGAATCCGGTCTGTTTCCGTATGACCGGGATCGGTGGGGTTTCTTTTCATAATATTTGTCCAGGGTCGGAATACCCATGGGGGTCTTGTATTTGATCATATTGTCCAACCCCGAGCTACTTTTTTATTCTCCCTCACTTCTGGCTCTTATTCAATATAAATCTATATGATTAAAGGGAGAAATGTTGAGCCCTTCCGGTAAACCTGCATAGATCATTAATCTGGAATAAAAATCTACCTTTCAGGATGCCTCATAGTGATAACGCAGCTACCACAGACTCATAAGACACAAAGAGTTACGATGAATATTTCTGAACTCAAGATGTTTGACATTCCAATGAACGATTCCCATAATACAGTCGACTATTTATTGTAACGCATTATTATTACAATTAAAGATTGACATCTATAAAAAGTAGCGTAATATAGTAATAGTAAGTGAACTAAAAAAAAGGAGGGCGTTATGGATCACAAAAAACATTTTTCAAAGGTAATTTGTTTTGGTTTTGCAAGCGTGATGATACTCATGCTAATGGTGTCGTCAGTGGGAGCTCAAGGGCAAGCATGCGTCTTTTTGAAAGTAGGCGCAGGGTACGCTGCAGAGATGCGGGTAACCTCAGCCAGTTGGCAGACCGATTGGTCAGGCAGTTTCCCCATTGGCAGCACCAAATGTCAACCGTTAGCGAACCTCGCATCCGGTGCGTCGTATACCGTCGAGGTAAAGGCAATAATGGGGAAAACGGTATCCTGTAGTCCCCAAATCCCCTACAACCCTTCCTATACGGGTAATATAACATACTTTGCTTCCGGAACTACCCTGAGCGTCAAATGCGAACAGTAATACGCTGACACGGTCGTTCCTTTGGGACAAGTCTTTGCTTTGCACAACAATGTATGTCAATGATAAGGGCTTGTCCCGTTTTAAAATAGCAGGAAAGTTGTGGGAGATGAGATGAAGAATCCACTCCCGCTCGTTTTCTTATTAGTTTTTGCCGTCAGTGTTTTTGTTGAGGGTTGCACTATGAGAGAAAAAGCTGCCAACCCTGAAGCATCTACAATCAACAGAGAAATCCGCACGACTGTTTGTAAAAGCAACACGAACCTTGAAATATTGTTTATACGTTTGATAAAAAAATACGGCTGTTTAATAAAGGAGGTTTCAGATGAGAAAGATATTTATGATCTTTATTACGTTTTGTCTTTTCTTTGGATTCGGCAACATTGCCAAAGCAGATTCAAAGACTATATGCCTGCATAACAAGGGGGGGTTTGTTGTCAAGCTTGTTGTCCATGCAGACACACAGGAATATAAAACGGGCGATGTCACACTCGGGCTCACAAAATGCGTTCAGATTCTCGAGGCTACCCCCAACATAGAAGCGGATGTTACCTTGGTAGGGGGCGGGGGCAGTTGTACCTACAATTGGTCTACCGGAAATCCCCTCCCTGACTCCTTCACAATCACCACGAAAGGTACGATCTTTAACTTTAGCTGCTCACCCTAACTGCACAAGCGTGCCGTAACGGGATGATCTGCAAAGAAAGGACACGGGTTGCAGACACATGTATATAACAAGGAGGAAATGTTATTAAATGGATAGTCTATGCAATATCCACAATACTCGTTTTTTTCCGGGCTGACAGGCCATGTGCTGGCGGACTCAAAAGAGATCTGCCTCCACAATAAAGTCACCTACGTAGCGAAGCTTTCGGTATCTGATGTCAACACAGGGAAAACGTACGAAACAGGAAACATTGATGCAGCGCAAACCAAGTGTGTCGCAATCCCTGATAACAGCTACTGGATAGTGATTAACGCGGAAGTAAATAAGGTGGCAGGTTGGAAAAGTATCTGTACAAACGGTAATGGTGCATATGCGAATCAGCTCCCTTCAAACACGACAATCACCACTACAGGAACACTTTTCAAACACACTTGCTCCGGTATGCCGTGATCTACAAAACGGGCATTATTGCAGTAGTCTGTGGAAACGGGCAGAAAACTGTGATAAGGTAAGTACATGAAAAAGTTCTGGTTAATTTTTGTTATTCTCATATTTCTGTCTCCTCAGGGATATTCTGAGGAAGTCCAGGAAAACCAACAGAAAAAACTGCCAAAGATGACCCTTGCCGATTGTGTAATGCTGGCCGTAAAGAATAACCTCGACATCAGGAGCAATTTTCTGAGCCGTATCAGCGATAGGTTTAATCTCAAGGTTGCCGAATATAAGTTTACCCCTTTCGGCGTAGGCGCCATTCAGCTCTCAAGCCAGCGCATTTCGACAAACCCGCAGGATATACCAAGGACAACGGGTTCCAATCAGGACGCCCTATTCAGCACTTTGGTGACTATTCCTACAGGAGGCACATTCAATTTTACCTGGGATAACCCTGCAAACAAAGCGGATGTTCAGCAACTCAACCAATATTCTCCCACCTGGTCGCTTTCTTTTGTGCAGCCTCTTCTAAGGGGCGGCGGGGTCGAGGTCACTACAGCATCGGTCAAAATTGCACGTGTTAGTGAAGAGATCAGCGTCCTTAATTTAAAGGGGACAATAATCAATACAATAGTCTCGGCCATACAGCAATATAGAACTTACTCCCAGGCCCTGAGCCAGCTCAAGATAGATCAGGAGGCGCTGGATACATCGCAGAAGACTTATGAGACAAACAAGAAACTGATAGATGCCGGAAGGATGGCAAGAACGGAACTTGTCCAGTCAGATGCCGATATATCCCAGAGAAAACTACAGATTGTCCAGGACAGGAATAATATTGAATCTGCGCGGCTGGCATTGATCCAGACCCTCAATATCGACCAGAACACCCTTTTTGAGCCCGTGGATGAGGGCGATGTGAAGGCTACTCCTCCTTCTTTTCAGGAAGCCATGGAGATAGCCAGGAAAAACAGCCCTAACTACCTGCAGGCATTGCAGAACGTCGAGACAGCGAGATTAAATTACGTGGTAGCGAAAAACAACCGCCTCTGGGGTCTTTCCGTGGGGGCAGGCGTTGGACGCAGCGGCATCTCCGGCGCCCAATACCCCTTTGTCTATGATGCATTAGCAAGCGCGGGAAAAAGTGACTGGAATGCGGGAATAACCCTTTCAATCCCTTTTAATGACCTGACCTATGAGCAAAATTATCTCACCAACAAGGTAGCCTATGACCAGGCAAAGGTAAGCCTGAAAAAAGCGGATATCACTCTATCGATAGCCGTACAGAACGCGATACGGACCGTAGAAATGCAGTTTCAACAACTGGAACTTGCCAGGCAGACGCGCGTTTTTTCGCAGCAGAAACTCGACATCGAAAACAAAAAATTGAAAGCCGGCCAGACCTCTAATTTTCAATTGGTCAGCTTCCAGAATGATCTCATAAATGCGCAGAACAATGAACTTTCTAATTTTATCAATTACATTAATGCCCTGACGAACCTCGATCAGACGCTCGGTACTACATTAAAAACATGGAGGATCGAGGTAAAGAAGGATGACAATGAGGTAAAGGTGGCAGACAAATGATGAGAGGTGATGACAGTATGGCAGAACCGGAACAGCCGGATAAGGCTCATACCAATTCTTTCGAGGAAATGATAAAAAAGCACGAAACGCTCAGGAAGGCATATCTTGAGGTTGAGCGTGAATGTAATACCATCATGGCAGACTTGAAAAAGGCACATAAGATACGCATCTTTGGCACACTCTTTATTATTCTGGTATTCGTGGTCGTCGGGCTTTATGTATGGAAAAAGATGCCTTACATAGAGAGACGTGTAGAGAAAAGCCTGCACATGAAGGAAAAAACGTCGACAGTGAGGACATTCACAGTAAAACCCGGACCGATATCGGAAAGCATTGCCCTGGAGGGGACCTTGAAACCCAGCGAAGTAGTAAATATCGTGAGCCCCTTTGACGGAGTTGTAAAAGAAACATCATTCCAGTACGGAGCATTTGTGAAAAAAGGTCAACCCCTGTTAGAACTGGATATATCCGATATTGAAGTTAAATATGACGGGGCAAAGACAGATTACATAAAGGCAGCCGGCAAAGTAAAGGATATGCGGGACTGGGAAAACAGTGATGACGTAATGAAAGCGAAGCGCTCCCTTTCCAAATCAAATATGACCTTAGAAGCTCAAAAAAAGACGTTTCAGGCTACCGAAGGTCTGTTTAAAGAAGGGATTGTCGCCGAAACGGAGTATGAAAACGCCAAGCAACAATATTCGAGCTCCAAGCTTGACCATGATAATGCAGTTGATGAATTGAAAAACGCGAGGGCAAAAGGTGCTGGGAATTACCTTGAAGTAGCTGTATTGGATATGAAAAGTGCTAAAATAAAATTCGATGGATTAAAAAATCAACTTGATCGGGGGAATGTAACTGCGCCCTTAGAGGGCGTTGTTGTCCTGCCTTCTTCAGGAGATAAAGACAAGAAAGGTAAAAGGGTTGACAAAGGCGTTTCCTTCACCCGCGGGGAGACGCTTATCACAATAGGAAATATCGAGAATCTTTCCGTTCAGGTGGACGTAGACGAAATAGAGGTGCTGAAAATAAAAAACGGTCAGGATGTGACGGTAACAGGAAATGCCTTTCCCGGCATAGTGCTGAAAGGAAAGGTATCCAGCATCTCATCACAGGCAACACAGGATGAGGCACAGAAAGGACCGCCTTCCTTCAGGGTGATTGTCATCCTCGACGGACTTCCCCAGCCGGAGATGGATAAGATTCGTCTCAAGGGGATACCTCAGTCGGTGATGGAGAAGATACGCCTTGGCATGTCCGCCGACGTTAAAATATTAACCTACTCAAAGGCTGATGCCCTTACCGTCCCTATCAAGGCAGTAACAGAGGGGGATGGGGGTTATTTCCTCACCGTGAGAGATAAGGGAACCGGCAAACCCGGGAGGGTGCAGATTGAGACCGGCATTACCACCCCCGATTCGGTGGAGATTATCAACGGTATAAAAGAAGGCGATGAAGTGCTGATTGAGGAATGATTCGTGCTGCGGTTAATCGACATACACAAGACATATAAGGTCGGTCCTGAAGAGGTGGAAGTTCTCAAAGGCATCTCCATGACAATAGAGAAAGGGGAGCTGTTCGCCATCATCGGGCCGTCAGGTAGTGGAAAATCAACGTTGATGAATACCATGGGGCTCCTCGATAAACCGACATCGGGATCGTATTTTATTGAAGATACACAGATAACCTATGATGATGACAGGGTGATTTCAACCCTGCGGAACAGGAAGATAGGTTTTGTGTTTCAATCATATAATCTTCTTCCCCGGAAGACTGCCATTGAGAACGTTGGCATCCCGCTCGTATATCGAGGCCTTAAAAAAAACGAGATCAAAGAGCAATCAATGGAATACCTCAAGAGGGTTGAAATGGATAAGTGGGCCAACTATAAGCCGAACGAACTTTCAGGGGGTCAGCAACAAAGGGTTGCAATCGCACGGGCCCTGGTAGGAAACCCGGCAATTATCCTTGCCGATGAACCGACCGGCGCCCTCGACACCCAAACAGGGCAGGAAATTTTAACATTTTTTAAGCAGTTGAACGAGAAGGAGGGGATTACCTTTGTGATTATTACCCATGACCCTGATATAGCGAGGCAGTGCAAGAGAATGGCGGAACTCAGGGACGGAGTCATCACCGACAGACAGCGCAAGGTAGACAGATAATGATGCTTCGGATAAATATAAACGAGGCTTTAGAAAGCCTCTCAAGCGCCAAGCAACGGACTGTTCTGGCGCTCATCGGTATTATTATAGGTATTGGCTCTGTTATCGGTATGATATCCATCGGGGAGATAGTCAAGAATCAAGCCCTTAAACAGTTTGAGGATATGGGCATTAACATCATAACGGTCTCTAAGGATTACGACAGCCCGAACAAAATGGTAACGTTCCCCCTTTCGGGAACCCTCGCCCTTGGTAAACATGTTCCCGGCATTGCAAGCGTTGCACCCTATATTGTTTCTGGTACCCAATTTTCACATGGCAGCAAAAACGCTTTCATCGACATGCTTGGTGTGACACAATCTTTTTTTGATATATGCAAACTGACAGTCCGCGAGGGACGACTGATATCCGACCTCGACAGCTACAGATATTTTTGTATCATAGGGTCCGATTTTGCAGATTCCTTGCAAAAATCGGGGACCAAAAATGTCCTTGGGTCGGATTTTAAGTTCGGAAAGCGCATCTACACAGTTATCGGGGTTATCAATAAGGTTTCTGAAGGCGGGGGAATGCTGCCGGGTGGGCTCAATAAAGGAGTAATCACCCATATCACCACTGCATCGAGGAGCTTTGAAGAAAGAGGTATCAACACGTTTCTGGCAAGACTGAAAAAAATTCAGCCCGTTCCTGTCCTGCAAAGAGAATTAAACCACTATTTTGGTGCAAAACAGAGAGGGCTCACCATAAAGGTAAGCACTGCCGAGCAGTTGATAGAAGGCATGGGTAAACAGATGCGGCTTTTTACGCTTCTCCTTGGCGCTATCGGAAGTATATCTCTTATCGTAGGCGGTGTTGGTGTAATGAATGTAATGCTCGTTTCTGTGACGGAGCGCAGAAAGGAGATCGGTATCCGCAGGGCTTTAGGCGCCCAGCAAAGCGACATCCAGAGCCAGTTTATCATAGAGTCTGTTACCCTCTGTCTTGCAGGGGGCATCATTGGTATACTGCTGGGGATTACAGTTTCTTATATCTTCGCATACTTTGCGAAGTGGGATTTTATTGTATCCTATGCTGCGATTCTTCTTGGTGTCGGTGTTTCAACCGCAGTCGGTGTTTTTTCCGGTTTCTATCCTGCCCGTGAAGCAGCACGGGTTGATCCCATTACCGCACTCAGGGGTGAATAGGGGCTATGCTATTCACTATTTATCATTCATGCATCCTGCGTGGCTTCATGATTTTAAGGAATTGGTAAAATTGTTTATGGAGGGAACCGCCTAACCATGGCATCCAGCGGACGTCCTACAGCCGCCGCTGATTTCCGCGTTGGGCACTTTTAATAGATGTAAGGAGGCATCAATCAGAAGGCTCACAGTCACATGACTACTAACTACTGCACAGGAATAGACAAAAGTTATGGCTCATACGGCTAGAATAGTATATTATCTAAAGATATAGAGAGCGCAGTAAGCTGTTTAGAAGGAGATTTCATTCTGAAGGGAACTATTGTTAATACCGGCGCTGTGGTAGCAGGCAGTCTAATCGGTCTCATGGCTGGGAGAAGCCTGCCCGAGCGTGTAAGGACCATTCTCATGCAAGCCCTGGGGTTGTCAACATTACTCATTGGTCTGCAAATGGCCCTATCCGCCCGCGATGTGATTCCAACGATCGGTTGCCTCCTTCTGGGAGCCTTGACCGGGGAAATGTTAAAAATTGAAGACGGGCTGGAACGAATCGGCCTATGGCTGAAAGATCGAACCCATTCTGATTCCTCAACCTTCGTGGAAGGCTTTGTCACCAGTTCCTTGCTATATTGCACAGGCGCCATGGTCATTGTTGGCTCCATTCAGGATGGAACGACGGGAAATGCGACCACTTTGTATGTGAAGGCTATGCTGGACGGTGTGGCATCTATTGCATTTGCCTCTACACTCGGTATCGGCGTTATCTTTTCTGCTGTAAGCGTCTTTCTGATTCAAGGAGCCATTACACTTTTGGCCTCCAGACTTGCCTTCCTTCAGGAACCTGCCGTCTTGAGCGCCGTTACGGCAACCGGTGGCCTCCTCATTGTTGCCATTGGCATCAATCTCCTCGGCGCGGTTAAAATCCGTATCGGCAACCTGCTGCCGGCTCTGGGGTATGCAATCGTCTGGGCTTTGCTTTAATGAAGTCATCTAAGCTGCTTTCACATACAGAAGTGAATTTGGAGCCCACTTCTAGGAGAGGGGCACCCATTAAATTATGAAATTCTTGACGAAACATTATGAAAGGAAAAACCCAGCCCAACGAGCGGATTCAGCCAATCGGCCATAAAGCAGCCTCTCGCTGACGCTGGTGTAAGGCGGGCCGCTTGAGTCGCGCCCGGATAATAATATGAATGATAAAGGCATAATAAAGGCAATTAAAAGCAATGGGCGCTCCTCCACGCTCTCGTCACCTCGCTGCTCACTGCGTTCGCTGATCCGCTCGGTTCCTCGTCCGCCTTACGTGGAATGAATCAAGAAACTTAAGAACGCATGATCCGCACGAAAGGATTGGAACCATGGATTTGAGGATACGGAATGCCACCCCGGATGACGCCGCGTTCCTTGCCTGGCTCATATTGACTGCCGGGAGGGCGCATGTGAAGCGAGGTATATGGGAGGTTGTCCTCAATGAGTCTGAAGATGACTGCCTCCGTTTTCTACGACTCTTAGCCGTCACTGATGCCCCCCATCTGTTTCACTACTCCTGCTATTTGCTGGCAGAAACGGGAGCAGGCCCTGTGTCTGGACTTGGGGGCTACGATCCGAGTGTTCGTGGCTATCATGCACTCCAAGAAACCCTGCCTGAAGTCTACAGGAGATTAGGCAAGTTCCCTGCCGAGGAGATGGCGGCTGGTGGACCTCCAAGGATCACGGCGTGCATTCCACCCCCAATCGAAAGGGCGTGGGTGGTTGATAGTGTAGCGACGCTCCCAGCGTTTCGCAGAAAAGGAATTGTCAACAGATTGCTTGATGACATACTCGATATAGGACGGGACAAAGGCTTCCGTCAGGCACAGATTTCGATTTACATAGGCAATATCCCCGCGCAGCGTGCCTATGAAAAACATGGATTCAGACTACTCGATGAGTGGCGTGACCCGTACTTCGAAAGAGAAATCAGATCTCCCGGAATGGCCCGTCTGGTTTGTGACCTTTAACAGGGACTGATGGACACAGAAGCTCCGTTCCAACCAGTCGTTCCAGCCAACCGCCCAAACGACGGGCTCAGGCTGAACTTTCCGTTAGCAAACCACCAGCACGACTGGACGAAGGCGAATGAAACAATTTGTTTCTCAGAAGCAGCGATATCAAATTGATTATGTAAGCAATAATCAATTTGATACACGAGTTAATAATGTGAAAATAAAATTTATTTCATTAAATTAAAAAATAAATAGGAAATAGGGTGTTGTTATGGCAAAGCACTCCCATCTTTTTGTAGAAACGTTTGACTGTACCTACAGAAATTTTCGGATGACCATTTGATGAAAACAATTCTGAAACGGATGACCGATGACGATCTAACTGAGGTATTTGAGATTACAAGTAAAATGCTGAAAAGATATCTGACTGAGCCTGAATACCATCAATTGTTTCTCAAAGAGGAAGAACGATGAATCACAAAGGCAAGGGAGGAATATAGAGTGTTCAATGCTGTCCATTTCAAGCCTGGAGGAACCATTTGAAGCGTGATATTGCCATCGACTACTTGCGGAGCAGCGTAATTGTGTTGGTAGTTGCACATCACGCTGCACTGGCATACAACACGTTCAGTCATTACGACCCGGGGCATTACATGAAATCCACCGCACCGGTCGTCGATACGATCCGCTGGATGCCCCTCGACTGGTTTGTGGGCTGGAATGATATGTTCTTCATGTCCCTCATGTTCCTCATATCCGGCCTATTTGTTGCACCGTCCATTGAGCGGAAGGGGGTCGGTCACTTTCTGGCCGACCGGATAAAACGTCTTGGAATCCCCTTCGTCATCGCCGTTACGTTGCTCAGTCCGCTGGCGTACTACCCATCCTGGCTCTCAAGTGACGCAGTCAGCCAGGGTGGCTTTTTGCGTCGTTTCTTCACCACCGGCGACTGGTCAGGGGGGCCGGCCTGGTTCATCTGGGTTTTGCTTGCCTTCTGTGGTGTTGTCGCTGTCGCCTATCAATTGATTCCGAATCTCATGAAGAAATTGTCCTGGTCTGCCGCATCGGCTCGGAGTCTGGTTGTCATGTTCCTTGCAGTGAGCCTGCTGACAACCGTTCCCCTGCGCCTGTTCATTTTGCCCACCACCTGGTCCCAGTTGGCGGGACCGTTGGTTTTTCAGACCTGGAAACTCTTATTGTATTTCGCTTGGTTCCAGCTGGGCGTCGCGCTCGGAGGTGCAAACCTGGAACTCTCATTGTCACGTCACAATCTGAGGCCGTGGCCGCTTTGGCTTGCCTTGGGAGGTTTAACCTATGTGGTACACGGTCTGCTGGAATTGAGTGGGACATGTTTTGTGAACACACCGGTATGGGTGATGAATGTCATCCTGGCGACAGTCTATTCTTTCTGTTGCACCTTCACAGGCCTTGCTGCATTGGGTATGGCCCGTTCTTTCTTTCGAACTGCCCGGCCTCTGGCGGACAACTTCACAGAGAACGCGTACGGCATCTATATCTTTCACTACGGCTTTGTGACTTGGATTCAATTCTACCTGCTCACGAAGCCATTGCCGGCAGCTCTCAAATTTCTGATCACCTTCTCCGTTGCCTTAACGGCGAGCTGGCTCCTGACGGCTTTGTTGCGCAAGACGGTGGCAGGAAAAGTTCTTTGATGGGGCGGATTGGGGACGTAGGTAACTTTGGCAACTAACTTGCTGCCACCAGAACGGACTTCCTTGAACGCCTGGGCACTCTTGCACTTCCCCGTATCCGTTCTGAAATAGCCTATGCGCTTACAAAAGAACCGGGACTGCCCTATGCCGAAAGAGTGTGTCAACTTGCTATATCACACATTACGGTATCAAAAATGATGAAAAAGGAGAATAGGTCATGAGCAAGTTACGGAAGATACCAACGTCCAGGATGATTTTGTTGACAGGGTTTTTTGACCCCTCGTAGATGACGTATTTACGTCAGAGATTGCAGACTTTAAGGATGAAGTGTGCGGATGGGCGGAAAAGCACTACCCCGCGGACAATCGCATTGACCCGCGGGGCAAATAGGGGGCAGAGGCGAGGGGTTTGTAGCTTCCTTGCCTTGTCATCAAGCACATATTCGGGTGATTGTTTACTTCACGAAAGGTTAGGGATTGGCAAAAGGCGGAAGGGGGGTTGTAGAATCTTCTGGGGTATGTGAATCACGCAGTTTTCGCATTGATGTTTTCATTTCATTCAATGCTTGGCGTGCCTCTAAAAGGTCATCATCAGACAATTTCCTTGCATTAAGCTTGCCCTTTTTGCTTTCCATAACGGCTATCCGCACTGGGCCGTTAACTCCTCCGGGATTAATTTGTATTGCCATTTCCAGCGTCCACAATACTGAAAATATCCCATCAGCAACCATAGGTGGCCCCTCCTTCCAGAAGGTATCCCGCATAAATGCCAAGAAGGTATCGGTGATGGGTTGCGAAACACCCATCGAACAATACCATAAATGTTCTGTTTTAAATTCCGGTTGCATATCATCAACAGCAAATTCACACAAATATGGCTTTCCCGCTATAGGAAAGGCCACAAGCGCCCCATATTGCCCCTTGCTAGCACTTGTAGAACCAAAATCTTTGATAGCTTCTTGAGTTAATTGCTTTGCGCAATCTATGTGATGGCCAATGAATTTTTTGTTAGACCACAAGTCTTGGATGATTCTGGCAAATCGTTGTCCAAGGCCCACTTGACCTGTGCCTGCCACAATAATATTATCATCGATTACAAAAAGTTTTTCAGATGGTTGTTCTATTGTTCGATGTTGTCCTTGAGCAAATGTTGTGGAACTATCAGCTCCGATAACAATACCATTATTGCATAAAATACCGACGATTGCCGTCATACGTTAGTATTGAAAGGCGCTGTTTACCTTCATTTCCGGATATGCTTTATATATTGAGCGAATCAGTTCCGAAAAACTCAGTTTTCTTACAAATTGCGAAACATTCTTTATATACTCTTGCACTGGACTGGCAATCGAATTAAGAATTTCTTCACCAGCTTTTTGACCTTTATTAGATAATTTGTAAGAAGTCCATGTCTCCTGTGATACCATTTCAATAAAACCTTCTTCGGCAAGTTCCTCAAGCGTGGTATAAACAGTTTTATCAAATGGCCCATAATTATATGGTTCAAAATTAAAAAAGGGACTGCCATTATTGATTGCTCCAGTGATATTTTTATCGATAAGAAAAAAAAGCTTCTGGACTTGAACAGGACTATACAAATCGCAATTCCCTGTTGACATACTGGCTAATATAATCTGCTTTCTGTCCACTTTAGACCTCCTTTCAAACATATAGGCAAACCCTTTAATACAATATAATAAATCGTTGTAGAATGTAAATATATATAAAACATCACTGTACCTTTTTTTAGAAAGTTGCTTGAATTTGTCAATCATTGATTGAATAATTTTATCAACATTGATAATATCCATAAACTATGCAATAACTTGTTAGCCCCATGAATAAAACGATAACCCCGTCCAAAATAGTGCTTGGTGCGCTATACTGAATAGGAGATTAGTTTATGGCCGAAAAACAACAAAAGAAGAAAAACGTTAAAAGCATTGAAGAAAACCTTTGGGATTCAGCAAATAAACTTCGTGGTACTGTTGAACCTTCAGAATATAAGCATGTTGTTCTTGGACTTATCTTTTTGAAATTCGCAAGCGATAAGTTTGGGGAAAGAAAACAAGAATTGGTTGAGGATAGCAAAGAAAAATACATCGATATGGTGGAGTTCTACACCATGAAAAATGTGTTCTACCTGCCTGAGATTTCTCGTTGGAGTTACTTAATAGAAAACGCCAAACAAGATGATATCGCTATTAAAATAGACACGGCTCTTTTTACAGTAGAAAAAAATAATCCTTCTTTAAAAGGTGCATTGCCCGATAACTATTATTCAAGATTGAGTTTGGATGTTAGTAAACTGGCTTCATTGCTTGATACCATTAACAACATTGACACCCTTAAAGACAAACAACAAGATATTGTTGGTAGAGTGTATGAATACTTTTTAAGTAAGTTCGCATTAGCAGAAGGTAAAGGTAAAGGCGAATTTTATACACCCAAAAGCATTGTAAATCTTATTGCCGAAATGATAGAACCTTATAAAGGTACAATCTATGACCCTTGTTGTGGTTCAGGCGGTATGTTTGTTCAATCCATGAAGTTTGTTGAAAGCCATCACGGATGCCAAAAAGATATTTCTATTTATGGGCAGGAAAATATATCCACCACATACAAACTGGCTAAAATGAATTTAGCTATTCGAGGTATATCTGCCAATCTTGGTGATATACCTGAAAACACTTTTTTTAGAGACCAGCATAAAGACCTTAAAGCTGATTACGTCATGGCAAATCCACCCTTTAACCAAAAGCAGTGGCGGGCAGATAACGAACTGACCGATGACCCACGATGGGCGGGCTACGATGTGCCACCAACAGGTAATGCTAACTATGCTTGGATTTTAAACATGGTAAGCAAACTTTCCGAAAATGGTGTAGCAGGTTTTGTTTTGGCTAATGGTGCATTGAGTGGCGATGGAACGGAAAAAGCTATTCGCAGAAAACTGATTGAAAATAATTTGGTGGAAGCAATAGTAGTGTTGCCTCAAAATATGTTTTACACTACCAATATCAGTGTTACTCTTTGGTTTTTAAATAAGAATAAAAAAGCCAGAACTGTTGAACTGAATGGGAAGATTAAAAAATACCGCAATCGTGAAAGGGAAATTCTTTTTATTGACTTGCGGGGGATTGGGATTCCATTTGAAAAGAAGTACATTCAGTTTTCAGAAGAAAACATTAAACAAGTAACTGACACTTTTCACAATTGGCAGCAAACCGATTTTGAAAAAACATATCAGAACACTCCTGAATTTTGTTATAGCGCATCATTTGAGGAGATAGAGAAAAAGTATTTCTCTCTGGTTCCAAGCAAATACATTGAGTTTGTAAACCGTGATGAGAATATAGATTTTGACGAGAAAATGCAGCGCTTACAAACTGAATTTGC
Source organism: Pseudomonadota bacterium (assembly GCA_026388245.1). GTDB lineage: Bacteria > Desulfobacterota > Syntrophorhabdia > Syntrophorhabdales > Syntrophorhabdaceae > MWEV01. The sequence continues at coordinate 1,290 of JAPLKD010000129.1, read as the reverse complement.
CGACTTGCTGAAAGCCGAACAACAATCTAAAAATGTTTTACTGACCGTATTTAAAGAACTGGGTTATGAAATCAAATTATAAAAAGATCGGCAATCACATTCGTGATGTAAATGTTCGCAATAGCGAACTTAAAACAAATACTTTATTAGGGATTAACATTGATAAGTACTACATGCCTTCGGTGGCAAATATTGTCGGAACTGACCTAACCGCATATAAAGTTGTGAAAGCGGGACAATTTGCCTGCAATAGAATGCATGTTGGACGAGATTATAGATTGCCTGTTGCTTTATCAAGAAGCAAAAAAGATTTTATTGTTTCACCTGCTTATGATGTTTTTGAAATAATTGATAAAGAAGTTCTTATTCCAGAATATCTAATGATGTGGTTTAGCAGAAAGGAATTTGACAGAAATGCATGGTTTTTTACAGATGCAGATGTTCGAGGTGGTTTGCCATGGGAATCGTTTTGTGAAATGGATTTACCCATTCCCCACCCCAACAAACAAAAAGAAATTGTAAAAGAATACAACACTATTGTAAACCACATTGCCCTTAATAACCGCCTAATTCAAAAATTAGAAGAAACCGCACAGACAATTTACAAGCAATGGTTTGTTGATTTTGAATTTCCCGATGAAAACGGAAAGCCATATAAAAGCAATGGTGGCGAAATGGAATTTAATGAAGAATTGCAAAAAAAAATTCCGAAGGGGTGGGGAAATGCTGAAATTATAAAATTCTCAAAAGATATTGTTTGTGGGAAAACACCACCAACTGATGATGAAGAAAACTACGGTGACTATATGCCTTTTTTAACAATCCCCGATATGCACGATAAAGTATTTGCTATTGAAACTGAAAGAAGATTGTCAGTCAAAGGTGTAAATACACAAAAAAATAAAACCCTACCTCCAAACTCAATCTGTGTTAGTTGCATTGGAACAGCAGGTCTTGTTGTAGTAACATCGGAAAAGTGTCAAACCAATCAGCAAATAAATAGCGTAATATGTAAAGATGATACTAGTTATTGCTTCATGTATTTTGCGCTTAAAGATTTAGAACAAAAAATTCAAGAGTGGGGTAATAAAGGTTCAGTCGGAATTAATATGAACAAAACAGAATTTTCTGCCCTGATGTTACTTAAGCCATCTCCAATTCACATGAAATATTTGGCTCCTTTTCACTTCAAGTGGGTAACCCTGTTTTACTGTAGTCCAGTTTCCCCGTAATCATGTAGATTATGGTCTTGAGGTTTTTGAAGGTTTTGTAGCCACGGGCTTTTGCCTT
>JAPLKD010000193.1 GCA_026388245.1 Pseudomonadota bacterium | reverse complement strand
TATAAAGGTCTGTTTGAGAAATGCCCTTTACCCTGATCTTTTTAAGTCAGGTTTCTACGGCATGTTCACCCCTGTATTTATCCCCCGTCTTGGCTATTGCGAATATAACTGCAACCTCTGCGGGCAGGTATGCCCCACGGGGGCTATCCCCAACCAACCCATAGAGGAAAAGAAAAAGAGCGTTATGGGGGTGGCGGTATTTGATAAAAACCTTTGCCTCCCCTACGCAAAGAAGATCAATTGCATTGTCTGTGAAGAACACTGTCCTGTTCCCGATAAGGCAATAAAATTTGACTTATCCGAAGAGAGGGATTATACCGGAAAGAAGGTTACCCTGAAAAAACCCTACATCGCAGATGAACTATGCACAGGCTGCGGAATTTGTGAAAACAAATGCCCCCTTGAAGGAAAATCCGCTGTTGAAGTCTTTGCAAAGGTGAAAAAAAGTCGTAAATCCAGCGCGTAATAAGGCATCCCCCACATCCAATGTCGGTTGATTTAAAGAGGCTATCGTGCGGATAATTCAAATGTCAAGGGGTTGTTGGTTCTCGTGGAATAAGAAGAGCTTTTGTGATTCATCGTTCTTCCTCTTTGAGAAACAATTGATGGTATTCAGGCTCAGTCAGATATTTTTTCAGCATTTTACTTGTAATCTCAAATACCTCAGTTAAATCGTCATCGGTCATCCGTTTCAGAATTGCTTCCATCAAATGGTCATCCGAAAATTTCTGTAGGTACAGTTGCACTGTATTCTCATTGGATTGCCTTTCCAGACCATACCCCGAAAAACCGTCAAACGTTTCTACAAAACGATGGGAGTGTTTTGTCATAACGACCTCCTATTTCCTATATCCACCTATGTATTCTCCCCTTGTAAGCCCTAACAAGAGGATCAGCCAGAGGCTGCTTTATGGCCGATTCGCTGCATGGCATAGTTGGGTAAGTCATTGTCATCATAGGTTTTATTGTGATTACCTCCCTATTAGTCTCAACCAAATTTCAAATGTCAAGGGCCTGTTGCTTATTGAAACGTTCACTATTTCTTGGCACTGACTGGTATCCCTGATTCGCACGGCACCTTTGTCTGGCACAGACCACAGCCATAGGCCTCGATGCCGTATGCATCCCTCGCGTGGCGGGCAATCGGTCCCTCCAGGTAATCGCGGCATTTTTTCTTGTCGTGCCCCTCTTTGCTCACCGCCCCCGCCGGGCAGCGTTTGATACATGCGCCACAGCTCCCTTCGCTATAGAAGAGACAGTAAGCGTGATGGTCCCCATAGGGTCTCGGCGTAGGGGGAATGGAAATACGGGCCACGACCGATCCGCATCGCACGGCTTTGCCAACCGGTGTGATAAGGCCATCGCAGAGCCCAAAGGTACCCAGCCCTGAAACGTGCGCAACGTGCCGCTCAGACCAGGTCGAGGCCATCTCATAGGTCTGCGACATTCTGATGGCAAACATGGGTGAGTTTTGAGGCGCAACCGCCTGGTACCCGGCATCCTGTAATAGCCGTACCACGTCTGTACGGAGCGCGACATTGAAGTCCTCCCCAAATTTTCGCGACCGCACCCAGCGTTCAGACCCGAACGTCCTCTGTTTGCGGTTGTCCGCCTTTGTAGCCTCTGTCTGGGGCAGAACCCAAGAAATAACCGAAAGCTCCTCCGGCCTAGCATCTATTTGAGGAAAAGTAATACCGAATATCTCTGCCGGCTGCCAGTAGAAGTCGCCTATCATCGATGTGATTTGCACATAAAGTGGATCGTCACCCCGTGAAAAGCCTATGAGAGGCTCGCCCCACGCGATTTCATTATTCTCAGTCCGGAGAGAGTTTTGGGACGATCCTACAAACTCCCTGATACTTCTCTCAATCCACTCTACCACACCCTGCCCGCCCTTTCTATCCATGATTACTCCTCCTTGGTCACCCGTTCTATTCATTACCACTTGAAATCAAGTTATGCAACCAAAAAGGATGCCACGAAGAGTACAGGAAGCTATACGTAACAAAACCTGCTTTTTCTCTTAATATTAGCTACTTACACCCTGTTTTCCTTTTGTCTGTTTTCCTCTCTTTCACGGTACCTTCTTCTTGTAAATATAGTATATGATCATCCGCCACATTCAGTCTTTTTTGGAGTAACCATCCATCCCTACCTCCTGCCTGGCTCCGCTGCATGGCATAGTTATACAAATCATTGTAATTAGACGAATTATTATAATTACCTTCCATTGGTCTCAACCAAATTTCAAATGTCAACGGCCTGTTGCCCAAATCAAAACTTAGCCGGAACACTGTTTCCCTCTCTGCTCCCTGCGCGCGCTTTACCCACTAATGATCTGACATCACTCAATGTGTGAACTCGTCGTACCTCCTCAAACAGCACACATTGTCCTTTCAGGAACGTTCTGCCATGCCATAGTGGGTACCCAAACCGTGCTCGAAGTCGCGATTCAGGAAAAGTTCTTCCGGCTTGAAACAACAAAGAATGCGCACGGTGGGTTTGGGCAACAGGCCGTCAAGGGCTGACCCTCCATGCTCCCCCTCATTCTTTGTCGAATAAAGAGGCCACCGTGAGGCAGGCACCGTTTCCTGCCGATCCGATGGGTTCGGCGCTCTTATGAGTCAAGATTTCAGTGCCGTGACGAAGGCTGCCACTGCGGCGGCCCCCGTTGCTATTGCAATCACAATTGTGGCCCAAGTCAAAACCCGATTCAGACGGATCAGTTGTTGCGTAAGTGCCGTGGTAGAAGAGTTAAATTCTTGGATCTGCCTTGATGTTTCGGTCAGATTCTCCCCGAGAACAATTGTGCACTTAGCGATAAGAGCCATAACCGACCGTACTTCATCTCTCGACGCAACGGCAGCTAACCCCATTACATTTTCCAAGACTTCTTCAATGCTTCCATCCCTTAGGTTTTGCAAAGCGGCTAAGCCTCCTTTCCCATTGATATGTTGTGCCGAACGCGGTGATCAGCCTGAGCTCGTAGTTTGGGCGATTGGCTGCATCACGTGGTTCGGCCTAAAGCAATCCTTCTCGTTCCAGAACTCGCCGCACTTCTTCAAACCTGGCTTTTATATCGTCGTGTGGGAACCGAATCTGAGACAAACCAATGATGTTTGAAAACTCAGAGCAACCCTCCTCCAGTAAAACAATTGCGCGTGTCAAACCCAAATGACCTTGAAAGAGACCTACTTCGTGAATCACATTAGGACGAGCATGAAGGGTGGCATCCGCGTGCTCCTCTTCCGCCGTCATAACAAGAAAGGCGAACGCCGCCTGAGACAGCATGGTACCGAGACGGTCTGTGGTAGAGTAGCCAGCGACAGCTTCTCGATTGAATTCATCCCACGGCAAATTCAGCCGGTCGACGATAAAGTCTTTGAGCTCTCTCCATAGAGGCGACTTACCGTGCCCGATGAATATGCGTCTTCCGTACAGAGCTGTTTGGGTGACCGCTGGAAGATTTTCTAACCCATCAACGATTCGCGCGAGATGGTTCATCCGCTTTGTGAGTTCCTCTCGTACCGCATGGGCTGGAAAGCCGACGGTTACCTGAGAGAAGTACGATAGTTGCGGTGCGCTTATTCCATAGATCTTCGAGAGATGAGACCTAACACCTGCTGTCCACATACTCAATTGACTAAGACCCACCGAAGGCTTGGCCAAGACCTGTATTCCTAACTGAAGAAACCGGCGCAGCAATTGAATTACTGGTGTAGGTTTCGATGGAACATCTGTCAACGTCATTTATACCTCTTCGTCAAGTTCTTTTCTTTGCCGAACACAAAAATCAGCCGCGAGCGTAACGAGTCGTCTGGATTGCCTTGTTGGGCAATCATTTGGACTCTCCACAACGTCTCTCGTGAAGGCCGACCCCGTTATTCTGCCGTTTTTGCGCCGGTCCCATCAGACCTGCCTTTTTCACTCCATTTTGCTCTTCAAGTAGTTTATGAATGCGGAACATGCTACCAGGAAGAACCTTGCATCTTCGGGCCCAAGTCCAGGATCATCTAACATCGCATGTCTAATGCCATCTTCGTCGCTAGTGTAGCCATATAGCTTCAGGAACGCCTCCTTCAGGGCTGGATGAAGATCGGTCGTTTTTTTGAGGCTCTTCAGCGCTTCGCCCAACGTTGCTTTCGGATTCTTCGTAACCCTCTGGGCCATGCTTTCAACTGCTGAAATAGATTCCTTTATGGAATTACGGTAGTCAGGCTTCTTTTTGTCGCTGAACAGGGATAATGCTGTTTTCAGATGGATTTGCACTCCAGGAAAGTCCTTGTCAGATAGCGCTTCTGATAAAGAGGAGATTTCATCCTCCGAGGTAAGATTGGTAATGTGTCCCCCAACGAATCGATAGCCGGACAGCTCTATAGCAAGGACTGAGTTGACTGAATCATTTATGCGCTGGTTTTCGAGATAGTTCAGCACGAATTCCAAGAAATCATACACCTCGTACCACTGACACTTGAAAAAGTATTCCCTAATCTTATCCAGAATTCCCCTGTCGGATGTCGGTCGACCGTCCATCGGTTTCTTGAAATAGTGAAACCACAGAGACCGGCTGAAAGGCTGTATCCGTGATTCCCCATACTGGGCATATAGAAATCCGTCGGTACTCCACATGCGTGCGTCAAGAACATTCCATATGGAAATCCTTAGTTCGGCGGTCATCCCTTCGTTTTGAATTTCCGTGTTCGGTGTTTTGTACCCTTTTCTTTCACTAAACTTCATGACGCTATCTTCGGGTGTACGTCAATAATCACTTCTATCTCCCGCACCCCATTGTCTTGTGGCCCAACAATTAAGTATACACCTCTGATGCAATATATCCCAATATTCCTCTCACAGAGCCGCATTTTCCCCCATATAGCCGGGATATACAGCATACCTTATATATGGACACGCTCTCTATCCATCCAGGGGACTTCTTACGCTAACCCCGGGTTTGTTCAGAACGTGGGTATAGATCATTGTTGTGGAAACATCGTTGTGGCTCAGAAGTTCCTGAACGGTCCTGATGTGAGTTCCCTCAGGACTGGGCTTCCCGGATAGGTATGAACCCAGATTGCTGTGTGCCCAAAAAAAGGATTTTTGATTACTCTGCTGATCCCCCGTCATGCCCGCCCCTTTTTATTTCCATTGTCCTGCTATTTCAGTATGTTGTCAAGTAGTATTTTGGTCGTTGTCATTTTAAAGTTAAAAGTGGATTAGTTTTGATAGATTTTAAAGTTAAAATTGGACTCTTCAATGGAACAGAGAATACTAATATGGCTTAAGTGTTGTTTTGGGGACAATTTGTAACAAAGAGGTATAATTTGCATTTGCTGCAACAGTTGCACAAACTTTTAAAATGATCATAAAGTCAATAATTAAAATATCTTAGCAACCAGACATCACCAATCAAAAAAGCTGAGGGTCAAATCTTTATTCTTGACAGTGAAGGGTAATGTGGGGACGGAGGGACGTTGTTGCAATCGTTGCATTGTTTTCTGTAGGGAATTGTATAAATAGAAGGATGATGATGGCAGGTGAGATAGAAACAGCATAAAAAAGAGGAGAAGAGGGTGAAAGCTACGGGCGAGATGCGACAACATGGAATTTAAGTCCAAGCGCTTTTACCACCTTCAGCACTGTGGAGAATGCAGGGTTGCCATCTGAGGAAAGCGCCTTGTAAAGGCTTTCTCTTCCGAGGCCTGTTTCACGGGCAATTTGTGTCATGCCCTTTGCGCGGGCAATATCCCCCAAGGCGGCTGATAAAAGCGCGGGATCAGAATCTTCAAGAACAGCTTCCAGGTAATTAGCCATATCCTCTTCTGTTTTCAGGTATTCTGCCGCATCCCACGGAATTGTCTTTATTTTATTGTTTGCCATGTTTCAACCCTCCTGAATCATATCAGCCAATTTAATGGCTTTTTGAATATCCTTTTCTTGCGTATCTTTGTCGCCGCCAGCAAGAAGTATAATCAGTTCTTTACCGTGCTGAACAAAATATATCCTGTAGCCGGGGCCGTAATCAATTCTCAGCTCAGAAACACCGCTGCCTAACGGTTTTACATCACCGGGATTGCCAAGAGATAATCGGCGGATTCTAACATTGATGCGCGCCTGCGCTTTTTTGTCACTCAACCTGTTAAACCATCGGGCGTATGTCTCTGTCTGGCGTACCTCAATCATGATTGTAATGTATCCTATAGAATACAGATTGTCAAGTAAAAAGCAGCGGAAAGCTTCAAGGTTAACCGGAGAGAGATGGGGTCAAATCTTTACGGCCTGTTGCCCAAACAACCATCGGGTACGTTTGAGGTAGCAAGCCGGAAGAGCTTTGCAGCTCCTTCGTCGCCGGAAACCGTTATGCGAGTCGCGACTTCAAGCATTTCTTGGGAACCCGTCCTCCAGCCGTCTATTCTCTTTACTGTAGACAGAAAAAGTGATATACGTTGGTCAGTGTGTCAGTCAGTCCGCTGGCAGCACCAATCGGAAAGAATAAAGATGAATCGCTACGATATTGTATTTATCGGTCACTTGGGTACGGGTACAATTGTTCCTTTCGAAGGATCCCCTTTCGCTGAACAAGGCAGCCCGGTACTTTATGCTGCAATAGCATCTTCCTGTCTGGGAAAAAGGATTGCCGTTGTGACGCAAATCTCCGAAAACAAAGAATACCTCCTGGAACCACTGATAGCTGCCGGTATTGATCTGTTCGTGCAGCCCGGGGGGATCACTCAATACCGTGTCATTTTCCCGACCGCAAATGTCGATGAAAGGCAATCCTTTCTTATAAAAGGCGGAGAACATTTTGCTATAAGCAACATACCTCCTTTTGAACCGTGCCTGATTCACGGTTGTTTTATGGGCGACCGCGAGTTTCAACTGGACTTGATGCGAGCGCTTAAGGCGCGAGGATTCAGTCTGTCAATAGATATGCAGGGCTTCGTGCTTCAGGCGGACGATGAGACGGGAGCTGTCAGCCTTAAAGATGTTCCGGAGAAGAAAGAAATCCTGGGTATGGCACACTTCGTAAAGCTTGACGCTATGGAGGCACAGACCTTGACGGGTGCCGACGTTTTGCAGGACCAGGCGGACATGCTGGAAGACTGGGGAAGTTCCGAGACTATAATAACTTCTTCAGAGGGGGTACTGGCACGGAGCAAGGGAAAAACAACATTCATGAAATTTACTAACAGGAGCACCCGGGGCAGGATGGGCCGCGGCGACTCCGTTATGGGATCGTACCTGGCACGTAGGCTGGATCATTCTGTTGAAGACTCGCTTCGGTTCGCCGCAGCACTCACATCAATTAAGATGGAATCCACCGGTCCATTCATGGGCTCCCTGGATGATGTTATTGAAAGAATGGACAGACCAATGTAGTCAAAAACGTATCTTTCCCCGGTAATTTTCACCGTACAAACAATCAATAGAGTCAGTCCTTGAAACCCCGCTGAAAAACGGGGGGGCGAGAGAAAAAAGGCAGTTATGAATTATAGGACATAAACAATTGCTCTCACAGTGATAGCAATTTCTAAAATGAACATAAAGTCAATGATTCAAATACATTAGCAATCAGCCGTCACCAACCAAAAAAGCTGAGGGTCAAATCTTTGTTCTTGACAGTGAAGGGTAATGGATAAGGCGCGCACAGGCTCATCCATCGTTCTTCCGTCACGGGCAACGTGGTTATATTTGACCATAGCTCGGAGTAATGTTGCGAAAAACCTGATTATGATATAGAGTAATAAACGGATGAGAAAAATATGAAAGCTTTACAGGAAATAAAACAGATCATAAGTGCACACAAACGGCAATTGGCACGCGACTACCATGTAAGCAAAATAGGCATCTTCGGCTCTTACGTGAGTGGGCTCTCATCGGAAAAAAGCGATATTGATATTCTCGTCGAGTTCGAGAAACCTGTCGGGTTTGTTAAATTTATAAGATTGGAAAATTACCTGAGCGATCTGATTGGCGTAAAAGTTGATCTTGTAACTAAAAAAGCATTGAAACCCTATATGGGGCAAAATATTTTGAGAGAGCTTGAAAGTGTATAAAGGTAAAGAGAGGCAGATACTGGATTACCTTAATGATATCCTCGAATCAATATCAGACATCAAAGAGTTCGTCGTGGGAATTGATTACGAAAACTTCCTTAGAGACAAAAAAACTTCAAAAGCAGTTATCAGAAGCCTTGAGATCATTGGTGAGGCAGCGAAAAACATTCCCGAACCTCTCAGGAACAGTCAAAAAGAAATCCCCTGGCAGGAAATAATGGGGATGCGGAATAAGCTTGCCCACGAGTATTTTGGTGTTGATCTTGATATCGTCTGGCAGTCCATACATGAAGATGTAAGTCCCCTTGAAGCCGCCGTAAAGGAAATGCTTTTAGCAATCAATCAAGTAAACATGGCATCAGAGGGACAAAAATAACCTTTAGAGGAATCGGGGTTACGGTAAATCGAGAAGTACCATATTGGATTTAGGATCAAGGTCTCTTATCGCATTAATACCCTTTAGTTCAAATATGACCGCCTCAAGGACAATGAAGGTTTCCGCCATCTCCCGCAGGCACCCTACCCTTGTGCGATCATGCTTGCCATAGGCTCCATGAAAATGAATCTTCGGTTCATCCTTGTGCCAGAAAATAGTCCCGACACCTACCATCTCGTGGCTCTCATCTAATTCCCGCCAAACAGGTGTTGGCGGTAGCTCATCCTTTTCCGGCCCGACAACAATCCTGGCATTTTTTATTCCTCCTACAAGATAAAAAATACCAGCCCTGATACCTTCCTTTTTTGCAATATCAATCAGATTGTCAAGGATGGCATCGCCATCTTCAAACTTTGCAACAATTACCCTTCCAATTTCCCCTGTCTGGTATTTCACTTGCAAACCTCCTGGCCGTGATTCTTTACTTGCTGCCCGCGCAGGCTCCTGTCCGCCAAAGCCGAGGGATAGGCGGGAAAGCCTGCGACTACCCGACTCCTGCTTCTGCCCGCGCAGGCTAAAGCCTGCGACTACTATTCACCATTCACCATTCACTGCTTTTAAAGAATATCATTCAAAGGCTGAAAAATCAAGGCCGTGCACTTGTTCACTACATACTTAGACAAAACAGAGGGGAAACATACCCCCATGTACCTATACCGATAACCTTTTTTTAAAAACAAAAAATGCCCCGGATGGCATTCACCCGGGGCATTTATAATGTGCTTAGTTTACTCTGTTATGCTGTTTTGGCCTGAAGCGCGTCCAATGTCTCGAAGTAGGCTTCGATTCTTGTCCTTACCTGTGATTCGGCATAGAATCTCTGGTCGCCCATATCGCTTTCAAAAACAAGCGCCGGGATGCCGGTCTTCTTCGTGAGGATATCTTTCAGCGTCGGCACTGCAAAAGAAACGGCCTTGCAGCTCCTGTTCATAAACATGATCATGCTGTTCATCGAATATCTCTTGAAGAGGTCCATTGCCATATCCACCCTGTCTTCAATAGTAGAGTTTGAAAATCTCGATACATAATTCTCGGCAAGGGTCACAAGAGGATCCTTGTCAAGATCGAACTCGAAGCTCCAAGCGTGTACATAGAGCGATGTAAGAATTACGCCGCCGTAAGAACCGAGCAGCTTTGCATGATCACTGAATTTGAACCATACAGGAAGGTTTTCCCAGTATAGACGGTACTTTTCCTTTTCTTTAGGAAGCACGCCAATCCCCTGGTCGACCTTTGCCTGAATCTCATCGCAGAGGGTCTGATAATAGTCAACACACTCCTGTGTGCCTCTTCTGTACACGGCAATAGCCATACCGATGAGTTCATCGAAGATGCTGATTGGTGATGGTTTGTACTGGGCCATGTCGAGGAATTTTTTATAGAGAATGCTTGATTGGGCTGAATACTTCATGACCTCTTTGAGCCGGTCATAATCAAATTTCTTTTTCGTTATCTCTTCGAGGAAACTGATCAGCTCTTTGAGTTGAAGGACGCAGTATTTCACAATTTCCTCACGTGCCTTCTTATCCATTATGTATTCAGGGGTATCAAAGACAAAGACCGGAAGGTTTCCTTTTCTCGCCAGTACCTGGAACCACTTCGTCAATGTAAAACACTGGGCGTTGCATGCAAGAAAAAAGTCTGGTTCAGGAATACCTTTAGTGACTGTTATTCCTGATTTTCTATATGCCAGGTCGCTTCGCGCATATGCACATAAATGGCTGGTATATCCCATATTTTCCGTTATACTGCAAAGCTCGGCGCCCTTTTTGGCAGTCAGGTTTGCCACAGCATGGTTTTCCGGGTAAATCGGAATAACGTCATGGGCAACAAAGATTTCAACTGGTGATATAGCCGTTGAATAACCAATCAGCTTACCGAGTTCATGGGCATGAAATGCCTCATCCATATATTCGTCGGTAATCTTTTTCGATAATTGTTTTGAAGTCAATTTTTCACTCATAAGGTGCCCCCTTTCAAGGATTCAAAGAATGCTTGCAGCCTCGTTCTTACATGGGAGAGAGACAATGTCTGGTATTCGGTATCCAGGGTATGCATTGGTATCCCTTCCGCCCTGATCATCGCCTTGAGGTCAGGCAGGTCATACTCCTGAGATTCGCAGAATTCTATGTGAACGTAGATAATTGCCTTTGCATTTGTTTCTTTGTAAAGCGCTTTCACTTCTTCGAAGTTCTTATATACATTGTCATGTATGGGTGTGAAGAACCCCCTCTTGAAATGCCTTTCCGTAAGGGCATCAACGGGATTCGCGTTGACAGAGACAACGCCCTGAATGTATCTTGTTCCTACGAGAAGCGTGTCACCAACAATGTTGAGCTTTATCTCGTCAAAAAGATCATATATTTCAGGAGGATCGCAGGTAATTCCCACAAGAACAACGTCGGTATAGCCCTTTCCGTTCTCAGCTTTCAGGCTGCCCTTGATCTTATTAAGGCTCTTATTGAATTCTACCTTATCGACCTGCTGGGACAATTTCATCATTGCGAAAAACTCTTTATTAGTCAGAGCAGCAGGATTTTTCTTCTTTATTTCATAAATCTCTTTAAGAAGGGCCTTGTTTTCATTATGAACCTTTATGGCCTCATTTAAGTCAGCATCTGTTATCTTTTTGCCTGACCACTTCGTGAGTGAAGCCATTACCCTCTCAATTTCTTCCTTCACCCAATAACGGGCACTCGGCCTGTCTGCCTGGCGCGGCGCAAGGTAACTTTCTACGTATTTATCCGGAAAGTTTATTCGCCATATGTCTGACAAGTGCTGAGTCGTATCACATACCTGGGGCAGAACATAACCGTCAAAAAGATCTCCTTCATAACTCAAGACAAGTTCAAGATTACTCCTTGCCAATGAGCATGCATTATCCGGTAAATGGCTGGGGGCCTTTTTTAAAGGTTTGTTTGTTCCCATGAGTGTAACTGGAAGAAAGCCGAAGGCATAAATCACTTCCTCCGGAACATCAGCAAACGTGCTTCCTACCGCCCTCTTCCCTGTATCCTTGATCCATTGCCTTATAGACGGATATGGGTCTTTGGCATAGTCTACAACTTCTTTAAGGCTTAGGTTGTCCCACATAAGTCCTCCAAGTTATAATGAAAAATTTCACATATTATAAGAAATCCATTTTCTCTTTGTCAAGGGTTCAATTTGTTTTGAATGGGAACTGATAGCTATCAGCCACCGGCTATCGGCTATCAGTAACAACACAAAAAAAATCGAGGGTTTCGCTAATAGCTAATAGCTATGAGCTAATAGCTGCCTCTATGGGGAATTTACTTGATTATTTGGAAAAAAGTAATAAAATAATGTTGTTATGGATAAACACAGGGTAAGGGCTATTGCAAAAGAATTTTACAAATATTTAGAACTCGAAAGGGGGGCCTCATATAATACCCAGAGGGCATATAAGGGGGACATAGAAGATTTTATAGCATTTATTGAGAAAAGCTCATATGAGGTGGTAGACCATCACGCTATCAGGGCATATATCGTGAATGTCTATAAAAATATGAAAAAATCTTCCTTATCCAGGAAGGTTTCTTCGATAAAGGTATTTTTCAGGTTCATGAAGAAAAAGGGATATATCGAAGAAAACACAGCCCTGGTAATTAAGAACCCGAGAATTGAAAAACATCTCCCTAAATTTTATACGATTGATGAAATGTTTCACTTTCTCGACTACCTCCCCAAAGAGGGCTGGTTGAATATTCGGAACCGTGCAATTTTTGAACTCATGTATTCGACTGGCATGAGGGCACAGGAAGCGCTCAACGTGAATATAGAAGACCTCCATCTGGATGGGATGTGGGTTAAGGCGAAAGGGAAAGGCGGCAAAGAAAGAATACTCCCCTTTGGAGATAAGGCAAAACTTGCAATTGAGGAGTATTTAGGCTTAATTAATGTAAGAATAAAACCAGCGGGGAAACAGGCATCAAAAGGTCCTCTCTTTGTAAGCGCACATGGAACACGGTTATCATACAGGGGGCTCCTGAAAATTATGAAAAAACACCAGATTAAAGCCCACCTCTTTAAAGATCTTGCGCTCCACGGTATAAGGCATTCTTTTGCCACGCATATGCTGGACAGTGGAGCAGATCTGCGAAGCATTCAGGAATTGCTTGGTCATTCAAAACTCTCAACAACACAGAAATATACCCACATCTCCATGGATAAATTGATGGAGATATACGACAAATCTCATCCGAGAAGGTAAAAAATGGAAGCAACAACAGTAATCTGTGTAAGACACAAGGGAAAGGTTTCTATTGGTGGCGACGGGCAGGTCACCATGCATGCAACAGTTATAAAACATACTGCAAAGAAGGTGAGGAAATTATTTAAAGACCGGTGTCTTGCCGGCTTTGCCGGTGCAACAGCAGACGCATTCACCCTTTTTGAAAGGTTTGAGAAAAAACTCGAGCAATATAATGGAAACATAACAAGGGCCTCCGTTGAACTTGCAAAAGACTGGCGAACCGACCGTTCATTAAGAAGGCTTGAGGCGTTACTGATTGTGGCCGACCTGGAGCATACATTCGTACTCTCCGGAACCGGTGACGTCGTAGAACCTGACGATGGCGTGGCAGCCATAGGCTCCGGAGGTGCCTATGCACAGGCTGCTGCAAAAGCGCTTATTAAATATACCGACATGGCTGCTTCTGAAATTGTACGGGAATCCATGTTGATTGCCTCCGAGATATGTATTTATACAAACGACAGGATCATCATAGAGGAGCTGTAAATGAAAACATTGACACCCAGAGAGATTATGGAAGAATTGAACCGGTATATTATCGGCCAGGAAAAGGCAAAAAAGGCCGTCTCCATAGCCTTACGAAACAGATGGAGAAGGCAGATGATACCAAAAGAACTGAGGGACGAAGTAGCTCCAAAGAATATTATTATGATAGGACCCACAGGGGTCGGTAAAACAGAGATAGCAAGACGTCTTGCCAAACTGGCAAATTCACCATTTTTGAAGATAGAAGCCACGAAGTTTACCGAGGTAGGCTATGTAGGAAGAGATGTGGAATCCATGATAAGAGATCTCACAGAACTCTCTGTGAGTATGGTAAAAAAGGAAGAGCAGGAATCGGTGAAAGAAAAAGCAACTGTTATGGCAGAAGAGAGGATACTGGATATCCTGCTTCCGGCACTGAGAAAGACAGCCGAACTTCAGAACAATCATGAAGCAGAAGACCTTTCAAGGGAAAAGATAAGGACACGCTTTAGAGATGGAAAATTGAACGAAAAACTGGTGGAACTGGATATGCCGGACAGGGCATCGCCTATAATTGAGATCTTTTCAGCCCAGGGTATGGAAGAGATGGACATGCAGATAAGGGATTTGTTCGGCAATATACTGCCTAAAAAAACAAAAAAGAGGAAGATAAAGGTAAAAGATGCCCATGAGCACCTCATTCAGGAAGAATCTAAAAAGCTTATTGATATGGATAAGGTAGTGAAGGATGCCATTGAGAGGATTGAACAATCGGGCATCATATTCCTCGATGAAATCGACAAAATAGCAAGCAGGGACCAGATGCACGGCCCGGACGTATCAAGGGAAGGTGTGCAGAGGGATATACTCCCAATCGTTGAAGGAACAACGGTCACCACAA
>JAPLKD010000248.1 GCA_026388245.1 Pseudomonadota bacterium | reverse complement strand
AGGCGTTCCTTTTGTCACAAATATGAAATCACCAGGAATGGGATGGCCTCGAAACCAATTTTTATAAGTCTCTTCAGAGACATAACGCACATTTTCGTACACAGGGTAAAGGTTTTCATTCTTTATGCAATTCGTAGCAATTAGCGCAATACCATCCGAAGCGGTCGGGCAGGTCTTGCCGCGGTTGTCAACAATATTGGACAGGAGTGCTGAAAAAGAACCATTAGTAACAGGCGACTCGCTCATTCCTTCCACCCACTACTCACCAACAACCCCCTCCAGTCTCTCTAAAAGCCTGAAAGCGTCTTTATCAAACCTGGAAAAGGCGAACCATTTCTTGCCCAGGTCTTTTAGGGATGCGCCGAAATGATAAACGGTTTTGTCATCAATAATGAAAAATCTGTCGTGAGAGTTGTGAAATTCCTTTATCGTGATTGCCGGGTATTGCTCGTTATATTTTTCCACATCCAGGGTAAGCTGTTTGGAAATGGTCTTTGTGAGAATGGTGATCCGCACTTTCTTGTCGGCTTTGGAAAGCAGCGTTAAAACCGTATCATCAATATAATTATCGATCACGATAATTGATTTCCGTGCAGTGCGAATCAGGTCGGAGACAAACTGATGGGCATCAAAAATCTGTCCATCGAAAAAAATGCCCTGCCTGGGTTTGATGTCTCTTTCTTCGATGGCATCGAAAACCTTCTTGAATTTCTCATCGGTTTCTACTTTATATTCAATTTGCTTTCTTTCCAGACCATCAAGGCGATGAAATATCTGCGCATTAGCGGAAATAAATTTCCGCATGGATACAAAGGCATTGATAATTTGAATGCTTATTTGAACAGCCGTATTGCTTTTGAGAACTCCGGAAAGCATGGCCACGCCTTGCTCGGTAAATGCGTAGGGAACTTTTCGTTTTCCACCCCAACTTGAAGTCGCAAATTGCGACTTCAAGTTTTGCTCATCTTTCGAGGCGCCAATTTGGAACCTCAAAGGGGTTTCTTTCTCTAAGGTCGCAAATTGCGACCTTAGAGCATTATTTTCTTCGACGGTGAGTTGAAAGCTGAATTCCTGCGGAAATCTTTCAATGTTTCTTTTGACCTGTTCATTCAATCTTTTTACTTCAACACCATAAAATTCAGCAAGGTCACTATCCAGCATGACCTGAACATTGCGTATGGTATAAATACGGCTTTGAATGTCGTCATTCTTCATGATTGCATATTCAGCCATTGATTTTCACCTTTTTCAGATTTTCTATAATCAGGGCGTTGAGCTGCACTTCCTCCTTCATCTGTTCCTCAAGTTCTGCCTTGAGTTTCCCGAAGCGTTCGACAAAGTCAAAATCATCCTCATCGTCCGGCAGGCCAATGTAGCGACCAGGGGTGAGAACATAGTCCTTTTCTCTGATCTCATCGAGCGATACCGATTTACAAAAACCGGGTATGTCTTGGTACTCTTCATTCTTGTTATGCCAGTAATGGTACGTCTTGGATATTTTGGCAATGTCTTCATCGGTAAAATCTTTTGTCCGGCGATTAACCAGATACCCGAGATTACGGGCATCGATAAACAGGACTTTGTCGAGTCTGCCTTCTTTTCTGCGCGATAAGAACCAGAGGCAGGCAGGTATTTGCGTATTCAGAAAGAGTTTTGCCGGAAGGTTGACGATGCAGTCAAGGAGTCCCGCTTCGATAATCGCTTTCCGCGTCTCCCCTTCCCCATTGGTTTTGGAAGTGAGCGAGCCTTTTGCGAGCACAAAACCAGCCATGCCGTTAGTAGGCGACATGTGGTAGATGAAGTGCTGAATCCATGCGTAATTGGCGTTACCGGACGGAGGGACACCATACTTCCAGCGGGCATCGTCTTTTAAGAGGTCACCCGACCAGTCGGAATCGTTAAAAGGCGGATTGGCAATGATGAAGTCGGCCTTCAGGTCTTTGTGCGCGTTATTGAGAAACGAACCTTCGTTGTTCCACTTGATATTGGAACTGTCGATCCCGCGAATGGCAAGGTTCATTTTGGCAAGACGCCAGGTGGTCTGGTTGGATTCCTGGCCGTAAATGGAGATCAGGTCAGCAGGGTTGAGACTGATGCCGTTGCCCTTCTTCTTGTAATGGTCCTGGTGGGCGGCAATAAACTTCTCGCTCTGAACAAACATGCCGCCTGACCCGCAGCAGGGGTCGAATACCCGTCCTTCGTATGGTTCGAGCATTTCAACCAACACCTTGACAACACTTCTCGGGGTGTAGAACTGTCCGCCCTTTTTCCCCTCGGCCAGGGCAAATTGCCCGAGGAAATATTCATACACCTGGCCCAGCATGTCCTTGCTTTTTGCTTCTTCGGTGCCGAGGGCAATGGTACCGACAAGATCGATAAGTCCGCCCAGACTTGCCCGGTCAAGGTTCTGACGGGCATACACTTTGGGAAGAACACCTTTGAGAGAAATATTCTGCCGTTCAATGGCTTCCATAGCCTCATCGACATATCCGCCGATATCAACCTTCTTGCCATTTTCGAGGAGGATTTCGGTTTTCTTTGCGTTGTCGGAGATTCGCTTCCATCGGGCCACAGGAGGAACAAAGAAGACCTTCTCGGCGGTGTATTCGTTTGGGTCTTCCGGGTCTGCCCCTTCATACTCTCCCTTGCCTTCAACAAGTTTGGAATGCAGGTCTTCAAAGGCATCGGATATATACTTGAGAAATATGAGGCCAAGAACCACATGCTTATATTCAGCGGCATCCATATTCTTCCGCAGTTTATCCGCAGTTTGCCACAGTGTCGCCTCAATCGATTCCTGCTTATTATTCTTCTGGTTTGCTTTCTTGACTTTAGGCATTATATCTCCATAGGACGGTGGTGACGTTGATAACAGTTATTCCTACCCTTTTTTCCCATTTTACTATAATAAGATTTTAGTCCCTCAAAACAAAAAATACAATCATTAAAGAAGATTACAGCGGTTAAACTCTCAATGTCCCGCCCCCGGCAGGATTAAGACTTACAAAATTCAAAACCCGCATTCCGCAATCATCAATTTTAACCCTTCCCCCTCTGAAGCAGGTCTTAACTATCAGCCCTTAGCCAGCATACTGCCTATATCCATTCTAACCCTATGAAAATAAA
>JAPLKD010000277.1 GCA_026388245.1 Pseudomonadota bacterium | reverse complement strand
TCCACAAAGTCCTTGTAGCGTTCTTTCTTTCCTCCGAAGTATGCAAGTATCTCCTCTGTTGAAAGAAAAGGGAATCGGGTGCGTACGCTGTAGTCATCATAGCAGCTCCATCTGTAGTTCTTTAATGAGGTGATCTTCTGTTCGGTGCTTAACCCTTCTTTTATACGAACCGGATTGAGGTGAACATACCGGGATACTTCCAGCAGATAGCTGTCGGTGTCTATAACAAAAGATTTATACCTGCCCTGATAGAGATGCCCCGTCCTTTTGTAGCGTTTATTGATGAAGGCGGTGTAGGAGATGTTGAAGTGGCGCATGAATTCCTGAATGTTCGCCAGAGGCGTCTTTACAATGAGATGAAAATGGTTTGTCATGAGTACAAATGCAAGGATATTGACCCGGTAGATTTCAGCGGAATGTTGGAGAAGGAAGAGGAACCTTCTCCGGTCATACTCATCCGGAAAGATCGTCTGACCGGCATTGCCTCTGCACGTAACATGGTAGCAGGCATTTTCAAACTGGATGCGCAACTGGCGGGCCATAGGGTAATATTAAAGAGAAAAAAGGGTAATGTCAAGAATAAAGATTTGACCCCATATGCCCCCTAATGGGTGACCCCCAACCCCCAAACCTTTGGCAGTCACCATTCTATTGCATTGTAAGCTTCATAATGCTTTCTCGCCAAAGTAGGTTCTATCGAATTAACGTAGTCTATCCAACCTTTGATCTGGTAATTCAACTTGATCTGGCGACAATGAAGCATTTGTCTTTTCTCGTAGTCATTCTCAATCTCATATTCTGAGACGCCCATCTCCCTCATAACGTAAGATTTGCAGCCGAATTTTTTTAGGAAGTAAAGCTGCAACCTTATCTTCTTTTTGAAGCGCTTCGGCACACGAGGGTTTTTGCGGTCAAACACCGTCAAGCCGGTAACATACTGCTTTTCACCTCGTAACATTAATTTCACTTTAGACAAATTCAATCGGAAGCCACCATTTGACAGTATTGTTTCAATTTGCCTTATTGGCGGCAATTGACAATCCGAGGAAATCGTCATGTCATCAGCATACCTCGTGTATTTACAGTGATACTTATTGCAGATCAAATTCAATTGTTCATCGAGTGGTTTGAACACGATGTTCGCTAGTACTGGACTTGTATTGAACCCTTGAGCAAGTTTGCCGTTAATTGTGGTAGCCTTGGCAAGGTGGACCGCCATGTCGTTGAGACAGCCCAATCCACAAAAAGCTTCGCATATGTCGTGCTCTCTAATTGAGTCAAAGAACTCGTGGATGTCTAACTTGAAAACTTTCTTTTTCCCCAAGTGCTCTGTTGCATTTGTTTTTGTGCCCCGCCCCGGAACAAAGCCATGGACACATTCGGGAGCTTTGTAAACCTCATTCAGGTACTTGTATAGCACTTTATGGATACCTTTAAGTAGTTGACTGTTGACTTTATAGACAATTCGATATCCAAGTACTGGATTCTTTTTCGGTATTTTCATTCTCTCGCAGGCGTACGAGACTGCTCCATCCCTAAGAATGTCTAACAGCTTATCCTCGTTTACACACAGGAACTGACTCAGCATAGTGAAGTTTTTTATTTCAGATAGTCTCATTGACATAGGGACAAGTAACAAAAACAAAAGGAGGCCAATTTGTCAGTAAGGCAGATCATAGTAATTTACGCCTATACGAGTACGAACTCGTACTCTCAAGTTTACTGAAAAGATTGGCCCCCACTGTATCTATCATCCAACAAACTCATTATCGATTTCCAGCACTTTTTTTCTTGGCATGTGAAAGGTTTTCTTCACAACATCATGAATACACCCTATTTTCGGTTCAATAAGTCGGAAATTTTCCTTCATAAACTTCTGAACATTATTATTCCTACCTTCGTAGACCTTGGTAATAATATGATTAATATAGTCCACGACTGCGAATATCTTTTGCTCCTTCTTGTTTTGAAGAGATACCTGAAATGCTAATCTCGCCCGTGTCAAGTTGCTTTCCGACAGCTCATTGTTTATCACTTCTATTATATCTGACAACTCCCTCTCCCGCAGTTCGATTCTATGTGGAGTTGGCCCTGATAAATTTTGTTCAAAAAACAGTTGGTTAGTATCCTCTGCCCTCTTTTTCAGTCTATCTTTCAGAAGAATCTTTATCAGGGAATCGTAGATTTGGTTCTTGGATTGAGAGCTAACAATCTTCTTAAAATATTCCGTGCGTTTATTCAGAATTACCGCATACGCTCTGAAATTCATCGTAGCCAAAAGTGCTACAAATCGACCATAGATATCGAGGTGATTTTTGCTTGCATGAAAACCTGTCTTCAAGAAATCATCCCTGAATCGATAATAATACCCACTGTTAATGATCTCCGATTCCAGACATTCAATGTCATTCAACAGATCTTCGGGGGTGTCCGTGATGATACACCCAAACAAGAAAGTTTTTGACTGGTCGTTAAGGTCGCCTGCTTCGTCAATAAAATAGTAGTTGGTTTTAGGCATTCGACTCCTGCTAAGAGTATACTTCTAAAGGAGGGAATAGGGAAGCCCATTAAATTATTAAATTCCATCTTCCGCCGATTGGAAATAAGTCGATAGACCATCGCTCCCCCAAAGATGCAGTGAATAGTTGTTAGTGAATAGTAAAACTATCGAACCTGCTTCCCCCGCATCTACCTCTTGCGCTATGTGCCTTTCTGACCTGGCATGATGAATTGAATACTTTATTTTCCTAATTTATTCATGCAATTGCAAGTGATTTCTTTCCTCAACATCTTGGATAAGACAATTGGTAATCCTTAATCCTGCCGTAGGCAGGACAACGCGCAAGTGAAAACATACAGCGGTCAGCGGATAGCGCAGAGCGGATAGGGTGACCGTGGGACGTCCTATTGAGAACCGAGGTGGCCTGTTGGAAAAAGAAGTTAATCACTTATTTACTTAATTACTCAATAGAAGGGATGGCGTGCGAAACGTTGTGGAATAAGACTTTGCTGAGATCTGGATTTTCTCTCTCACTGTGAGAGAAAATTCTTACGGCACATAATCAGAGGATCGGACGACGTTTTAAAAAAAGTTCGGGAATAGTATTTATACAAGAAGCATTTCTTGTATTTCTTTTACAAGAATAGGCAAATGATTTTCTGCGGCTTTCCAGACAATTATATCATCAATAATGTCATAACCATGTATCAAAATGTTCCTGAACCCAATAATGCGCTGGTAATCGGAAATGTTTTCGAGAAACCCTTCATCAATCTTTCTTATCCTGGCAAGAGCTTCTCCGATGATCTCGAAATCTCTTTCGACTGCTCTTTGCGTAACAGAACTATCTCGATATGCCTTAAAATCCATTCCCTGAACGAATGTTCGTATCTCTTCTGCTGCCTGGAGAATATCGACGAGATTCTTTTTTATCTCATCGTTCATAGATAACAGTCCTTGTTTTCTCTATGGATGCTCTAAAAATAGGGTTCCTGAAAGACCTGTCGACAACAAGATCGATGTCCCGGTTGAATATTTTTGTAAGTTGTTCTTTCAATTCAAAATACTTGTCGAAGTAATCAATGCTTTCGTCCGAATCAAAAACCACCAGAACATCTACATCGCTGTCTGCAGCAAAATCCTGAGTCAGAACAGAGCCAAAAAGTCCAAGACGTTTTACCGGCAATGCCCGGCAAACTTGTTCGATTTCAGGCTTCAATTGAGAAAGATTAATCATAATAATGATTATGACGTATTCTATTTATTTATTCAAATGTTTTATGCATAGGGGTAAGCGAGGATCGAACCTTCAAAGATGCAGTCAATAGTCGATAGTGAATAGTAAAACCATTGAACCTGCTTTCCCCGCATCTGCCTCTTGCGCTATGCGCCTTTCTGACCTGGCACGATGAATTGAATACTTCATTTTCCTAATTTATTCGTACAATTGCAAGCATTTTCTTTCCTTTACATCTAAATAAAACAATTGCTAAAGTGAGATTATACAACGGATAGCGGATAGCGGATAGCGGAGAGGGTAACCGTGGAACGTCCGATTGAGAACCAAGGTGGCCCGAAAGCAGTTAATCACTTAATTACTCAATTACTTATTTACTTAATCACTCAGACGGAAAATTTTTCCGTCACCGCCACGGAGAGATTTGTAGCAACAGTTGCTACAACTTCCAAAATCGCAGGAAAGTCAATACAGAAGAGGTTTTACGAGATTTCACTTTTTCAAAGAAACTGCCTGGGGTCAAATCTTTATTCTTGACATTAGACAGGAAAACCCGCCTGATATCCAAAAAACCCGGTACAAGAGGGGCACCAGTCATTGATAGATTGGGGGAGGTAGGGACTCCCTACCGTCCATCTATATCTCTAAAAGGTCTTTCCCGACAACAATTTCTCCGTTGAATTCCTTTGCTGCAGGCCCTCTCCACATCTCGTCCGTCAATGTGAGGTCATCAGATGGGACAAAGTGTGTTAGCACGAGTTTTTTTACTCCGCATGCCTTTGCGACTTTTCCTACGTCTTCAACGGTCGTGTGGCATGCAACAATGTGTTCCACCAGTCTGTCCGCATTGGGGATGCGTGCCATGAGCCGTGCCAGCGATTGCTTATGAATTACCTCATGGATCAGGATATCTGCACCCTGCGAGAGTTTTATCAGGCTGTCGCAGGGAGTGGTATCTCCTGAGAAAACGATCGATCTGCCGGGTGTATCAAAACGGTAAGCAAAAGAAGGTACAACAGGAGGATGGTTGACAACGGCCGCCGTTACCTTGACATTCTCATCCTCCATGACAAGGCCGCCCTTGGTGAATTCGTGGACATGGACCATGGGGTCAAGGGGAGGTCTTCCTTCATCAGGAATCCGTATATCAATATCGTATTTGTTCATTTCTAAAAAGAGCTTTGTCATCTTTTCCAGGGGGGGCGGGCCATATGTATCTATTCTACCTTTAAAACCGCTTACCCATGCATTATAGATGAGGTTTCCGTACTCCAGGTTATGGTCTGAATGGTTGTGGGTGATGAAGATAGATTTAATGGTGCGAAGGGGGATATCTGAAAAGACAAGCTGCCTGCTTACCCCGCATCCGCAGTCGACCACGTAGGGAACATTATTTACCAGAATGACGAGCGCTGCTTGATTTGCCTTCTTATTTGCTCTGGGCCCGCCACCTGTTCCAAGGAGGATAACACGGGTCGCAGATTTCTTCTGGGGTGTCCGGGTGTCTTTCGCCTGAGCAAACATTTTTTTAGGAATAAGCCCCATTGCCACAACTGCGAGCGAACTGCCCAGGAACTGTCTTCTTGAGATCCCTCTGTCTTCTTTTTTCATGGAGTCCCCCTTAATATATTTTTTCTGAGCACAAAATGAGCAAGTCCTTACTTGTCCCATATATTGTTTTCAATTTTAGCATATTTCAAAATGGAAGTTGAAGACAAAATCTTCAAGAATTATGGTGAACCATGATCGAGGAAAAAAATCTTAAGCCATTGAATGATTTCTTCTGCCGCATCTACCGGGGTATTCATGTGGTCACTTTTTACGACAATATATTTATTATGGGTATTTGGCGGCACCTTATCAAAGACATAAGAGGGACCTCTTTCATACATCTGGTCCTTTGTGCCGATAACCCATAATAGCGCTGTTCCTGGTTTGATTGCCGCAGCATTCTTAGGCATAACCGCCGGGCCTTCAGGGTCAAACCAGCTCAAATAGGTCTTTGCTGTGAGGCAGACTGCGGAAATCTTTCCCTGATTTACATCGTTAAAACAATAACGTTCATCGCCTTTTCCTTCTTTCACCATTTTTCTTGCACGGTCGACGCTATCACCGATTCTTGCCTGAAAGCCTTTTAACTCCGGTGTATGGCCTGGGGCAAGAGCTAATACCCCGTCGACGGATGCTGTTGTTGCATAATGAAGCGCAACGTTAGCCCCTAAACTATGCCCTGCAATAAAGATTTTCTTTGCTCCACGCTTTTTCAGTTCAGCCACTGCTGCATCGATTTCTGCCATAGTGCCTTCGTAGCTTTTATCATAAAAACGACTTTTCGAATATGGCATCTCCGGAACTATGACAATAAAACCATTCCGCTCGAGCTTATTTGTTAAAAGTGATATAGAAGGATTCGTTGGAGTACCATTTTTCCCATGCAGCAATACAACACCGATCTTTATATCAGACGCATTACAGACATGTGCTATTAAAAAAACAGCAATACAAAAAAACCCGATAAATCTTTTTTTTGAAATGATCGTGGTTTCCTCCTATTGGATAGAGGATTTACTTTTACCTGCTGCCTGGAGAACATCTACATCGCTGTCTGCAGCAAAATCCTGAGTCAGAACAGAGCCAAAAAGTCCAAGACGTTTTACCGGCAATGCCCGGCAAACTTGTTCAATTTCAGGCTTCAATTGAGGAAGATTAATCATAGTAATAATTATGACGTATTCTATTTATTTATTCAAATGTTTTTATGCATAGGAGTAAGCGAGGATCGAACCTTCAAAGATGCAGTGAATAGTCGTTAGTGAATAGTAAAACCGTTGAACCTGCTTCCCCCGCAGTTGCCTGAAGCGCACAAAAGAAATCCTGTCTCTCGCAGGGTGGGCGAGAAGAAGAAAAGGTCTGGTGAACCATGATCGAGGAGCTGAATATGCTTTGGAGATATTTGCTATTGTACTATTTTACCATGCAAAGGTTTTTCTTTATTAGATTGACAAGCCCTTGTTGTTTTGCAAGAATGAGTAAAAAGGAGGAAGACGGTCATGGGAGCATTTCATACCGTAAGCAGCTACCTGATTCATCGGCTATATACTCACGGCGTGCGCCACGTCTTCGGCGTTCCAGGCGATTATGTCCTCGGATTCTTTGGTGAACTCCAGCGAAGTAATTTGAAATTGATTAATATGTGCGATGAACAGGGCGCCGGTTTTGCGGCAGACGCATATGCCAGGGTCAACGGCCTCGGGGTAGTTTGTGTTACCTATAGCGTCGGGGGTTTGAAAGTGGTTAACACGACTGCCCAGGCATTTGCTGAGAAGTCGCCTGTGGTCGTAATCAGCGGTGCACCGGGAAGAAACGAACGCATAAAGACGGCCCTCATTCATCATAGGGTTCGAGATTTTGACACACAGTTGAAGATTTTCGAGCAGATCACCGTGGCCTCGACCATAATCAACAACCACCAGACTGCCTGCCGTGAAATCGACCGCGTACTGAATGAGGCATTGCGGTACAAGCGGCCCGTGTATATAGAATTGCCCCGCGATATGGTTTCTCTTCCCGTAACCCCTTACCGGCAGACTATAAAGGAAACAAAACGTCACATTGAAGAAGAGTTGGAAGAGGCCATGAATGAGGCAATCAGCATGATCAACACGTCAAAACAACCCGTCATCATTGCTGGTGTGGAGTTGCATCGATTCGGTTTTCAAACCGTTCTTTCAAGCCTTTTAGAGAAAACCGGCATTCCCGTTGCCGCCACTCTTCTGAGCAAATCGGTTGTCAGGGAAAATCATCCTCTCTATATTGGCGTGTATGAAGGCGCTATGGGCCGCAAAGAAGTCCGGAAATATGTAGAATCGAGCGACTGCCTTATACTTCTCGGGACTCTGATGACCGATATCGACCTTGGAATCTTCACTGCCCGTCTTGAACAGGGACGGTCGATATCCGCAACCAGCGAGAAACTGTTGGTACGCTACCATGCATATGAAGATATAAACATTGAGGATTTCCTTCTCGGTCTGCTGAAGGCAAATATCCTCCGCCGGCAAGACGTTGTTACTCCTCATCCCCCGCCGCCTGTACGTTCTGAACCTGTTGTGGGAAAACAAGTGAGCGTCCAGTATCTGTTTCAATCCCTGAATGCATTCCTGGATGATAATACCGTTGTTATCGCGGATCCAGGAGATGCAATGTTTGCCGCTGCCGATATGACGATTCATGGTGAAACAGAATTTCTTGCTCCGGCCTATTATACTTCTCTGGGGTTTGCCATACCGGCGAGCATAGGAGTCCAGATGGCCAGGCCGGAACTGCGCCCTCTGGTGCTGGTAGGTGACGGCGCTTTCCAGATGACGGGAACTGAACTGGGCACCATCGTAAGGTTCAATCTTAACCCGATCGTTGTGGTCCTGAATAACCTGGGCTACGGGACAGAGCGACCTATGCTTGACGGCAGCTTCAATGATGTCCCGTTGTTGAGGTACAGCCGCATTCCCGAACTTTTAAACGCAGGCAGAGGGTTCGACGTCGAAACCGAAGATCAGTTGGATGAAGCGCTCCGGTCGGCCAGGGCATACACGGAAGATTTTTGTATTCTCGATGTTCATTTAGATCCCGACGACAGATCACCGGCACTGCAGCGCCTCTCTCATGCACTGGGAAAACGGGTTAAGGCGAGGCCAAAGAAATAGGCAGCTATGCGTACTATCAATTTATCCCATCTTTTAAGTGGTAATAGAGAAAACTATAATAGCGAATTGTTTATCACTGGCCGATACGTATATGTGAAGGCCCATTTTTGGCGAGAACAGACATGGGGAATTATTGCTTGACATGAAAAATGAAATGACTTAACATCCTGAATAAGTTTTTCAAATAAAAAAAAGGGGGTTTATATGAAGAAACCGATCTGTATCTCTATTATTTTATTGTTTGTTTTTTCCTGTTTTGCCGGTTTATCCTTTGCCGCAGAAAAACCCATAAAACTGGGTGTGATGTTTATCATGTCAGGGCCTATGGGTGGTTATGGCAAGCATGGGAAGCAGGCAGTTCAGATGGCTGTGGACGAGATAAACGCAAATGGTGGGATTCTAAACAGGAAAGTAGAGGCTATTTTTGAAGACTGCAAGCTCAAGGTTGACATAGGCGAACAGATTGCAAAAAAGTTTATTACTGAAGATAAAGTGGACTTTATCATAGGTCCCACTTCAAGTGGCGTCGCAGTGGCTGTGTCAAAGATTGCAAGCGAAAACAAGAAAATATTGATTTTAACGCAGGCAGCCGCAAATTCAATGACAGATGACCTGTTTAATCCTTACCAGTTCAGCGTACTGAGCAATGCTATGATGCACTCGCGCTCCGGGGCATACTATATGGCTTCAAAGCCATTGAAACGCTGGATGTGCATCGGACCAGATTACAACTATGGTCATGAGTCATGGGCGGCATTCAGGGACAAGCTAAAGGAGCTGAGACCGGACGTAGAGATTGTTGGCGAGTTATGGCCTAAGCTTATGGCCGGCGATTATACATCTTTTATTAAAAAGATTGCTGAGCTCAAGCCGGATGCAGTTTGGTCACCGTTGTGGGGCAATGATGCAAATAATTTTATCAAACAGGCGTTGCCCCTCGGTCTGTTTAATAATATCAAGTTTGCCTTTCCTGATGGGGCGGCGCTTGAGACACTTATACCTCTTGGGAAGGATTTACCGGAAGGCGTATATGTGGCGGCACGTTACTTTTTTCTTACACCCGATTCGGACATGAACCGAAAGTTTGTTAAAGCCTACTATGAGAGGTTTAAAGAATACCCGGATTATATGGCAAACGAGACCTATGCCGGTGTGTATTTTATAAAGGTTGCTGTAGAGCGCGCAGGCACATTAAACGCTGATAAAATCATTAATGCTGTTGAAAAGGAACCGTTGGCATGGGAGACCCCGGAAGGTTGGAAGATAATGAGGAAAGAAGACCATTCCGTTGTTGAGGACGTTATATGGGGTGAGACGGTATATAGCGAAAAATACGGATTTTCCATTTTGAAAAACATGGAAGCCATACAGGCAGAACAGATATGCCGCACGCCGGATGAGCTCAAGGCAGTTCGTGATAAATACAATAAGAAGATGAAGGAAGGTAAAAAGTAGTGTGATGGAAAACGACATCGACCAGGGATGTAGTCGGTATGATTACTCTCTGGTCAAGTGTCTGTATTTAATGCGGTGGGGCTGGTCTGCGGCATGGCCGAGACGGGCCTTTCTGTCCGCTTCATACTCGGAATAATTTCCATCAAACCAGACCACTTTGCTGTCGCCCTCGAAAGCGAGCATGTGGGTAGCGATACGGTCGAGAAACCATCGGTCGTGGCTGATGACTATGACGCAACCGGCAAAACTCTCCAATGCTTCTTCCAGGGCACGCAGGGTGTTTATGTCCAAGTCATTGGTAGGCTCGTCAAGGAGAAGGACATTGGCCTCTTCCTTCAGCATGCGGGCCAGATGGACGCGGTTTCTTTCACCTCCGGAGATCATTGTAACCTTCTTCTGCTGATCAGCCCCGGAAAAATTGAAGCGGGCTACATAGGCGCGCGAATTTACCTGTCGCTTGCCGAGTTGAATAACATCATCCCCGCCGGAAATAACCTCCCAGATGCTCTTGCCCGGATCGAGGATATCGCGGCTCTGATCAACGTATGCCAGCTTTACGGTTTCTCCGATCTTGAAGGTGCCAGAATCAGGCTTTTCCTGACCGGTTATCATGCGGAAGAGGGTGGTCTTTCCTGCTCCGTTTGGTCCGATAACTCCTATGATTCCGCCCGGAGGGAGGTTAAAAGTCATTCCTTCTGTAAGAATGTTGTCGCCGTATGCCTTGCGCACGTTATCAGCCTCAATGACGACATTGCCCAACCGGGGTCCCGGGGGAATATAGATTTCCAGCTCTTTTGAGCTTTTTTCGATATCGCGGCTGAGGAGTGCCTCATAAGAAGTGATACGCGCTTTCCCTTTTGCGTGGCGTCCTTTGGGAGACATGTGTATCCAATCAAGCTCCCGCTGCAGGGTCTTCTGCCTCGCGCTTTCGGACTTTTCTTCCTGTTGCAGACGATTTTTCTTCTGTTCCAGCCAGGAGGAATAATTCCCTTTCCACGGGATCCCCTGTCCTCTGTCGAGTTCCAGAATCCACCCGGCGACATTGTCGAGGAAATAACGGTCATGAGTCACGGCAATGACCGTGCCTGGATAGCTTTGCAGGTGGTGCTCAAGCCAGGCCACGGTCTCTGCATCGAGGTGGTTAGTTGGCTCGTCCAGAAGCAGAATATCCGGTTTCTGCAGGAGCAGTCTGCATAACGCGACACGGCGTTTTTCCCCTCCGGACAGGATATTGACCGGAGTCTCTCCCGGAGGACAGCGCAGGGCATCCATTGCCATCTCAAGGCGTGAATCAAGGTCCCACGCATCCCACGCTTCCAGCTTCTCCTGTACTTCGCCCTGTCGTTCGATAAGTCTATTCATCTCGTCGTCCGACATCGGTTCAGCGAATTTCTCGTTAATAAGATCGTATTCCTTAAGGGCATCTACTATTTCATGTACCCCCTCTTCCACAATCTCCCGCA
Organism: Pseudomonadota bacterium; assembly: GCA_026388245.1. Taxonomy (GTDB): domain Bacteria; phylum Desulfobacterota; class Syntrophorhabdia; order Syntrophorhabdales; family Syntrophorhabdaceae; genus MWEV01. The sequence continues at coordinate 17 of JAPLKD010000277.1, read as the reverse complement.
CCGTCTTTTTGTCATCC
>JAPLKD010000047.1 GCA_026388245.1 Pseudomonadota bacterium | reverse complement strand
CCCGAGTGTAAGTCCGATAAAACCTGCATTGTATTTCCTGGCAAGGGGCATAAGAGATTAGATTCGTTCAGGTCTTGCAGATATGGAATTGATGAGCGCTTTTCCTCTGTGTGCACGCAGGCCCGCCTCCATGGCCTCAATATTCGTAGTATCAAGGGAGAGGGGAAGATCAACCGTATCCTGAACGATCGTCACCACCCATTCAATAAGTCCCGGCCCTTCTTTCCTTGCCGGACCGAGGTTTATATCAATTATATCCATGCCTGCCTTTGCCTGGGCAAGGGCCATCTCTTTAATCGGTACAGGGTCTCTCTGTTTCAAGGCATCACCGATCTTTTTGGATATAACGTTTAAGTTTTCACCGATCAACAACATAGCTTCCTCCTTTAAAAGCAGGGTTCGAGGGGCCCCTTGGACCCTTCGCCCTTAAGGTTTCCATGTCTTAAGATACGCCGGTAGGTGTGCCGCTTCCCTTGGACCAATAAGGATTTCCCATCCTGGAAGTTCTTCTTCAAGGTCTCCCAGTATTGCCGCAGAATAGCCGGGGATAATAACCTTTTTATGCATTATTTTTTCGGTAATGTCGCATTTTTTTATAAAGGCCCCTACAGTATCGCCGACAAATTTTCCTGCTGCCCATGCTGTCATCACCGACAAGCCTTCCGTATCCATAACGCAAAGCCATGCCGGTACCCTCGAATTCTCTATTTCACCACTGACAATAAAATACGTGAGTGAAAAATTGCACGTTACGAGAACAGGAGAATCCTCACCGGGGTTGTTGATTGGATAGATGCCTTCCTTCGTAGTCATGGGCCTCTGCGGATCCGTATATATGTTCAGCCTCTGGAGGAGAAGCGGGAAAAGAGACTCACCCGAAAAGTCGCTCAGCACTATGATGCCTGCATTGGCAATAAACGTGGATGCAATTAATGCCTCCTTCATAACATCACCCGTCATTTCGCAGGGAAAGGTAATGGTAGGAAACCCTAATGGTTTAAATTTACTCAAAAGGGCAGCCCTGCGAATGATTATCTGCTCGTGGAGGCTTTCTTTTAATGTGCGTGTTGAGGTATCGATCACCAGATCTTTCAAGCCCATACCGGTCAGCTTATCCGTCAAGCCTGCCACCTCTTCAATCCCTTGCCCTTTCACGGCTAAAGGGCAGGCATATTCCTTTGCAAGCATACCGAATACCTCATAATTGGCTCCAGTGGCTGCATAGATAAGGGGCTTCCTGTCCTTCGCAATCTCCAGAGCCTCTTTCATTATGGCTTGGTCACCTGATATAAGGATAATGCCATAAGGTTCAGCACAGGCCTTTTTCACCATATTAAGAAATTTTTCTTTATTTCCCGTTTCCTTCAGGGCAAAAAGTTCCGGTCTCAGTGTCAATCCGACCCTCTCATATTGAAATTGTCCGGGCTTTGAGAATCTTTTATCTACCTCGTCATCATCCATGTTGTCTGTGATGAGAATAGCAATACCGGGCTTATTAAAAAACGTCTTTTCATGCCTGAACATAACCGTCTCGCCGCCTATTTTTATCCCGTAATCTCCAGTTCCAATCGATACCTGCCTTATGGGAGGAGCGCTCGCATCGGAAAGTTGATCCCTTGCCTCATCAGATACATGGGGACATGCATCGAGTTCGGCCTTCGCTGCTGCAAGCCCCATGGCAAAAGCAAGGCAGGTAGGGAATTTGCATTCACCACAATTTGTCTTTGGAAGAAGCTTAAATATCTGTATTCCGGTAAGCGCCATAAATTACTCCTTTCTATAAATTCAGTGAATAGTATTTAGTGAATAGTGAATAGCTAAAAACAGAGATAGTCTGGATGTCAGCTCCATCGACTTTTGCCAAATTTTTAAATCCTTAAAGTTTCGTATCTTTTCCAATATCCATTTCCCCAAAGGTTATTCACTATTCACTAACGACTATTCACTATCTACTGTTCACTATTCACTGCCTTTACATCAACGAATCCATCGTAAGGCATGGGTGTCCCTTTGCTGTTATGTACTCCAGCACCTCGTCTTCAGTAGTTCCAACCGTCTCATCGGCAATCATATCAATGAAGTTCGGTATGCCAAGTTCTTCCCCCCTCTTCTGCAACCTTTCCTTGATCTCTTCCTTCAACCGTTTCGGCATCCATACAAGCCTCAAAAGACCGCCGTCGCCTTTTAAAAACTTCCTCTGGGCTATGTTGTACTTGCTGTGCCCCAGGAAACCCGGGCTTTGTGCGCCGCCGCCCACAGAACCGGCAAGGGTTGTGAATTTCATACCACAGGGGGTCATATCCGTAAAATCCCTGTCCACTGTCATTATACCATTACACATGGGCATTATGGCAGCAATGCACTCACAACACCCGCACGTTGTCATAGGGTCTACCATAAGGCTGTATAAGCTGACATTCTGAATCTTCTGTCTCGATGCCTTACTGACATATTCATTGCATCCCTTGAACTGGCCAAGCATTTCATCAAGGCACTCACCTTTCTGAATGGGCTGATTCGGTCCTTCAGGACTTATCTCGAAGGCAGCACGGCAGTCAAGCCAGTTATAGGCGCCACAGAGGCCTGTCCGTTCAGGGCTTATGACGCATACATGATTGGGGGCAAAAGACTGGCAAAGAATACAGGAGTAGAAGGTATCAATGCTCTCATCTGTCATACCTTCAACTCTTGCGTCCCTGTGGTTATACGACGTCCTCGCCTGTTCGAG
>JAPLKD010000008.1 GCA_026388245.1 Pseudomonadota bacterium | reverse complement strand
GCATCGAGAGATTTGATATCCTCTTTCAAGGCCTTTTGAACAGCTTTTTCTAAAATTTTCCAGCCTTTTTCTTCGCCAACAAATTCGAGCATCATTCCGCCTGCAAGTATTGCAGCAAGAGGATTTATCACATTTTTCCCTGTATACTTGGGTGCAGACCCACCCATCGGTTCAAACATGGACACCCCCTCAGGATTTATATTCCCGCCTGCAGCGATGCCCAAGCCGCCTTGAATCATTGCCCCGAGGTCAGTGATAATATCTCCAAACAGATTATCAGTAACAATTACATCAAACCACTCCGGGTTTTTCACCATCCACATGCAGGTAGCGTCAACATGGGCATAGTCTGTTTTTACATCAGGGTATTCCCCGGCAACCTCATAAAAAGTTCTTTCCCAGAGGTCAGAAGCATAAGTAAGGACATTTGTTTTGGCACACAGTGTAAGTTTTTTTTCTTTGTTACGTTTTTTCGTGTACTCAAAAGCAAAACGTAGGCATCTTTCCACACCTTTTCTTGTGTTAATAGACTCCTGTGTGGCAACTTCATCTTTTGTCCCTTTTTTTAAAATTCCACCTGCCCCCACATACAGGCCTTCCGTGTTCTCCCTTATGACAACAAAGTCAATATCGTCAGGTCCTTTATTCTTCAACGGGGTATCAACACCTTCATAGAGTTTCACGGGTCTCAGGTTGATATACTGGTCAAGTTCAAATCTTGTCCTTAATAGAATTCCCTTTTCGAGTATCCCGGGTTTAACGTCAGGATGACCTATTGCCCCAAGATATATTGCATCGAACTGTCTCAACTCGCCAAGGACGCTATCAGGAAGTATTTCACCTGTCTTTAAATAACGCTCTCCCCCAAGATTATAATAGGTGTATTTCAACATAAACCCCAATTTTTTCGATATGGTATCAATAACTTTTATCCCTTCTGCAACTACTTCAGGACCGGTCCCGTCACCGGGTATTACAGCGATGTTGTATGTTTTACCCATTGCTACCTCCTTTTTTAGTGAATAGTCAAAGATATTTTATACTGTTTACTGTTTACTGTTCACGGCCTTACCCGCTCTACGCTGAGCGCTCTATGCTGTATTTTAAGGCTTTTGCCCCAATGTCTTTTCTGTACTGCATGCCTTCAAACTCTATGCATGAAACCGCATCGTAGACTTTCTCTATGGCGTCCTCGTACGTCTTTCCTGTCGCAGTTACTCCGAGAACCCTCCCGCCGGAGGTGTAAAAATCATTTCCAACCTTTTTTGTGCCCGCATGGAACACCATGACGTCCTTCCTGTTTTTCAGGTCTCCAAGACCTCTGATGACTTTGCCTTTTTCCGGTTTGTCAGGATACCCTTTCGAAGCAATGACAACGCATATGGAGACGTCCTCTTTCCATTTTATATGCTCAATCGTATTCAATTTACCTTCTACGCAGGCTAAAATGATGGGCACTATATCGCTTTCCATCTTAAAAAGAATCGGCTGGGTTTCCGGGTCACCAAGTCTGGCGTTGAATTCAAGGGTATAGGGGGTACCGCCTGACAGCATTAATCCGTCATATAATACTCCTTTATACACTACCCCTTCGCTCCGTAAAGCCTGTATGGTTTTGAGCATTATGTTTTGATTAATCGCCTCTTCCATATCCTTACCGATAAATGGAATCGGTGTATAGGCGCCCATACCGCCGGTATTGGGACCTTTGTCATCGTCTGACAACGCTTTATGGTCCTGCGAGGCAAGCATGGGGAGGATCGATTTCCCATCGGTAAATGCGAGGTATGATGCCTCAACACCCGGTAGAAAATCTTCAATAATAACGTTTTTGCCCGCATCTCCATGAATCAAGTTGACCAACAGATCTTTCAGAACGGTTTCACCTTCTGCCTGGTCTGTTATAACATAAGCCCCCTTCCCCGCGCATAAACCATCGGCTTTTACAACATATGGCGGTTTCAATCCCTTCAGGTATTTTTCTGCCTTATCATAGTCAGAAAATATTTTGAAAGGAGCTGTAGGTATCCCGTATTTATCCAGTAATTCTTTTGTGAATACCTTACTTGTCTCAATCAAGGCACCTTTCTGCCTGGGCCCGAAAATGGGAATGCCCTCTTTTTCAAAACCATCTACAATCCCTGATGCAAGAGGATTTTCAGGTCCCACAATGACAAGCTCAATTTTTTCTTTTTTTGAGAATGCAATGAGACCATTTGTGTCATTAGCATTCATGTCAACACAGGTTGCCATCTCGGAGATTCCCCCGTTTCCGGGGATACAAAAAATAGTATGTACGTTTTTTGACTGCGACAGTTTCCATACGAGGGCATGTTCTCTCCCACCGCCGCCAATGACAAGAATCTTCATATAATTCTCCCTAAGAAATCGTTTGAGGCGTAAGGTGTGAGATCTTTATGGTTTAAACCTTTCACCTCTTCTCCCTTTTCACCTTTCACCTTTAACCTTTTACCTGTTTCTATGGTTTTACGCTCGATAGATATGCAGCAATGGCGCTATCATAATCTGCTGTCGTTGCAAATACCTTTTTGGCCAGATAAAACCTGAAATCCTCTGTGGTTGCACCGTTGTTTGCCTTAATATTTTCCATAGCCTTCGAATAATCCTCATGGTCGACAACTACAGTAACAAATTTAAAGTTTTTTGCTGCCGCCCTTATCATCGACGGGCCGCCGATGTCTATATTCTCTATCGCTTCCTCAAAGGTACATCCCTTGCTTATCACTTCCTTAAAAGGATAGAGATTTACAACTATCATATCGATATGCTTTATCTCCAATGTCTCCATCGCCTTCTGATGTTCCACATTATCCCGGATATTGAGTATCCCGCCGTGTACCTTCGGGTGTAACGTCTTTACCCTTCCATCCATAATCTCAGGAAAACCAGTATATGCGCTTATCTCGATAGGATTAACGCCTATGCTGTCGAGATATTTTTTTGTGCCACCCGTTGAAAGGATTTCCACATCATAGCCTTTCAGGAATGGAGCCAATTCTGATAGACCTGCCTTATTCGATACACTTACCACTGCCCGCTTAATCTTCATATAACCCTCCTTTTAGAGTCCCAATTCTTCGTTGATTAAATAAACAGAAATGTCTGTTCCACCCGGTTTTCTCTGCATAATCGATATAATTCTGCATATCCTCGCCTCAGATCTGCAGTCATGGCAATGGCCTGTCTCTGCACATGGCAGTGAGAGATTCAGCCTCTTTGCATTCATTGGTGCGGCTACATTTTTAATCCTTTCAATTCCTGCATTCATGTCAGGCACTATTTTATTATAACCTGCAATAATAATTACTTTTTTTGGTCCATAGGTTGTGCTGTTGGTCCTGTTACCAAAACCATCGACATTGATGATTTCGCCTTTTTCCGTGATTGCATTGGCGCTTGATAAAAAAAGATCGCACGTCAACTGCTGAAATCTGATCTCGCTGATTTCCTCCTTTGAAAGCCCTGGTTTCCAATGGTCGAGAAGCACAACATCCTTGTTTTTCAAGCGCTCAACAATACCCAAATCCCTTACGGTGAGGGAGCCGCCAAACCCTATTTTCATCTTGGGTTTTACATAACTCAACACCTTATCCATAAGGGTTTGCCTGTCAGGGAAAAATGCCGCGTCAAAAAAATTTGATTCAAGTGATTTTACTGCCATCCGGATCATTTTTTCATTATGCCATTTTTTTATCTCCATATTTGCACCTCTCTTTTGTCCCCCTGAAAGTTTTTTGGAAGGAAAAACACAATACGGGATTTATAGTAAATGCTGGTACAATAATTTGTCAATAACAATCTTCCCGGTAATGTGTTGTTCTCGTACAATTCCGATTTATTGCTCTTTATACATATAGAATATGCTGTTGCAGAAATGGAAACTTTTTATTTTTCCTGAATGCTCCATAGTCCGGAGGGTATCTTTCGCCTTTTGTAATGTCAAGCCGGTGGTACTTACTATATCATCTAATGTTAATGATCTTCTTTTGAGTATATCCAGGATTGTTTCTGCCCGGTCTTTAATGTCCTTTTTCGGCCTGAATTTTTTAAAACTGCAGACAACTTCACAATTATCTCCAAAAAATCTGCTTATCTTTTGAAGCTCAGGTTGGCTTATCCCTTTCGCAGCATCATCTTTTGGAGGTCTTGTCACGGTATTCAACTGAACTTTATCAACACCAAGAAGACCTATGATCTTTTTGAATTTATCCAGTTCTTCTGCGTCATCATTTATATCCTTCATAAGCATAATTTCAAGCCAGATTTTACCTTCATACTCGTTTCTGAATTTTTTCAGACTCTTGATAATTAAGTCCAGTTCGATGAGGGCATGGGGTCTGTTAACATAATGGAATATGTCTTCGCTTGCTGCATCGAGGGATGGCAGAACAATATCTGCGGATTTTAAATCTTGTCTGACATCTTCATCATAGAGAAGTGAGCTGTTTGTGATTACCGATACAGGAATATCAACCCTCTTTTTAATCTCTTTTATCATCCGACCAATATCAACATTAAGGGTTGGCTCACCTGAGCCGGAGAAGGTTACAATATCAATATGGTTTTGGGGGCCACACGCTTCAACTATTTCATCAACCACTTCCTGAACATCAAAAAAACTTTTTCTCTGAATCTCCTGATTTGTTGTTTTGCCTACCTGACAGTAAATGCAGTCAAAACTACAGAATTTTCTCGGAATAATATCAACCCCAAGGGAAAACCCCAGCCTTCTCGATGGAACCGGACCAAAGGTAAATTTGTTCATAGGGAAATAATAATAGATTATTAACGGGGAAAATCAAACAAAAATTCATTTCAGAGTGACATTCTGCCCTTAACTTATTTTAAAATTGTTGATAACATTGACTTTAATTTTGCAAATAGTGTATTATTAAAATATGGGCGGTTAGCTCAGATGGTTAGAGCGCTGGTCTCACATACCAGAGGTCGTAGGTTCGACTCCTATACTGCCCACCATCTCTGTTTTCAGGGGGTCCAATGTCAGGACATAGCAAGTGGAGTTCCATAAAGCACAAAAAAGGTGCAGCCGACGCAAAAAGAGGGAAAATTTTTACCAAGCTCATCAAAGAGATAACCACTGCGACACGAATCGGCGGTGGTGACCAGGAATCGAATGCAAGGCTGAGGGTTGCCGTTGCACAGGCAAAAACTGAAAATATGCCGAAGGATAACATCGACAGGGCAATCAAAAAAGGTACCGGGGCCCTTGAAGGTGAGAGTTATGAAGAGTATACATATGAGGGGTATGGGCCAGGTGGAGTAGCCATATTGATCGAGGTGTTAACGGATAATAAAAAACGTACAACCGCAGAGATCAGGCACACCCTTTCGAGGCTGAATGGTAATATGGGTGAAGCAGGCTGCGTATCCTGGATGTTTAATAAAAAAGGATATATATCCTTCGATAAAAAAACTGTTGATGAAGATAAAATTATGGAACTTGCCCTTGAGGCAGGTGCCGAAGATGTTACGGCAGATGAAAATGAGATAGAGGTGATTACCGATATTTCAGATTTCGAGAAGGTAAAAAAGGTATTCGACTCAAATGGGATAAAATATACCGTTTCCGAAATCAGTATGATCCCTCAGACATCGGTAAAGCTTGACGGCAAAAACGCCGAAACAATGCTAAAACTCATGGAGATGCTTGAAGATTCCGACGATGTGCAAAATGTATACGCCAACTTTGACATTTCCTTTGAGGAAATGGAAAGATTAACAAGCGGCAAATGAGACCTCATGGTTATTCTTGGCATCGACCCTGGTTTAGCAAGTACCGGTTTTGGTGCAATCACATTCAATAACAGCACCTCCCCTTCCCTTCTCAAATGTGGCTGCATAAGGACATCGCCCGGACTCCATATTTCTGACAGGCTGGCCCAGATATACAATGATATGGAACACCTTATAACATCTATCAATCCTGAGCTTGTAGCTGTCGAGAATATTTTTTCTTTAGTCAGGTATCCGAAGGCCGGCATATTGTTGGGCGGGGTGCTTGGCATTATATACTTATCCGTCTTTCAGAATAATATCCGAATGGTTGAAATTACACCTAAAGAAGTAAAAAGTTCTCTTGTGGGATACGGCAACGCAAACAAAAAACAGATACAAGAAGCCACTCAAAAGGCGCTCAAAATCAGTGAACTCTCGTCGTTTCATTCGGCTGATGCATTGGCAATAGCGCTTACCGCCTATTACAGAAAAAGTTTTCGGGGAGTCAAATGATAAATTATCTGGAAGGAAAACTGAAGAGGATATATGACGATCGCATTACCCTGCTGGTGAGCGGTATTGGTTACGATGTACTGATTCCTGCATATGTAATGAGTGAAATCAGGAAATCTCATGATCCGGATACGGAAATAAGCCTTTATATCTCATTTAACCAGACCGAAAGGCAGCCCAAACCTATTCTTGTAGGGTTTAAAAATGAATTAGACAGGCAATTTTTTGAGCTTTTCATTTCCGTTGAGGATATCGGGCCCGTTGCAGCGATTAAGGCTATTGTCATGCCGGTAAGGGATATAGCCCGTGCAATTGAGGAAAAGGATATAAAGGCATTGAAACGTTTGAAGGGTATTGGCGAAAGGAAGGCCGAGAAAATCGTTGCCACATTAAAGGGAAAAGTTGCCAAATATGCATTGATACCGGAAGTTTCGCTGCCAGTTGAAACAAAAGAAGATTTCAAGAAGGAAGTCGAATATGTCCTCATCAATCAATTAGGCCATAAGGCAATAGAAGCCCGGAGGATGATCGAGGAGGCAACAAAACGGAATCCCGACATCGCCTCTTCGGAGGAATTGTTTGAAGAGGTATACAGAGGTCAAAAACAGTGATAAACGAAGAATCTGTAAAAACATCACACACTGCAAAACAGGATGTGGTTCAAGACCAGGACGAAGTATTAAACATTAATTTGCGGCCGAAAATGCTCTTGGAATATGTCGGGCAGGACAAGGCTGTAGAAACACTAAAAATAGCAATAGAGGCGGCTTTAAAGAGAAATGAGCCCTTGGAGCACATTCTTTTTAACGGCCCACCCGGCCTTGGAAAGACTACCCTTGCGCATATCATTGCAAACGAGATGGGAACGAAAATTATCACCTCTTCCGGGCCCGCGCTGGAAAAAGGCGGCGATTTGATGGGTCTCCTTACCCACATGGAGAGAGGAGATGTGTTTTTTATCGATGAAATCCACAGGATTCCAAAGGTCGTCGAGGAATTTCTATATCCCGCCATGGAAGATTTTGCCGTTGACTTCATATTTGATAAAGGGGTGCATGCACGAACCCACAGGTACAGACTGGAACTGTTCACGTTAATCGGCGCTACAACAAGGGCGGGACTTCTTTCATCGCCATTAAGAGACCGGTTCGGTATCACGCGGGACCTGGATTTTTACGCTGAAAAAGACCTGGTCCACATCATCAAACGCTCCGCTTCAATCCTCCAGATTGCAATAGATGAAGATGGCGCCTATGAGACGGCAAAAAGGGCAAGGGGAACGCCAAGAACAGCTAACAGGCTTCTAAAGCGTATCCGCGATTATGCCCAGGTAAGGGCTGAAGGACATATCACGAAAGAAGTTGCCCTCGAAGCCATGAAATTAGAAGGTGTGGATGAATACGGTCTCGGAGAAACTGATAGAAAGTTTTTGAAAACGATTATGCTGAATTATAAAGGAGGACCTGTAGGCATCGAAGCCATTGCCGCAACGCTTCAGCTTGAAAGCGATGTCCTCATTGAGGTGGTAGAGCCGTTCCTTTTGAAGATGGGCTTCATAATACGGACATCCCAGGGAAGAAAGGCCGCCGAGAAGGCATACACCCACCTTGCAATACCCCATAAGATTAAATCAGGCGAACTATTCGATTAATATAAAATATAATATAATGTGAGGTAAATGAACCTGAATATTGGAATTATTGGTGTAGGGGGTGTTGGTGGATACTTTGGTGGCAAGATCTGCAAACTGGGGACTGCGCAAGGGATAAACACCTACTTTATTGCACGAGGCAAGCACCTTGACGAAATCCGTAAGAATGGGCTCTATGTCAGCACCGCAGATGAAGGGGATTGGGTTTGCATGCCAACTTTGGCTACAGATCGTATCGAAGAGCTGCCTGTTCTTGATGTGTGCTTGTTGTGTGTTAAATCCTATGACCTTAGGAATGTCGTCTTGCAGCTTCAGAGAAAAGTATCGGGGTCAACCTTAATAGTTCCCTTACTGAATGGTATTGATATCTACGAAAGGATAAGGGAAACCCTCAGCACCGCTAACATTTTGCCCGCTTGTGTCTATGTGGGTACCCATATTGGAACATATGGGAAAGTGACCCAGAAAGGCGGAGCATGCAAAATTCTCCTCGGTAAAGACCCGCAAGCAGCTAACGCAGCTCCCCACCCACTCTTCGAGCTTTTTCATACAAGTGGCATCAAGTATGAGTGGTTTGAAGATGTTTACCCTCAACTCTGGGAAAAGTATGTTTTTATTGCAGCCTTTGGTCTCGTAACAGCAAGTTTTGATAAAACACTTGGGCAAATTATGGAATCGAGCTCTTTGAGCAGTTACGTCCTTTCTGTCATGAATGAAATTGTAGCACTTTCCAGGAAGATAGGGATTGGTTTGCCGGAGACAATCACAATGGATTCCTATCAAAAAGGTCGCAATTTCCCATATGAAACAAAAACTTCATTCCAGCGTGATTTCGAGTACATGAACAAACCGGATGAACGTGATTTGTTCGGTGGTACGATCCTTCGCCTCAGTAAGCGGTTAGAGATCGAGACTCCTGTTACACACGAGTTATGGGAGGTTCTAAATCATAGAAAACCCTTACCATAGCAAGGATAGAAACTATCACGGTCAAGCCTTATTTTCTTGCATTACTGGACCTGGGTGTGTATCGGAGGAAAATTGCCGCAACAGTTGCGACAATTCTTAAAATCTCCAGAAAAACAATACAGACAAGCAAATCCGTGACGCGTAATATGTGATCGGTCATGGGTGTAAAACTTTGGTTGCAATCGGAGGCTCGAAGACCTACCAGAGGCAGCGGCGTTCACAGTGAACGCAATTATCTAAATCTCCGTAAAGTCAATATCCACGTTGTTTCGTAGACTTTTGCTTTTAAAAATATTCCCCGGGATTCTGAGAACAATTGCCTTGAAAAACATAAAGAGTCATATAGCTGTTTTGTAATTATATTTTTCTTGACAACCGTCTGAAATTGCAGGAAGATGAAAGACAAAAAGGGGCGGGAACTGACGACATAGCAGGACAACAGGAAGGGGAGGAAAGCAATGGGAGATAAGGGTAAGAAGGACAAAGAAAAAGGCCAGAAACAAAACACCGACAAGCAGCAACAGAAGACAGCAAAGAAACTGGAGAAACAACCCAAAAGAACCTCTTGACGGTTTCGGCAGTTATGCGTCAACAGATTCATATATGTATCATGCTATATCTGTGTAATGCCCTCCGTCAGCAAAATAATCCCCGCACTTTGCAGGTGATATCGCTGACCAGTGCTTCCTGCTATACGTAACATAACTTCCTGCTATACGTAACAAAAGTTATTGACCATTAAACCGTTAAATAAAGGTCATTATCTAACCTGCTTTTTCTCCAAAGAAAAGGAGGAAGAAAACTATCTCAAAAATCAACAAGGACGATGAAAAACTAATCCACCATAGAAAATAATCATGAAAGATTAATCTCATAAAATCTCGTGTCATATTTTAAATGCAAAAAATAACTATAAAATGTAGGATTGAAAAGGGTAACGATATTGGATTTAAACCAATACTATAAAATTCTCAACCTTCAGGTCGGTGCACCAAGAGAGGAAGTAGAGAAAGCTTATAGAGATTTGGTTGCTAAATGGAAAAATAATGATTTTGCACTAAAGGAAATTCATGAGGCTTATCAAAATATAATCCAAACAAAGACACTTGAAGACACCATCGAACATAACTACTCGTCACGATTTAAGCCTTTCCTCTTCTTTTTCGGAATATTGACCATTATTATAGGTATCTTAATCTCATTACCCAATTCTATACCAACACGCAACTCGGCTCAAACGAAATCAGGTGAACCAATCCCTCAAACGAAATCAGGTGAACCAATCCCTACAGCTATGCCAATACCTACTGAAAATGAGCAAGAGCAAAACATCAGAATAGTGAAGCTCCCCGCCTACAAGGCGGGGCATCCTGCTAACTTCTAAAAAAGCTCCATTTGTGTGCTCTTATTATCTTTATGGCGCTGTATATACCTTTTGATCTCATCTGCTGTTACTCTGTCACCCACTGTTCGTGCAAA
>JAPLKD010000237.1 GCA_026388245.1 Pseudomonadota bacterium | reverse complement strand
GGCTGACACCGAAAAGCCCCTGTTTTCCTCGTTTCTTACGAAGGTTGCGCCGGAGAATTCACCTTTCACCATCTCGCCTGTTCCATCGGTCGAGGCATTATCAATAATGATTATCTCTTTGAGATAAGGCTGAAGCGAACTGTCATGCATGATGGAACTTAAAAGTGCCTGCAGTAACTCCTTTGTATTCATGGTAATAATTACAATAGAGATTGTGCTGAGTGCTGAGTGCTGAGTGCTGAGTGTATCAGTTGCCGATTCGGTTTGATTCATCTATTTATTTTGCCCCTTGCCAGGCCTTTTCTACAAACTTATCTCCATTGCCACCAGGCACCTCCGGGAATATAAAATATGCCCCATCGGGTTTCACAACATGATATTTGTCCTTTAATCCCTCATGTATGAGGTCTTTCGGCCCGGCTACATATCCTATTCTCCAGCCTGTCATACCCCACGTCTTTGAAAAACCACCGAACGTGATGGTCTTGTCGTAAAGCTGACCGAGGTAAGTCCGCTCCGTGCCGTTCTCGTACACAAATTTATCATAGATATCATCTGAAAATACAAGGAGATTTTTCTCCTTTGCCACCCTGACCACCATGTCGAGTTCTTCCTTTGAATTTACCATACCGGTAGGGTTATTGGGGCTGTTGACTAATATTATCTTAGTTTTATCCGTTATGACGCTCCTTAATGCCTCCTCCTTCAATGAAAAATCAGGATATGTATCCATAAAAACAGGTTTGCCGCCAAGAAGCAAACCACCCGTTACCCCTGAAGGCCTCATATGCATTACCCTGTCCGATAGAAACATTGTTTCTCCTTCAATCCTTCAATTATTACACTCTTCAAACAAAAAAGCCATGAGTTTGTCTCATGGCCTTATAAAACAAAAAGGCCACGGTCGGCGTGAAACCGCCCGTGGCCAGTAATTTACGGTTTCACGCCTACAATACCTGCCACCACCATATCCAGTTGATTTTTTCCATTCTTGCTGCTTTGTTTATCATAATGTTCTTTTTTAAGCACAAACAGATTTTGGCTGTCAAGGATTTTGATCGACGAAATATAAAATATTGTTATAGGGCAACTTGCGACTCAATTTGAATGTTGACTTTGAAACCTTTTCCTATTATAAAAAGTAGTAATGCCTGGGTGGCGGAATAGGTAGACGCAAGGGACTTAAAATCCCTCGCTCCTTGCGAGTGTACGAGTTCGATTCTCGTCCCGGGCATTAATAAATAACAACACAGACAAAATTGATACCCACCGAAGTTCTTAAAAATAAAAAAACGTACGTTATTATTTGACCTCTGATGTCAATAGTTTTTGGTACCATTAGCCATTGAGAAAGATTTCTGGAATATTCGCTCCACTTACAAACAAACAGAACCTAAAGATTGGGGAAACAAGTATTACTGGTGGAAAGCGAGTATAGATGAATGACTCTTAATTTTGCTTTTTCCTCTTCTCCTCATACATCAATGTGTCTGCCTGAGACATAAGTTCATCCAGTGAAGATGGGTGCTCAGGGTCACAGTGCGCTATACCTATGCTCAGGGATAGTTGATAGTTTCTTCCTTCAGACCTGTTGTAATCATCAAGGGAATTGTGCAAACGATTCGTG
>JAPLKD010000112.1 GCA_026388245.1 Pseudomonadota bacterium | reverse complement strand
ATAGAAAACTACATACTCGGACTCGGGGGAAGGGATGTCCTCCCTGAAACTTTCATCGATATATACAACGGGGTCGCCCACACCAAAGATACTGTCCCCGTGAAAGAGAAAAACTATGATGTAATAGGGGTGAGAGGATGATGTTGCCTGAAATAGATGTATATGCGGCAAATGTACTTCCAAAGGAAGAATTTGCAGTGTCCGGCCACAGGGCCTGTCAGGGATGTGCAGAGATACTGGCTGTACGTTTAGCCCTCAAAGGTTTTGGCAGAGACACAATCCTTGTTATGGCTACCGGTTGCATGGAGATTATATCTACCCCGCTCCCCACAACAGATTGGCGGCTTCCATGGATCCATGTTGCTTTTGAAAACGCTGCTGCTGTTGCGTCTGGTGTGGAATCGGCTTTAAAAATTCTTATGTCAAAAGGTAAGGTTGAAAAGAAGGATATCCACGTTGTTGCCATCGCAGGTGACGGCGGAACAAGCGATATCGGTCTCCAGGCACTCTCCGGCGCCCTGGAAAGGGGACACAAATTTACCTATATCTGTGTTGATAATGAGGCATACATGAACACCGGTATCCAAAGTTCCTCATTAACCCCTTATGGCGCTGCAACCACGACAACCCCTGTCGGTAAAAAAAGCATAGGACAATCCACATGGAAAAAAAACATGCCTAAAATAGTAGCTGCCCATAATATCCCCTATGTGGCAACTGCATGTCCATCCTACCCCTTTGACCTCATAAACAAGGTAAAGAAGGCCCGCATGGTGAATGGCCCCTCGTATATTCATATCCTCTCAGTATGCCCCACGGGATGGAGGATACCATCGGACCAGGCTATCAGGTATGGAAGACTTGCAGTTGAAACAGGTGTGTTTCCGCTCTATGAGATAGTAAACGGTAAGTACAGCCTTACGTATAATCCGGAACCACTGAGGCATATGGTTGATTATTTTAATGGACAGGGGAGATACAGGCACCTCACGGTAAAAACGATATCAAAAATACAGGAGAGGGTTAATTTAGACTGGAAACGGCTTAAGTATTTGTGCGGACTAAAGTAAACAGTTCGGAGTTCGGAATTCGGAACTAAATCCACAATCCGGAATCCACAATCCGAAATAAAAAGGGGGTTTCATGGAAGTAGACACCGGGAAGCTTAATTCAATTGTACAAAAATACAACGGTGACAAATCATACATTCTTGCAATATTCCAGGATATCCAGAGGACATACAGGTTCCTGCCGAAAGAGGCAATAAAGTACACTTGTGAGCAATTAGACATACCATTCAGCAAAGGCTATGAGGTCGCAACGTTTTACAAGACGCTGTCACTCAAGCCACGGGGAAAACATACGATTCATGTATGTCTTGGTACTGCCTGCCATCTCAGGGGCGGGCCCAATGTCGCCGATACGTTCGAACGTGAGCTTCAGGTGAAAATAGGCGATACCACGGGAGATGACAACTTCACGCTTGAAACGGTAAACTGCCTCGGCGCCTGTGCACTTGCCCCGCTCGTAAGGGTGGATGAACAGGATTTCGGAAAAACAACACCCGGAGGCGTAAAAAACATAATCAATGAATTCAGAAATGGAGAATAATATGAACATGTCAGTGGTAGAACTTGACAGGATTGCCTCTGAATATAACAATAAAATTGAAGGCTTTCAAAAGATTATTCATATCTGTACCGGCACTGGCTGTGTATCATCAGGCGCCCTGAAGGTTTTAAAGGGATTACGAGACGCTATTGATTCGGAGGGGCTTACAGAGAAAGTATTAGTAAAGAAGACCGGTTGCCATGGACTCTGTGAACGTGGTCCGATTGTTGTCTTTGGAAATGATGAGATACTCTACCAGACAGTAGGGAAAAGGAATATTGAGGATGATGTTAAATTGCTCATTGCCACGATCAAAGATGACCAGATTGCCGAAAAGCTTCTTTACAGAGGAGATGATAAGACAAAAAGATATGTGTCAACTCATGATATCCCCTTTTATTCAGGACAGACGAGACTTGTTCTTGCCCTTAACGGAATCATAGACCCCGAGATTATAGAAGATTATATTGTCCACGGAGGATACAGGGCTTTTGCGAAGGCACTTTCCATGGACGGGGACGAGATTATTGAATGGATTGATAAATCAGGACTCAGAGGGAAGGGTGGCGGTGGGTTTCCCACGGGTGTAAAATGGCGTTCCTGTAAAACTGCAGAGGGGTCACCACGATATGTCCTCGCCAATGGTGACGAAGGAGACCCCGGGGCATTTATGGATAGATCGCTTATGGAAGGAAATCCTCATGCCATACTGGAAGGGATGATCATTGGCGCCTACGCCATAGGCTCCAATCAGGGATATATTTACGTGAGGGACGAATATCCTCTTGCAGTGGAAAGGCTTTCGAAGGCAATAGGTCAGGCACGGGAGTATGGCTTCCTCGGTAATGATATTTTTCATTCGGGCTTTGACTTTGACATCGAAATATTTCGAGGGGGCGGCGCCTTTGTGTGTGGTGAATCCACAGCGCTTATGACGTCCATAGAAGGACAAGCCGGTGAACCGAGGGCTAAATACATTCATACCGTTGAGAAAGGCCTCCGGGAAAAACCGACAAACCTTAATAACGTAGAAACCTGGGCAAGTGTTCCCGAGATTATCAATAAAGGCTGGGAATGGTTCTCATCTATCGGCACAGAACTGAGCAAGGGAACAAAGGTATTTTCCCTTGTTGGCAAAGTAAATAATACGGGGCTCGTTGAAGTTCCCATGGGCATGACATTAAAAGAGATCATTTTCGGGCTTGGAGGTGGCATTCAAGGCGGAAAGAAATTTAAAGCCGTTCAGACAGGCGGACCATCCGGTGGATGCATCCCTGAAGAATACCTTGAGATGCCTGTGGATTTTGATTCTCTCACAAAGCTTGGCTCCATGATGGGATCAGGCGGAATGATCGTTATGGATGATAGAAGCTGTATGGTTGATGTGGCACGCTATTTTCTCAAGTTTCTCGTGGAGGAATCCTGTGGCAAATGTACCCCCTGCCGGGAAGGCGTGAGGCGGATGTATGAGATTGTAGATCGTATATGCAGCGGAAACGGGGGTGAAGGCGATATTGAGCACCTGGAAGAGCTTGCCAGGGCAATCGGTCTTGGCTCGCTATGCGGCCTTGGACAGAGTGCTCCTAATCCCGTGCTCTCTACCCTTAAGTTTTTTAAAGAGGAATACCGGATGCATATTGAGGAAAAGAAATGCCCTGCCGGTGTCTGCAAGTCCCTTATTACGCTTCATATTAATCCTGAAAAATGCACCGGCTGCATGCGGTGTGCCTCTGAGTGTCCAGTGGGATGTATAACAGGAGAGAAAAAACAGGTTCATACCATTGACCAGACAACGTGCATAAAATGCGGCAACTGTTACGATGTGTGCCATTTTGATGCAGTAACGATAGAATAGGGGAGAGCACAATGGTTGAATTTAAAATAAACGGAAAACAGGTAAAAGCAGAAAAGGGAGAAACAGTTCTTGCTGTCGCAATAAGAGAAGGTTTTGTAATACCAACCCTTTGTCATCACGATGTCCTCGGAGCCGACGGCAGGTGCAGATTGTGTGTCGTAGAGGTTCAACGGGGAAACAGGAAGAGGATCGTTACTTCATGTCTTTACCCTGTGGAAAATGGTATCAATGTATTTACCGAATCCGATGATGTGAAGCTTGTAAGAAAGACAGTCCTTGAATTGTTGCTTGCCCGGTGTCCTTTCTCGGAAGTAATACAGTATCTCGCAAAACAGTATGGTGTAAATACTGTACGGTATACGAAGGATAACGACAAGGGGAAATGCATCCTCTGCAATACATGTGTAAAAACGTGTGAAACACTTGTGGGTGTTGCTGCGCTTGGTATGACCGGGAAAGGGCCTCTGAAAAAAGTATCTACGCCCTTTGATGAGCCTTCAGATGTATGCATAGGCTGTGGTGCATGTGTCGTAGCATGTCCGACGGGGCACATTTACATGGAAGACAGGAACGGTTTTAGGACAATCTGGAGAAAGAAGTTTGAGCTGGCAAGGTGTCCTGCTTGTGGAAGATACCATGCCCCTGTAGAGCAATTGGAATTTATTTCAAAAAAGTCAGGTGTCGCCATTGACGAGTTGCTTATATGCCAAAATTGTAAGTAGTCCGGTATAAAAAATACAGAACCTGACAGATTAAATATGTTTAAAAAAGATATTAAAAATATTATAATAATTTCGTGCAATTTGTAGATGGAATTCGATTATGACAAAAAGAAAAGACCCCTTAGGAAAATCCTTTGCCTCAATGATGGAGGATAGTAATAAAATAAATGAAATAATCTTAAAACCTTTCGAAAAACCTGTAAGCGAAAAGAACGTTATAAAAGATATCCAGGCATCAGCTCATGGTAAAGATATAAAGGGTGGAATTATACAAAAAACATTACCGGTTGTAAATGCTGATGAAACCTTGAAAATATTTGAACTTGATAAGGTTGGACCAATCCTCCGGCAAAAAAGGGAAGGTAATGGCCTTTGTACCGCCGATGTTGCAAAAACCCTGTGTTTCAGAAAGTCAATTATAGAAGCAATCGAATCAGGAAATTGGGATAGTCTTCCCCATAAGGTCTACGTAAAAGGGTATGCCCGTAAATATGCTTCTTTATTGGGAGCCAACGAAGAAATAGAGCCTTATATGACGGACAAATACCAGGAAGCCGCAGTTGATCTCCCCAAGGATAAGAAAATCCAGAATCATGAGCAGAAACAGGAACAGAAACAAAAACTGTATATACCTCGAGAAATATTCAGTGAAAGGCCAAAAATACCAAAAACAGCTTTTATTTATACTGCAATTATTATAGTAATCGTAGGTTTTTTTGTTTTTGACACGATGCACAAAGATAAGGCGGCAACATCAAAATTAGAAAATGCTGTACACATAGCGAACGATGTAAACAGTGGAGATGAAAAGAAAAATATCCCACAGATTGCAGATACGAAAAAATTGATGATTACCTGCCATGAGAGGACGTGGATCAGCGTAATTATTGATGGCACTGAGAAAAAGGAATTAATGCTCAAGCCGGAAGAAGTGGTAATGCTCAATGCAAAGGAGAAATTTAACCTCCTTGTGGGAAATGCCGGTGGGATAAATATCTTCTTTAACGGAAAAGACACGGGATTTACCGGCGAAAAAGGCCAGGTGAAGAGCATAACCTTGTCGTAAAATCACAATAGTTCCTATCCTTAAAAAAAATCCATTCGTTTTCCCTTGTTGAGTTTTTAAAGGGGGCAGCATTCTGGAACGATGAAGGATAAGGCTAAAGCAGATGGCCCTCAATCCTCGTCGTTCAGCTACCCATAGTTCTCCCCAGAATAATCTGTTACCTATGTTACCGTTCGGTCAGTAGTTCGTTTCAAACATGTTTGGATAGTATTAGTATGTGGGGGTTCAACTATCAACTTAAAACTTAAAACTCAAAACTGTTTTTAAGGTCGGGGCAATCGAGGTTCGCAGCAATGAGATATCCCTGAGAAACAGGTAGATTTCCTGCCCTGATTGCTGCCTGAATCTCAGGAGGAAGTTTTAAGAGTGATAGCCCGTTATACAGCGTCCGTATTGACTTTCCAGAGATTTCAAGAATTGCAGCAAATGTTGCTGCAATTTCCTCAGATGCCAAGTCGGGTCTCCTCATGACATTCACCAACTCGCTCATCACCCCACCCACATCATACCCTTTGTCAGGATGCCTTGCCTGAATATATGCCAATATCCCTTTAGCCTGATCCATGTAAGGATGAGCGGAGAGCTATTCAATTTTGGATTGCGCCTGTACGCCAAGACGCTCGCGGCGCAGGTGGGGATTGCGGAATGGAGACATTAAGAGAAACTGGGGAAGGGTGAAAGGTGATGAAGGGTGAAAGGTGATGAAGGCAGTTAATAGTGGATAGGGGGAAACGAATTACGGCCCTTAACAATGTACGAATCACGGAATTTAAGACACCCCAAAGAGGGCATACAAGGTAATTGTCAGAACCCCACCCTCAGCCCTGCATTCACGCTTTGGGCCACATACTTGTTCTCACCGATCTGGGCATCATAGTTTATGTAGACAGACATATCACGAACGGTAAAGGCGGTAATCCCTGCACCAAAGGAGAAAAAGTTCCTGTCAGGGGACATGGTCTGGATACTGAAGGGTGAGCTCCCCTGAGCGAGACGTGAAGTAACATTCTGGCTGTCCCGTGAAAACTCATATCCGTAGGAGGCTCGGATATTGGGCATGATGACTGCCTTATCGGTCTGCCAGGTATAGGACACCCTGGCTCCTATATTCCCCTGGAGTGATTCGGTATTCTGTTTGTCCACGTCGAGATTTATGGCGCCTGCACCACCCTCGGTATAGCTGTCAATGCCAAGCTTGACATACTGGAAGGACACATTCGGGGTGATGATCCAGTTGTTTTTACGGATGTCATATCCCGTGCCTCCGTAAGCGGTAAGCTGATTGCCGTCAAGGGATGAGGTTGCGGTACGGTCCAGACCCGGAAATACAATGCGGCGGGTATTGTCATAGTTGGCGAAGCCGTAGCTTATGCTGCCGTCCATGTAGAAGTTCTTTTTATAGTAGGTCCCGTAGGCCCCCAGGGTATAGCCGTCCATCTTCACCTTGCTGCCCATACTGTCCACATTGGCCCTGGAGGTGTTGAGTCCCAGCATGAGACCGGCGATAAAGCTTCCGGTAAAGCGGTAGTCGGAACCCATGGTGACACCCATACTGGTGAAGTTATACCCTGTTGCATCCGGTGTGTCTTTCTGATCCCCGTAGACGGCATTGCCCTTTACGAAGAAGCCCCATCTTTCATCCACCCCAGAGGGAAGCATACCGGTGAGGTCGGGGTTTATATCGGCAAGCATTATTGGTTTTCCATTGCCGTTTTTGAAGTACAGTCCGTTGAGACTCATACCCCGTATACCGTGCCTGAGATCGCTTAAGCGTTCCGAGAGGTTCCCTGTCTGAAAGGATGCACCACTGATCCCCATACCGGATTGGGCATCACTGCCTTTTGGGGCAAGCTGATCAAGGGCATACGCTGTCTGTCCGTATGCGGGGAGAGAATCTATGGCGGTCAAGACCGTATCGAGATCCCCTGCTGCCGTATTCCCCACGGAATTGAGCATGGAGCCTACCGCCCTCTGGTTCATGGTAAGATACGGGAGGAGGCTCTGGTTGATATAGTCTCTTTCCACCATGAGGTATATCTGGTTGGGGATATCATACTTGGGTTTAAAGAGTACCGTTGGGGTAATGTTGGTGAGCAGGGAGGTGAACTGTCCCGTTATCCCTGATGAGGCAGTAAGGATAGTGCCGAACTTTGTTCTTATTGCCGGGGTATAGCCCCCTGTCCATGAGGTCTGGAGGATACCGTTTATATCTGCGGCACCGTTTATGGCAAGGAGATCATTGCTGGTCGTGGAGGCCACCTCGATTAAGAGCTTTCCCGCTGATCCCTGAGTGTAGTCGCCGTTGATGGTGAGGGTGCCGATGGAGTTGCCTGGCTTAATAGTGCCGCCGGTGTGATAAAAACCGTATGGGGCATCAATGATGCCGGTGCCGGAGACAATACCGCCATCTAAAATAAACTCTCCGTCCTCTTCATCATCTTCAAGCCTGGACATCTTGACCACACCATTTACATTCAATTCACGAAGCCACGCAGGATGCCCCGCCTTGTAGGCGGGGAGGAATGCGAAGGGGGTGGCAAGGAGGGGGTGAAACCCCATCCTAAAGAACTATCCTTTTGGTTCATAGCAGATGTTGAAGAAATGAAAATATGGGTATATGATGATGTATTATGGTGTTACAACGGACCAGCCATGCTGTCTATGATACGAAATACCACCTCGTGTGGGTACCAAAGTATCGGAAGTGGATTCTAAGGGATGCCATCAGGGATCGGGTCAGGGAGTTGTTCAAGGAGATTGCAGATCACCACGGGTTCGAGATCGAAGAGATGGAAGTTGCTATAGACCATGTCCATATCTTTCTCAGCTTTCCTCCACGGTATTCAATAGCACGGGTAGTGGGTATGCTAAAGAGTATCAGTGCAAGCGAGATATTTGAAGACTTTCCAAAGATCAAGAAAGAACTTTGGGGAGGAGAATTTTGGGAAGATGGATACTTTGCACGAACAGTGGGTGACAGAGTAACAGCAGATGAGATCAAAAGGTATATACAGCGCCATAAAGATAATAAGAGCACACAAATGGAGCTTTTTTAGAAGTTAGCAGGATGCCCCGCCTTGTAGGTGGGGAGCTTCACTTTTTAATCCAAATATGTCGTTAGGGATGGTCCGACACCCATATGATTCTAATGATAAATCCGGGTTTAAACTATCTCCTGAGATTCGGACAGCTATCCGGGAGGGAAATCTCCCCGTCTCATAGTGATATCTATTTGCTGTATTTTTTCCTTGTAACACAGTAACCTCTATGATAAAATGAGTAAACTGATAGATTCAGGAGGCTGTGATATATGCCAAAACATGCAGTGAATATACTTGCGGAGGCGTTAGAATTGCCGCCGATAGAGAGGGCAGAGTTGGTGGAGAACCTGCTGTCGAGCTTTGAATTTCGATTTAGAAAAACCATTGACGCATTATGGGCTCAAGAAGTAGAAGACCGGATAGATGCGTTCGAGCGTAATGAAATGACTGCAATCCCGGCAAAAGATGTGTTCGCCGAGATCGAAAAAAATAGAAACGTTGCTCATCGTGGCAGTGATGCATCTTAGCAGAGAACCAGAAACGTGGAGATCCCGGCTCAAAAAGAAAGAGTTATGGCACGGTCTAACGACTTGGTGCACCCAATCGCCCATACTACTGGCTCTGGCTGACCACGGTGTTGGCTGGAGAAAATGAAGAATGCGTCGTAATGACAGAGAAATAACAGACAGGAAAGATATTGACGGCATCATTAAACGTTGCCGGGTTTGTCATCTTGCAATGTGTGACGAGAGTCAGCCTTATGTTGTTCCTCTCAGTTTCGGTTATGATGGCTGCTTCCTCTACTTTCATACCGCACGTGAAGGAAGAAAAATTGACATTATCAAGAGGAATAATCGTGTATGTTTCGAGTTTGATATCCTTCATGATATTTTCACGTCGGAACAAGCTTGCAGTTGGGGAGCAAAATACGAGAGTGTCATTGGATCAGGTACAGCCGAGATATTAGATACTTTAGAAGCCAAGAACGATGCACTTGAATGGATCATGCGTCAGTACGGAAGCGGTACTTGGGAATTCACAGAAAAAATGCTAAACAAGACCTTGGTTCTTCGTGTACAAATACTCGAAATCAGTGGTAAAGCTCGACAATGAAGCACTTCAGCCAACAATTCGCTGTATCGGACGCGGCAAGGCCACGCTGGTGAGCTTTGTCGTTATATGCTATTAGAAATTGCGAAACAAGGAGGTATCAGTTGCCACTTCTTTCTACTGTTTTCCCTTTCTGGCTGACTGAGTGGATGGGCGCACAGAAGATTGTCCTCTGGGGTGTGGCGGACCTTCGGGATTTTCCCACACCCCAGGATGAAACAGGACATGGTTTTCCTTTCGCTATTTCATGGGCTATACCGATGAACCCTCAAATTATGGTTAGTATCCAGAATGGCCCTAACCAAAGATACGTTGATGAGTATGCCAGAGTGAATAACCACATCAATAAAATATCAGAAACGTTAGCAACCAAAATCAGAGCTATAGGTTTTCGAGCAAAGCCGCTGGGGGCTTCGGATCGTACCGATACACTTAATATCAAAGGAGACTTTCCTCACAAAACTGCAGCCACCCGAGCAGGGTTAGGCTGGGTGGGCCGTCATTGTCAGCTTATCACGCGCGAGTTTGGACCATGGATTCGCCTGGGCACCGTTTTTACCGATATAGAACTCCCTTGTGGGCCGCCGACAGAGCGCAACTTTTGCGGCCGCTGTACTCGCTGCGTTGAAGCATGCCCTGCAAAGGCGTTGAAAGGCAATGCATGGTATCCGGGATTGCCACGTGAAGAAATATTGGATGTTTGGGCATGTGATCAATGGAAAAAGGAACACTACTTTCAGTATCACAGTGGGCATACCTGCGGAATTTGCTCAGCAGTCTGTCCCTATGGATTAAAAGTACTAAAGAGAGCGCCTGACAAACGATGACACCGGAGGTACGCGACTAAACTTGCATATAACAATCAAAGGGAGTAATTGGAGTAGGACCAAACCCTTTAAAAGCAGTGTTGAGTTTTGAGTTTTGAGTGTTAAGTTTTGAGTTGAAAAAACCCAATAATATCAGCTCAAAGTGCTGTTTTTTTGGGGGCAATTTGTAACTTAAATTCCGTAATTCGTAATGTCCCGCCTTCGGTAGGATTAAGAGGCTTGCGTGATTAATTATTCGTGATTCGTGCCCAGTTTTCGCTATTCACTATTCTGCTCTCCGCCCCTTTCCCCTTCAGCTTGGAGAAAGAAAGGATAAAAATCGGTCTTAAAATTTTACTATTTGATACGAAACCGTTGCCTTTTTCTCTTTGATGTCGAAACGGATTTCTATTTTGTTATTTATATAATTTGATATGAGTGCCCCGACAAGGGCACCGCCGGCGTTTGCCGCCATATCGCCCCAATCAAATTGATTATCCTTCTGACGGTCATCATAGAGTTCCTTGAATATGCCGGGAACAATACCGAGAAACGTACTGTATACTATTCGCTGAGGAGTTTCAATCTTGGTGTTGTAATGCAGATAGGTCTCGCTTGCTGCACCGAAGACCGCCGATATGCTGAAGTGCCAGACCTTATCATATTCGTTAAAGGCATGGGAGGAAACAGACATGCAAAGCAGCATAAGCGCCACGAGTGTTATCACGGTGCACAGTTTTATCTTACAGGCCATTGTATTACCTCTTGAAAAAGTGATTTTGTTGTAGTCCCATCAAACTAACATTAAAAGTACCGTAAAAGGAAATAATATTTGGGTTCTCCAGAATGAACCATTACCTCAAAGGTTTTGCATTATAGGTAAACAGGTGCTAAAATAACTCATAACAGGTCATGAAAAAGTCAAAGACAATAACCCTCGTTCTCCTTACGAGTACCCTTTTTCTCGGATGCGAACGAGAGGTAAGGAATCAATATGCAAGCTGGGATGACTGCGTCAAGGACTACAATGACCCTTCCAAATGCGCCGAAGAAAAGGAGAAGACCGGCACCGGTTATCGAAGCATTTACTACGGGCCGTGGTATATGCATTCTCTCTCAAGCAGCCGGGCTACTAATCCATCTACGATAAGTAATCGTGCCACAGGAGTGGTTCGTGGAGGCTGGGGTTTTTCTGCAGGCCGTTCTTCATCCTGACTTAAAATATCATGATAAGAAAACCCGTAAAACATATCCGCGACAACTGGAAAGAAAAGGTGGAAAAGGCAGGATTCTATTTTCATGAAATGGATGGGATGCCCTACTGGGACGAGTCGATTTTCTATGATTTCACTTCCGACCAGATTGACCATCTGGAGGAGGTTACACAGGAATTATACAGGCTATGTCTCACGTTGGTACCATATGTCATAGAGCATAATCTCTATGAAAAAATCGGGATTCCCCCTCAATTTTCAGAATATATAAAACAGTCGTGGGACAGGAGGGAGCCCTCCCTGTATGGGAGATTTGACCTGTGGTATGACGGGAAATCAGAACCCGGGCTCCTTGAATTCAATGCAGACACGCCAACAGCGCTTTTCGAGGCAAGTGTTATCCAATACTACTGGCTCCAGGATTATCAACCGGAAAAGGACCAGTTCAACTCGATTCACGAAAAACTGCTGGATGTCATGAAAAGGAACATGAAAAGGTATGTAGGATTCGGGACATTATATTTCTCCTGTGTAAAGGAATCCCTGGAAGACTATACAACGGTTGAATACATGAGAGACCTGGCTATACAGGCGAGTATAACCACGAAGCATATCTATGTTGATGATGTGGGATATGATTTTGACAGGAAGGAATATGTTGATCTGGACAACAACCCTATCCGGTTCATGTTCAAGCTCTACCCCTGGGAATGGATCATAAGGGAAGATTTCTCGCAGCACTTAAAGGATACAGAAATTACTCTCCTTGAACCTGCGTGGAAGATGATCCTGAGCAACAAGGCAATATTACCCCTTCTATGGGAAATGTACCCGAACCACAAGAACCTGTTGCCTGCCTTTTTTGAGCCACCAAACAATGGCACCCACTATGTCGAGAAACCTTTTTTCTCGCGGGAAGGAGAAAACATTCGCACAGGAACTTCTTTTCTCAGATCCAGGAATAATGTCATCTATCAGGCATATAAAGAACTTCCCGATTATTCCGGGAATTACCCTGTCATCGGCTCCTGGATCATAGGCTCGGAACCGGCAGGCATGGGGATAAGGGAAGATGCAACGCCTATTACCAATAATATGAGCAGGTTTGTGCCGCATATGTTTTAAGATGATGGAGGACAGAATGGATGAATTAAAAGAGATGGTAACGAAATACGAATTCACCGAGGAGGAAAACCTGCTGTTGTCCGGGCTTGCAAGAGGTTTGCTGAAACTTGGGGTGGCCGTCCTTGTTGCAGGGATGCTCCTTGTGCTCTACATTGTTATCTCATTTTTTGATCCCGTGCCACTGCTATCCATCAGTGACACAAAGTATGCGGTACTTTCCACGGCTGATTACGCCTTATGGGTACTCATATCCGTCCTTGTTATATACCTGAGCGTCACTGTGATCAAACTGAGCGTCCCCATACGGCTCATCACAAAAACCACGGGAACGGACATTTCCTACCTGATGAGTTTTGTAAAAAGCCTCACCAGGATCGCAGGGCTTTCATTCGTAAGTCTCATTGCAATTTGCATCCTTTTATTAATCAGCCTTGTTTTGATGATCCTGGTCTTCTGAAGCCCAGTGTCTTATGCCCTAAGCTCTCAGTCCTATGCAGGCGTCTTGCTTACCGAATGTCTTCCTGAGAAGATCGGTTACCCTTGCAGCCGGGTCTGTTCTGATCTTCTTTTCTTCCTGACCCACCATATAAAATAGTCCATCCAAGGCTTTGTTTGTCACATACTGGTCGAGGTCAAGGGATTCCATACTGGCAAAAGGGACTACAGGTGTATTTTATGTATCACTACCATCTTTCACAAAATGGGTTTATCTTTTCTGCTGTTCTCCTGTCATGGGGACAAACACCACACCACCCAGCTTCCTTACGATGTTTTTCCCCTTTTCTTTTTTTACGAGTGTCAGGTTCTGGTGCAAAACAGTGCTGCCAACAGGCATAATAAGCCGTCCCCCTTCCTTTAACTGTGCAAGAAGCGGCAGCGGGACATGATCCCCTGAGGCAGTGACCATAATAACATCAAAGGGTGCATATTCCTTCCAACCAAAAAAACCATCCCCGTGCTTTACTGTTATATTTTTATACCCCAACCGTTTAAGTCTTTCTCTTGCCTGGTCGGCCAGTTCCTTCTTTATCTCTATTGTATATACCTCTCTTACAATCTCGCCGAGGATTGCAGCCTGGTAGCCTGAACCTGTCCCTATCTCAAGCACCTTTTCGTCCCCTTTGAGGGCCACTGCCTCTGTCATGAGGGCCACAATATACGGCTGCGATATGGTCTGCCCTTCTCCGATGGGCAGGGGATGGTCATTATAGGCCTTGCTTATCTGTGATTCATCTACGAAGAGATGCCTCTGCACCTTCAACATGGCGTCAAGAACCTTCTTGTCCTTTATGCCGCGCGCCTTGATGTCCTTCTCAACCATCTCCTGTCTTCTTTTCTCAAACGTGTCGGCAGAGACAGATGGGAATGTCATGGCTATAAACAAAAGACAACTTATTAATATTGCAGCTAAATACTTCATCATACACTTATACCGTGATTCGTTTAAAATCAGTCGTTAGTCGTTAGTGAATAGTAGTCAGTTAGAAACCTATTCACTATTCACCTTTTACTATTCACCTTTTACCTTTCACTATCATTCACCTTGACCCCAGAAAATCTAAAATTTTTTGGGTTGTGGTGGAGATTTTACGCTTGAGTGACCCGTTTACCCCATTATGAGCGATTAACGTTACATCCTCAGCGATACCGGATTGTTCTTTGATTACCCTGTCAACCTTTTCCCAATCGACCTTATCGGCAACGCCCCTATCCTGAATGATCATCCGTGTATGCTCACTTTTGGATTTGATTTTCTTATACATGTCGGTGCGTACTTCAAGATATATCCTATTGTTGTTACTGACAGCCAGTTTGACAGGCACATATATGATCTCGCCCGGAGTGCCCACTTCAACCATATTAAATAACGGCTCCATATGTTCGGGCAGTACTCTGATGCATCCATGACTGAGATAACGGTATACGCTCCTTGGCCGGATTGTTTCGTGGATCAGTATGCCGGTAATTGATGTCTCCAGGGCATACCTTCCGAGGGGGTTATCGGGCCCAGGCGGCACAGCCTCTTCAACCGGCTTTCCCTTTAATTCCATCTCCCTCTGGATAGAGTCCGGCACATACCACGTCGGATTTTTTCGTTTCTTTTTAATTTTAAACGTTCCCATTGTGGTCTGCCAGCTCATGTTGTTTTCCTCATAAGGTAAACCGACACCAACAGGAATAGCAGTAAGCCTGCCATCTTTAAAATAATAGAGTGTCCGGTCGGGTATATTAATAATGATGCCGTTTTGTATAATTTTAGGGACAATTTTCCGGTTATTTATTGTGACAGTTGCCCCCTCCGGAAGGGGTAGCTTAGGGTCAATATTGTTCTCTTTCACAATATTTTTCCAGAATACCCCGTGCTTTGCACCAATGAGTTCAAGGCTGTCGCCATTTTGGACAACGTATGTCTTTACGCCGCCAATGACCATATCAGAGGCAAAGACATGTGTATATGAAAGAATGAGAAGTAGAATCAGAAGGGCTTGCATAGGCAGTGTCTCGTCAACTCTCAAGTGTCGGATAGAGACGAGACAGTATGCTCTCTCATAATATCAAGGGCCTCAGCACCATTCGTTGCCTCAAGCACCTCGTATCCGTCCTTCAACAGGTTAAAATCCAGTAAAAGGCGAATATCAGGGTCATCGTCCACAATAAGAATTTTGATTGGATTATCTGTCATAATGCCTATTATCACATGTGTTTAATTGAAATTCAAATGAAAAGCATGAACGAATGTAATTGCTCAGCTACGACCCTGTATACTTGATGATGGTTCCGTGCCAGCCCCTGTTTTAAGGAAAAGAGACAGGCTGAAGGGGGAAGGAGCGGAGAGCGGAGAGCGGAGAGCAGAAAGTGGGTAGTCGCAGGCCTGCCCTGCCTGCCCTGCTAAGGCGCTGTTGCAGTTCTTGGCCAGGGCTTTAGCCTGCGTGGAAGGGGAAAGGTGGGCACGAATCACGCAAGCCTTAATCCTGCCGAAGGCAGGACATCACGGAATTTAAGACGGCCCGGGCACAGACCTTTGTTACAAATTGCCCCCAAAAACAACACTTTAAGCCCTGAAATTGGATTAAGGATTGATGGATTAAAGGATTAAGATAACCCCCTACTTCTTACTCCCATCTCCCTATTTTCAAAAGGTCAGTTTTTTCAACTCAACATTCAACACTCAAAACTTAACACTGCTTTTAAAGGGCTTGGCTTACCCCGTGTAAAGAATCTGCTTTTCTATTTCACTGGGGTCCGACCCCAATCTATCTGCGCCATTTTGTATTGACAACGTTATTACATCATGCTACAAAAGAGTATGGAATTTGCCTGGAATGAAGAGAAGAATAAAGAGAACATGCAAAAACATGGTGTTGACTTCCGGGAGGTTCAGGAGATATTTGACGATCCGTTTCATTTTTCCATGATGGATACAAGGTTTAATTATTTTGAGGAACGATGGATAACGATAGGCCGGGCAAAAAACGGGTTAACCATTGTTGCAGGGCACCTTTACCTTTTTGATGAAAAAGGCACGGAAACTGTCCGGTTGATTACAGCAAGAAAGGCAACCAGGAAAGAGAGGGAAGATTATGAACACATTGGAAGATAAAGAAAACTTTGAATTACAGGCAGAGTACGACTTTTCAAAGGGTATCAGGGGGCGGTTTTATCGGCCCAAAAAAATATCTACGACGATAAGAATCGACGACGATGTTGTGCTGTATTTCAAGAAGCTTGCCACAGAAAAGAAGGTTGCGTATCAGACATTGATGAATGATGCCTTGCGGGGATACTTAAAAGCACTGTCGCGGTAGTTTTTAAGATGTTTTTAATAAATCCTTTTTGATCTGTAAAACCCGTTTGGTAGTGTGCGATACTTCCCGATCCCGCTAAGGAGACCATTTGCGCATAACGCGGGCATCAGGATGAGAACTTGAACGAAAAAATAAACTGGAGCCTTTTTCCCGCCTGGTTTTTCCTTCTGCACGGTTTAATCCCGACAGCGGAGGGACAATTGCCATCCGAATCTCATCAGAAAGTTTTAATAGCGAAAGCCAGTTAAACAGCGGCTTTGTTGACTTTCCAGAGATTTTAAGAACTCTCCACAAACGTTGCGGAAAGTTCTTCAGAAGCATAGTCAGATGACCGATCATAACTTATAAACCCACTCATAACCCCATCCACATCATAGTTTTTGTCAGGATGTTTCGCCTGGATATATGCCAATATCCCATATCCTGGTTTAGCCGGGTACACACGCCCTGTAAATTGAATTCAGTAACGCAAACCAGCCCCGTGGGTGGCAACCCTCTGGAGGTTCTCTGTCAGTTGAAAGGCTATAGTCTCACCTGATTCCTTACCTGCTTCTATGACCCGCACCGGTACAGATTCAAGTTCGAGTTGCCGGGCTGCTTCCAGACGCCTCTCCCCGCAGAGGAGTGTGTATGAGTCGTCGTCCGGTCCCGTTACAAGGAGAGAGCCCTCAGCCAGATCACCGTCCTTAAACAAAAAACCCCGCCGAAGCGGGGCATAGTTTTTTTGATAGTTTGCCTTCATTTATTTGCCTCCCTTTTCGACAAGGGCCTTTCCAATCAGTGCTGCACCGATTGCACCGGCAATCTGGGTATCAAAGGGGAATCCATTCTCTGCATACACCTTGTTATACCATTTGGTGTCGCATGCTTCGATACCGAGCTCTTTCGTGATTCTCTTTACAACGCCCTGGTTCTTTGCGATACCGCCGGTAATTGCAAATTCTTTCTCAACATTGACCTTTTCGAGGAGTGAGAACACCCTGTGTGCCATTGCGGAGCAATATGCTGCAAGTACTTTCTCTTTCGGCCAGCCTGCACGGAGCAAGCTTGCTGCTTCTGATTTTGCAAAAACAACGCAGGTTGAGCTGACAGGGGGTGGTTCCTCTACAACCTTAAAGGACATATCGCCAACATCCTGAATGGGTACACCGAGGAAGTCTGCAAAAACTTCCATGCCACGGCCTGTACCTGCTGCGCACTTATCGTTCATCAAGAAAGCGTTGACTTTACCTTTTTCGTCAACCTTAATGGCCTTACAGTCCTGGCCGCCCATATCGAGAATGGTCTTTACTGCGGGACCATACATCCAGTTTGCGCCTCTTGCGTGGCAAGCAATCTCCGTTATTGCCCTGTTCCCGAAAGGAACATTTACACGGCCATAACCTGTACCGACGGTGTAGTGAATGTCTTTCAATGTAAGGCTTGTGCCTTCAACTGCCTTGTTAAAAACGTTGATTGCGCTGTGCGGGCTGTTTGAACCTGTTCTCATATTGCCGTAGCAATAAAGCTCACCGTCTACCATGATAACGCCCTGGGTGCTGACGGAACCTACGTCAATACCTGCTGTAATATATTTACCCTTCTTCCAGTCGATTTCAGGGTTTGTCCATCTTGATTCCGGCCATCTCCAAAATTCATTCTTTTCTTCTGCCATAGTAGTATTATACCTCCAAATTTTTACTCTGCAGCAGCGATTGCAACGCCAATTGCGCTGACAAACTGCGGATCTGCGGGCACAGTGATTTTAATGTTGAGTTCTTTCTCAACTGCCTTTATAAACCCGTTGTTGAGTGCAACTCCACCGATTGCGACTACTTCATTCTCAATACCAATCCTTCTCATCATGGATACAATCCTGTCTGCGATTGCAGTCAGAACTGCCCGTGCAATATCCGGTTTTGCGGTCTGTGAGTGAACAAGAGAAACGAGCTCTGATTCCGCAAAAACTGCGCACTGTGCGTTCATGTCTACTTCTTTCGTGGACTGGTCATAGAGTTCTGCCATCTTTTCAACCTGTGTCTCAAGCGCCCTTGCCATAGCTTCAACGAATGTCCCTGCGCCTGCTGCACACTTCTCGTTGATTGCAAAGTCAACGACATTACCCTTTTCATTCACTTTTACTGCACTTCCTTCTTCTGCACCAACGGCGATAACTGTCCGTGCATTGGGCATAATATATGAGATGCCTTTTGCAGCAGCGCCGACTTCTGTAATTTTGCCCTGAGCAAAATCGCAATCTTTCTTTCCTGCGCCTGTGACAAGCACTTTCTGGATATCGCTTCTCTTCAATCCGGCCGCCTTTAATGCCTCATCATACGCCTGGTTGGCGGCTGCTTTCGCATCCAAACCTGCTGGAACCGTTGATTTTCCAACAATCTTACCGTCTCTCATAATGACGGCTTTCACGTTTTTTGCACCACTATCTATACCTGCTGTTGTCATCTTTATACCCCCTTAAGCGTGATTCAAACCGAGATTGTGCATTTTTAACAAATTGATAAAAAGTTGTCAAATCAGAAAAAGTTATTTTATGATATATTTCACAACTTCACAAGTAATTTATAAATAACTGTAATCATACAGTTATTTTAAAACTATTGAAAAGACATATCTCCCGTGAATGTAAAATGGGGAGGCTCCAAGTGAACCGTTCAAGCCGATAAAACCGTTCAAGTAGTTCAAGTAGTTCAGGCTGTTTGAACCGTTTAAGCGGTTTAAGCTGTTTGAACATTCAAGAAAGGAGGGGGCGACCCCCTGACGGGGACAGGCGTGAGCCCCTTTACATAGTATGCAAAGGGGCTTTGCTGACATGTCTGCCGTCATATTTACCCTTGAATCTCAAGGAAAAACTGTTATAATACTTGGAAATGAGGATACTTTGCCTTGATGTTGGTGATAAGAACATAGGAGTTGCCCTGTCAGACCCAACCCGGAGCATTGCCCTGGCGCTCAAGCTTCACAAGCGTAATTCTATAAAAAAAGATCTTGATGAATTAAGACATATTGTAGACAACAACGATGTAAAAGAGATCGTTATAGGTCTGCCGAAAGATTTGAGCGGGGGTATCGGCAAGAGGGCGCAAGGGGTTATAAACTTTGCCGATGTAATAAAGAGGCACATCAATATCCCGGTTGTACTGTGGGACGAGAGGTTCAGTTCAAATGAAGCACACAGGATTTTTGAAATGGCGCAGGTAAGTCATAAGAAGAGGAAGCCTTTCATCGACATGATGGCGTCGCAGATTATACTTCAGGGGTACCTGGATGCTCAAAAAACAAAGTAGACGTATTATTGTAATTGCATGCCTGCTGTTCCTGGTGATGCAAACATTGATATTTGCAAGCATACCGAAAGACACAGACAGTGAGACCATAAAGGTAGTAGTTAAAAATGGAACAAGCACGTATCAAATTGCCGATATGCTTAAAGAGGATGACATCATCTATTCGTCCCATCTTTTTATGCTTTTTACTCTTCTCACAGGCGGCAAATTAAAGGCCGGGGAATATGATTTACGAAAGAGCATGTCCACCATGGACATTATAGAGAAAATGGAACGTGGTGAGCGCAATATATATATGTTAAAGGTTGTTGAAGGCTACAATATATATAATGTAGCAGACATGATGGAACATGCCGGGATCATGGGAAGGGACGAGTTCATACGTCTTGCCAAAAATGAGGTATATCTCGGGAAGCTTGGCATCAAAGGGGATTCTCTGGAGGGTTATTTGACCCCTGATACCTATTATTATAGTAAAGAAATGGATATTGAAAAATTTATCGAAAAAATTGTGCAAAGAACCATTAAATTGTTTGAAAAAGAAGATATAAAGAGTAGAATGAATGTTATAGGATTTGATATGTATAAAACATTAACCTTGGCATCCATGATTGAAAAAGAGGCAAAACTCAGGGATGAAAAACCATTAATCGCAGCCGTTTTTCATAACAGGTTGAAAAAAGAGATGTCGCTCGATTGCGACCCGACAATTATATATGGAATTATATATGGAACAGGGGCATTCCTCGGTCCCATTAAGAAATCCGACATTATTACCTATACCTCTTACAATACATATACATTTAAGGGGTTGCCCAGGGGGCCTATTTGCAATCCTGATAAAAGTTCCATTATGGCAGCGCTTTACCCTGCACCTGTGGATTATCTCTATTTCGTTTCAAGAAATGATGGCACCCATGTATTTTCAAAAGACATGAAAACGCATAACCATTTTGTGGCAACGTATCAAAGATCAAAAAACTCAAAAAAACCGTGAGTGAAGGAGGAATTTATGGCAAAAGAAGTAGCAATAATTGGTGTGGGCCAGAGCTCTTTTGTGAGAGGCTACGAAGGCTCCATCAGGGAATTGGCCTTTGAGGCATTCAGGGAAGCCATGCAGGATGCAGGCATCGCGAATAAAGACGTTGATGCCTCTATTTTTTGCTCGGCGCCTGAATACGACAAGCAAAGGTCACCGGCAGGTGTTCTGGCCGAGTATCTGGGATTAATCCCCCAGCCGACTTTCTATATTGAGACTGTCTGCTCATCGAGCAGTTCCGGTGTGAAAGTAGGCTACAGCATGATTAAGGCAGGTCTCCACGATGTAGTGGTTGTGCTCGGTTTTCAGAAGATGTCGGAAATTACATCTGCTGAATCCCAGGAGAGGATGGGCAGGGGTGCAGATATCCAGTGGGAAGCCCCCTTCGGCACCATGATGCCGGCCTATTATGCACTCTACGCACAGGCCTACATGGCAAAGAATGGACTGACACACGACGACCTCATGAATGTAAGAGTGAAATCAGGCACCTACGGCCAGACCAATGATAGGGCTGTCTTCCGGAAGGGTGTCAAGCCGGCAGATTTTGACCCGAAGAATCCTGATGCGAGGATGGCAGCTGCGGTTGCATGGCCGCTGAGGGTTGGTGATGCCTGTGCTAATGCGGACGGCAGTTCCTGTATAATTCTGGCAAATGCAGAAAAGGCAAAGGCCTTTTCAAAGAAGCCTGTATGGATTCTCGGTATAGGCGCTGCTTCCGAGGCGGTCAACATGGCAGCGAGACCCGATTTCGCAAAAGGTTTGAGTGTCGGATACGGCGCAGCAAAACAGGCTTACAATATGGCCGGGATAACAGCAAAGGATGTAAAGGTAGCCGAGGTGCATGACTGCTTTACCATTGCAGAGATTATGGCATACGAAGGTCTGGGGTTTGCACCGATGGGCGACGGCAAGCAGCTTATCCGGGAAAAGACTACGTATAAAGAAGGCCGGATTCCGGTCAACGTCGATGGAGGTCTTCTCTCCAAGGGTCACCCCATAGGCGCAACAGGCGGATCACAGATGCGTACAATCGTCCTTCAACTCCGTGGCGAAGCCGGCCCGATGCAGGTGCCAGGCGACCCGGACATTGGCCTCGTACACAATGTCGGCGGTGTAGGACTTTACGGCAATGTTACTATATTCGGGAGGTGAGAAATGGGTTTTGATAAATTCGGAAGAAAAAGCTTTACTGGAGTGACAAAAACTGCAAAGTTTGTTGATTTATTGGCAGAAGGGAAAATCGAAGGGACAGTATGTAAACAGTGTGGCGCCAAATATTTTCCACCAAGATCCGACTGTGCTGCCTGTTTATCAAAAGACATGGAGTGGTTCGAGATGCCTAAAAAAGGCACACTTGAAACCTTTACAATTGCTTATTATGCACCCTTTGGTTTCGAGAAGGATTGCCCCTACACCATGGGTGTAGCTGATTTCAGCGATAATCTGAAACTGTTCGCACGCCTCGCCGGGGACATCAAGCCTGAGGACGTAAAAGTCGGGATGAATGTTTCCATCAGGCCATTGAAATATGATGATGGCCAGATGTCGTTTGAGATTACAAAGGCATAATACCGTAACGCGTGATCTGTAACGGGTAACGGGTAAAACCGGAAAGATAAAAGGCTGCCTCCGGGCAGCCTTTTATCTTCGCAGTTACATTAAAAAACACGAGGTAAAACATGATAGAGCGATACACATTACAAAGGATGGCAAAGATATGGGAAGAGCAAAACAAGTTCCATAAATGGCTTGAAATTGAGGTAGCCATATGCGAAGCCTACGCAGAGCTCTCGCTCATTCCACAGGAAGACCTTACAGTCATTCAGGAGAAGGCCAACTTCGATATAAGCAGGATCAACGAGATCGAAAAGCGTACGAAACATGACGTGGTGGCCTTTATTGAATCAGTTTCAGAATGTGTGGGACCCTCCTCAAAGTATATACACATGGGCATCACTTCGTCGGATATCCTCGATACATCGTTCTCGTGTTTGCTGAATGAAGCCTCAGACATCCTTATTCAGGACACCATTGCGTTTATGGGTGTCTTAAAAGAGAATGCTTACACATATAAGAATACGCCCATGATCGGGAGAACCCACGGCATCCATGCGGAACCGATTACCTTCGGCCTTAAAATGGCACATTTCTATGACGAGATGCGAAGAAACCTGGAGCGCCTCAAGGCAGCCAAAGAACGGGTAAGCTATGGAGCTATTTCCGGAGCGGTAGGAACGTTTGCACACGCCCAGCCCTCCATTGAAGAATATGTGTGTAAAAAAATGGGGTTAAAACCTGTGCCAGTCTCGACACAGATCATTCCAAGAGACTATTACGCTGAATTTTTTACCACACTGGCGATAATAGGCTCGTCCATTGAAAAAATGTCTTTGGAGATACGAAACCTTCAGCGCACAGAGGTTGGTGAGGCAGAGGAGTTCTTCCAGAAAGGTCAGACCGGGTCGTCCGCCATGCCGCACAAGAGAAACCCCATAGCATCGGAGAACCTTTGCGGACTTGCGCGACTGCTTCGGGGATATGCTGTAGCTGCCCTTGAGAATATCCCCCTCTGGCACGAAAGGGACATCAGCCACTCCTCTGTGGAGAGGGTTATCGCCCCGGACGCCACTATCCTTCTTGACTACATGCTTGAACGGATAAAAAACATGTACAAAAACCTGCATGTTTACCCTGATAAAATGCAGAAAAATATGGATATATCAAAAGGTCTCTACCACTCGGAGGCTGTTCTGCTAAGCCTCATAAAGAAGGGGCTCGCACGACAGGAGGCATATAAAATCACCCAGAGGGTTGCTATGAAGTGCTATGAAAACAACCTCGATTTCAAAGCAGAAGTCAAAAAAGATGATGAAATCAGGAGTTATCTGAGCGAAGCAGAAATTGAAGGCACCATGAGCAACGAGCATTATTTCAGATATGTGGATACGATCTTCGGGAGGGTATTCAAAGAAACAAAGCAAGAAGCAGGAGGGTTGGAAGTTTAGAGGGTTGGAGGGGTAGCCAAACATCCAAACATCTAATCATCCAATCATCTACTGCTTTTTCGCTGCCTCTACATACTTCATCCGTAAATCATAGAGCATACTATCAATCAGCCGGTCCTCATCCTCTGTAAGATTCCCCTTTGTTTTTTCCATGAGCATTTCGATAATGCCTATTGTCTGTTTGGCAAGGGGAAGGTTGATGTCTTTTTCGTTTTTCAACGGATCAGGTAATTCCCCCAGGTTAACAAGGACAGATGTTGATAATGACAGAATAAAGGTTGCAAATGTTAATTGGTCTTCCATATAAACCCCCTAAAGTGATTGTAGATTATAGATGTTGTCCCTACAGCAAGGTATCGAGTTTTACAGGCAAATAAAAAATATTTGAATTTCTTTTTACCTGGTAAAGAATATAGTTCCTTTTCAATCCTTCTACCATATAGGAATCAAAATCGTTTTTGTTGGCTACAGTATAGTTATTAATCTTTATAATGACATCTCCGTTACGTAACCCGCATTTTTCTCCTATACCCCCCTTGTAGACTTTCGTTACAACAACCCCGTTCTTTTCCTTCAGCTTGAATTTTATTTTCGGGTAGCCTTTTATGTCGGAGATTCTCATATTACATAACAGTTCATCAACGGGTGAGAATCGAAAAGATTCGACATCTTTTCCATCAATATTTATGAAATACGCCTTTGGGCCTTTCAATACCTTAAGTTGCAGGGTTTCACTTTCGTTAGCACCTCTGAAAATGTTATGGAGCTTTACCCCTTCCTTTATTTTTTTCTTATTAATCTCCACAATCCTGTCGCCGATTTTGATGCCATATTTTTCAGCAGGGCTTTTCGGAATTACCTTGCTCACATAAAGGTAGGTGCCTTTTTCATCCTTCTTCTTCTCTACAAACAAACCAAAAACAGGTCTTTTTGTACCGGTTTTTAAAAACTCGGATACCATGCCCATGACATCTTCTATTGGTATGGCAAATCCAATACCCTTGCCCTCTCCGTATATTGCCGTAACTATGCCGATGGGATTACCTTCAATATCCAGTAGTGCACCCCCGCTGTTACCGGGGTTTATTGAAGCATCTGTTTGTATGAGGTTCACGTAAACCCTGTTATCGATTCTCAAATTTCTCCCGGTTGCGCTTACCACGCCTACAGTTACAGAACTCGCAAGTCCGTATGGATTGCCGATTACTATGGCCCTTTCACCAACCTTCACCTTCGTGTTTTTGGTCACTTTTAAAAAGGGGAAGTCATCCTTATCGGCAACCTTCAGCAGGGCAATATCAAACTCAGGGTCGCTCCCGAGGACAAATGCATCATACTCCTTCCCGTTAATAAACTTCACCCTGATATTGATAGCCTTAGCAATAAGGTGTTCGTTGGTTACGATAATCCCATTCGCATCCAGGACTACTCCGGAACCAATATTCTCAAAAGACTCTTCCTCCTCTTCCTCACCGGTAATAAATTTCTTGATGAGTGAGGTCTTTTTCTCTTCACCTGAATTCCTGGTAAGTTCTTCAGTCTTTATATTGACTATGGCTTTGCTCGCCATCTCCACAACTTCTACAATCCTGTCCTCTTTGGCGTATGCAGGGAATGGGGGCAGAAACGTGAGAATGAGTAGCACAATGAGCGCAAAAAATAAGTTTTGAGTTAAAGCTTCGGGTTTCGGTTTTCGGGTTTCGGTTTTCGGGTAATTCAGAACTCCCTGACCCCTGACCCCTGACCCCTGACCCCTGTTTTTCTGCTTCTGTCTTCTGTCTTCTCTATTTACACTGTTCACTATTCACTATTCACTGTATTATCAGTACCAATCCTCTTTGACTCTTTTCCTCTTTTTCATTATCTTTTTAACAGAATCGAGGATGATATTCGCAATTTCCTCTTTGGCCATGATTGGAACGTGTTTAGCACGACCCGAGGTCTCAACAATTATTACTTCATTATTGTCAGAACCAAAACCAATGCCACTCTTGCCAACATCATTTGCAACAATCAAATCCAGATTTTTCTTTTTCAATTTCTCCGAGGCATTCTCAAGGATATTTTCTGTTTCAGCTGCAAAACCTACGAGAATCCTGTGTTCTTTTATCATTCCCAGTTCTCCGATAATATCGGGGTTCTTTGTAAGTTCCAGGATCATTACAGTATCATCGCCTTTCTTTTTTATCTTGTTACAATTTTCAGTGGAACACTTAAAATCTGCTACCGCTGCAGCCTTAATAATAATAGTACAATGCCTGTAATGCTCCATAACGGCATCCCTCATCTCACATGCAGTGATAACCTTAACTATATCTATGTCATTCCTCGGCGGGGGAAGATGGGTCTGCCCTGTAATGAGTATTACCTCAGCCCCCCTTCTCCGGGCAATTTTTGCGATGGCATACCCCATCTTGCCTGACGACCTGTTTGTTATACACCTCACGGGGTCGACAAATTCTGCCGTCGGACCGGCAGTCACGAGGATTCTTTCATTCACAAGATCTTTTACAGTAAATATATCTTCCATTTTCTCAAGGATATCCTGGATGGTAGGGAGCCTCCCCTTACCAACGGTTCCACAGGCAAGATCACCCACACCCGGTTCCAAAAAGTCATATCCGGCTTCCTTCAGCTTTTCTATGTTCATCTGCACCATCTTGCTTTCCCACATCTTGGTGTTCATAGAAGGGACAAAAAGGATGGGGACTGTAGTAGCCATTACCATCGTAGTTAAAAAATCATCAGCCACGCCGTTAGCTATTTTCCCAATAATATTGGCTGTAGCTGGGACTATCACCATCTGGTCTGCAATGTCTGAAAGGGTAATGTGTCCTATTTTTGAACCCTTAAAGAGTTCAAACATCTCATGGATGACAGGATTACCAGAAATCGTCTGGAACGTGAGGGGCGTTACGAATTCCATTGCATGTTTCGTCATAACCACATGGGCATTAGCGCCCTTTTTCGTGAGTTCCCTCACCAATTCAGCTGTTTTATAGGCTGCAATCCCGCCTGTAATCCCGACTATAATCTCTTTGCCTTTTAACATTGTAAATTGCTTATCCATATACCATCGTCCTTATGCTTATAGATTAAAACCTATCTTTCTTATGAGTCTGGTAAACAGGTTTGCCTTGGGCACATAAACAGGAGAAACAATATCCACCTTCCCGATCTGTTCATTTTCAAGCTTTATCACAAGCTCTCCAAGCTTCTGCCCTTCCTTTACCTCGCCCTTTATTTTCTCAGGCACAACAATCTCTTTCTTTACAGTCCCCTTTTTATCGCTTGGCATGGGGTACAGGAAATTTGCATTAGCGACCCCCTTTATTTTCCTGTATTTACCATCTTCAAGTATAATGTCTTTGTCAATCACCTCTCCTTTCTTCACCACATTCAGGATCTTATACTGGGAAAAGGCTTTTTTGAACTTCTCCATTGCCACATTATCTCTTATTTTGGCATTGGGACTCCCCATGACAACAATGATGAACCGGAGATCGCCCTTCTTTGCAGTGGCCACAACATTGAAACCTGTTTCCCTGTAATAACCAGTCTTCATTCCGTCAACGAGCCCCGGCATCCTCACGAGAAGCTTGTTATGGTTATTCATGGTAAACTTGTCGTCTCTGAAACCTTCTGTCTTGATTGAGGTCCATTCGAGAAGTTTAGGATATTTTAAAAGCTCCCTTGCCAGAATTACAAGATCGTTACAGGATGAAAGGTCTTCCTGCTGGCCCTTTGCAGGGGGGAGACCATGGGGCGAATGGAATTCCGAATCGGCCATGCCAAGGGCTTTAGCCTTTTCGTTCATCAATCTGACGAATTCTTCCTTACTGCCGCCAACGTGCTCCGCAATGGCATATGCAGCATCGTTCGCCGATGCTACGAGGGTTGCCTTCATCATTTCTTCTAAGGTAAATACTTCGCCTTCTTTGAGATATACCTGGCTTCCGCCGATCTTTGATGCCTCTTTTGAGGCCGTTATTTTGTCTGTTAAGTTAATTTCTCCTTTTGCAACCTTGTCCAGCACAACACAAGCAAGCATGAGCTTCGTGACGCTGGCCGGTGGGCGCTTTGCGTTGGCATTTTCGCCTTCAAGCACCTTGCCTGTGCTGCCTTCGACAACGATATATGCCTTGTAAGGGCCTTCCTTCGCGGCCTGCACCTTTGCCGTTGACACCCTCTTCCCCACAGGCATCTTCTTTTTTTGTGCAGGCGTTGCATCTGCCAGCGTTATCCAGAATAACAGCACTAATAGAACAACAAACCATTTTTTCATTACTTCTCCTTCTCCATAAACATTTTTATAAGATCAATGGGGAGCGGGAATATGATTGTAGAGTTCTTCTCCTGAGAAATTTCGATCAATGTTTGCATGTAGCGCAGTTGTAATGCCATCGGGTTCCTTGAGAGTATATCAGAGGCATCGGCGAGTTTCGTGGAGGCTTGAAATTCACCCTCGGCACCGATAATTTTTGCCCTTCTCTCACGCTCTGCCTCAGCTTGTCGAGCGATTGCCCGCTGCATCTCCTGTGGCAGGTCTACGTTCTTAACCTCCACATTGGAGACTTTAATACCCCACGATTCTGTATGAGCATCCAGGATTTCCTGCAACCGCTCGTTTATTTTCTCTCTATGCGACAGAAGGTCATCGAGTTCCGCCTGGCCCAATACGCTTCGAAGCGTGGTTTGCGAAAGCTGGCTCGTTGCATAGAGATAATTCTCCACATCTATTATCGCCTTTAATGAATCGATAACCCTGAAATAGACGACGGCATTCACTTTTATCGACACATTGTCCTTTGTTATGACATCCTGGGGGGGGATATCCAGAACGACGGTCCTCAAGCTCACCTTTACCATCCTGTCTACGATAGGGATCAGGATAATAAGTCCCGGTCCTTTCGGAGCGCCGAGGACCCTGCCGAGCCTGAATATAACGCC
Source organism: Pseudomonadota bacterium (assembly GCA_026388245.1). Lineage (GTDB taxonomy): Bacteria > Desulfobacterota > Syntrophorhabdia > Syntrophorhabdales > Syntrophorhabdaceae > MWEV01. The sequence goes on along the minus strand of JAPLKD010000112.1, from coordinate 23,925 downwards.
TCTCTCATATTCATTCAAAATCTTGATTGCACTGGCAAGAAAAAACACTATGATGATAATAACAAAAAGATAAATCGGTATCATAACCATCCTCCCTTTTTACAATTTATGGGGCTTGCGTCGCCCCCTCCGCCGGCAAAGCCGTCGGAGCCACCCCCTCTCACTCGCGAGGCTCGCTACCTACTTTACTACAAGCATAAGTCCCTCTACACCTGCTACAACTACCCTGTCCCCTTTGTTAATCTGCTCGTCACTTCTCGCATTCCATATCTCTCCATGCACAACAATTTTACCGTCCTTAAAAACATCTGTCAGGGCTACCCCTGTCTCACCGATAAGACCCTCCTTACCGGTCTTGACCTTTGAAAGCTGCGCTTTAATTGCATACGATAGCACACCAAAGAAAAATATACCAGAGAGTATCGCCACAGCAATGATGCTCTTCCATGATATGGCAAAAATACTGCGGGGAAGATCAATAAGCATTACGGAACCTATGACAATCGAGATGATCCCCGCAACGCCCAACACCCCATGACTTATTATCTTAAGCTCGAGTATAAAAAATACTATACCAAGAAGAATGAGAAAAACGCCTGCAAAGGTTATGGGAATAGTTTGAAATGCGTAAAGCGCCAGTATGATAGAAATCCCTCCAACGACACCGGGAAATATAGAGCCTGGGCTGTATATCTCGAAAAGTATCCCGTAAATCCCTATCATCATGAGTAGATAAGCAACATTCGGGTCACTGAGGTAAGAAAGGAATTTATATTTAAAGGGCATGTCTATTTCGACCTTTTTCTTTCCTTTTAATTTCAACACCACTTTACCCTTCTTTGTTTCAACGGTCCTTCCATCGGCCTTTAGCAGAAGGTCATCCATGCTCTCCGCCACAATGTCTACCACATTTTTATCAAGGGCATCTTTTGCAGGTATGGATGCACTTTCCTTCACAGACTTTGCAGCCCATTCGATATTTCTCCCCCTTTTAGCTGCAATGCTCCTCACATATGCCTCGGCATCATTAACAACCTTGTCCATCATTTCCTTGTCAACTTTGTCTTTTCCTATTGTGACAGGATGGGCAGCACCAACGTTTGTTCCCGGGGTCATCGCGGCGATATGTGATGCAAGAAGAATAATACTCCCTGCGGATGCTGCCCGCGCACCCGAAGGGTGTACGTAGACAATAACGGGAATATTCGACTCCATGATACTCTTTACGATATCCCTCATGGATGTGTCGAGACCGCCCGGTGTATCGAGGAGGATTATGAGGGCATCCCCGTTATTCTGTTCGGCCTTTGTAATGGATTCTGCTATGAAACCTGCAACCGGAGGCTGAATGGCGCTCTGGACTTTGATAACATAGACATCACCGGCATAGGCAAGAGATGCAGTCAAAAAAACAGTAATAGCGAAAAACAAACTAAAAGCACGAAACGTAAATTCAGGATTCCTTCTCATTTTATTGAAAATTTCTCCTTCAGACTCTTCCCGACAACTGCCGGCACGAGTCCATCAACACAACCGCCAAAGCTTGCCACCTCTTTAATCGTTCGGGAGCTTATGAAGAAATAATCCTTGCTCGTCATCATGAATATTGTATCCATATCCTTATTGAGATTCCTGTTCATGGAGGCCATCTGGAATTCATACTCAAAGTCACTCATTGCCCGCAATCCCCTTACAACAAACCGGGAGTTGACCTTCTTAACATAATCCACAAGTAATCCTGCGAAGCTGTCTACGATGACATGCTCATTTCCGTTTACAGCCTTCCTGATTAAATCCTTTCGCTCTTCCACGGTAAAAAGACCTTTTTTTTCGATATTATATGCCACTGCCATAATAACCTTATCGAAAAGCTCAAGACTCCTCATTAAAATATCCATATGTCCATAGGTAATTGGATCAAAAGAACCCGGATAGACCGCTATCCTTTGCTTCATGATAAACTCCTTAATTCATAATTCTTAATTGCCTTTCTTCACCCCTGTCAGGCATGTCTAAAATACTAATAACAGTATCCCCATATCTCCTGGTTGCTCGTTTGTTCCAGCCATCTGTTAGTGAAACAAGGGGTGATTCCCTTTTTGAGTATTCCAATATGAACACCGTATCCTTATGGTAAATAACATATTTCTGTAAAAGCGCCATGGTCTCTGGAATAAATTCCTGTTCATAGGGAGGATCCATAAAGATTATATCATAGTTTAATGCCCTTTTATAAAGAAATGGTATTGCATATCTTACATCCATGTTCAATACAAAACAATTTTTTTCTAAGGAAAGTGTGGAAAAATTCGTCTTGAGTGTATTCACCATCTGCTTATCTTTTTCTACGCAAGTGGCTGTGGCGGCGCCTCTGCTGAGCGACTCGATGGTAAAAGAACCTGAACCGGCAAACAGATCAAGCGTCCTCAGACCTGTGACATCCCCTGTCATGGCAAATATTGCTTCTCTCACCTTTGAAGAGGTATAACGGGCCACATCGTTCTCCGGGACAGTAATGGCTCTGCCCTTTAAATTGCCACCTGTGATTTTAATCCTGATCATATTAACTACACTTTATTTCACCGTGTTTCTCTGGTTTCTTTTGTTTTTCTTGTTTCTCCGGTTCGCTGACTAAAGAAACTAAAGAAACCATAGAAACAAAAGAAACAGATTTCTGCTATGTATACTCAAACAAGGCCTTGCCCACATCCGCTATTCTCTCCATTCCCTTGACCTCTTCCGCTGACAGATAGAGTATAACTACATTTATATCCCTGTATGTATTCTTTATGAGGTCAATATAGTGGTTTTGCATCTTTTTGCGTAACGTGTGAAACGCACAATCTGCCTCTTTCACCACATAGTTAATGACAATGTTTTCCACTTTTAATTGATTCTCTTCTAATTCTCTGATCACCCTTTCCGTTAACTTAACGCCAAGCGCCTCAGGAATCGTTATGATGACATATTTTGTAAGCTGTCCATCCCTGATAAAATCAACAATCCTCTCTGATAATGCCTCCCAGCTTCCTATAATTTCAAGGAGGGCCCTTTTTGAGCCCTTGAGACCCGATATATCTTTCAGCTTTTCAAGGTAACTGTACATATTCATATAAAACTTTGTGGCAGCCTCAAGATGTTTAAGAAATAAATGTGGCAACTGAAGCAATCGGAGGGTATGCCCTGCAGGTGCAGTATCCCAGACCACCACATCATATTTGCCGCTCTCCACGAGTTCTATAATGAAGCTCAACATATACTCTTCTTCAATACCCGGGGCTGTGCCAATATAGTCAACAAAATCATAATCTACGCTGGCAAAAGACGATATTACCTCGTAAATCTCTCTCCCGAATCTCTCCTTCCATCTCATCAACACAACATCCGACGATATCTCGAGGCCATATAATTCTAATGCATCATCAATCCTGGCCTCCCTGCTCCCGATATCAACCTCAAAGATATCGGATAATGAGGGTGTGGGATCACTCGATATCAGAAGAACCTTTTTACCATCTGAGGCAATCTTTACAGCGATGGCTGAGGCGCAGGTGGTCTTACCTACACCGCCTTTTCCTCCAACCATAATCAACTTAACATTGCTGTCGTTTATATTCTTTAGACCCATTTCTAACCCTCTCAAAAAGTTCAAACGGCTTAAACCGCTTAAACGGTTCAAACAGCCCGAACTACTTGAACGGCTTGAGCGGCTTGAACGGTTCACTGTTGAGCCTTCTGCACCCGCAAGCACAGAAGACTGTATATCATATCATAAAAATAATCACCAATGACCAATTTCCAATGACCAAAAAGGGGATATTGGCTTGTAATTTGTATATTGGTGCCTGGTGATTGCTTTTATATCCGGTTATTTGATGATTAACATCAGCCAATTATGGTATATATCACACATGTTTGTCGACTCTCACTGTCACCTCGAAATGGAGCTTTTTGAAAAAGACAGGAAAAAGGTTATTGATACCTGTATTAAAGAAGGATTAGTTTACATACTCACAGTCGGTACCGAGGAAAAATACTTTGAAAAAGTCATACAACTCATAGATGAAAACCCCTCTGTTTATGGTGCAATAGGCATCCACCCCCACAACAGCAGAGACTTAAACGATGCCCTCATACCGAAAATTAATAAAACACTCACTCATAACAAGATTGTGGCGTACGGTGAGATCGGGCTCGATTTTTTTAAGAACTATTCCCCGAAGGATATACAGGTAGATGCATTTAAAAAACAGTTAAAGCTGGCAGGACAGGCAAAGCTCCCGATCATTGTCCATTCAAGAAATGCCAAAGACGAAACCCTGCAAATCCTCAGAGAAACAAAAGGCAACGATGCAGGAGGGGTTATGCACTGCTATTCTTACGACCTTGATGCGGCAAGGAAACTGCTCGATATGGGTTTTTACATATCGATTCCCGGCACAATCACATATACCAGCGCACAAAAACTGGTAGAAGTCGTCCAATATCTTCCCATGGACAGGATGCTTGCAGAGACTGATGCCCCGTTTTTAACCCCGCATCCCCACAGGGGCAAAAGGAACGAGCCATATTATGTGAAGTACACCATTGAAAAAATTGCACAAATAAAGAATAAAAGAGTGGAAGAGATTGCCGCCCATATACATGATAATTTTAAGAGACTTTTTCTAACAGGTCGGGTAGTCGCAGACAGGAAGCAGTCAGCAGCAGGCAGTAGGTAGTCGCAGGCTTTCCCGCCTGCCCCTCGGCCCTGGCGGACAGGAGCCTGCGTGTATACGATAATTTGAATTAAAGGAGACAGACATTGAAACCAGCGGTTATTATTGTTGATATGCTTGAAGGCAACTACAGCAAAGAGAGAACAGGGAATAAAGAGGAAGAAAAAATCATCCCGTACGTGAGAGATTTTCTCAGTACATGCAGAAGCCTCGCTATACCTGTCATATTTGCCTGCGACAGCTTTTTAAAAGACGATTTCATATTCAGGGGAAGAATGAAACCCCATGCGTTGAGGGGAACAGCCGGGACACAGCCCCTTTCAGACCTTGGACCTCAGAGCATTGATATTATCCTTGAGAAAAGACGTTTCAGCGCCTTTTTCAAGACAGACCTGGATCAAACTTTAAGAACAATGAATGTTGATACTGTCCTGGTTGGTGGGATCAATACCCATTTCTGTGTTCTCGCCACAGCCTTCGACGCCATTTGCCATGATTTTTATACAATAATCCTCGATGATTTGAGCGCTTCCTTCAAGAGAGAGATTCACGAAAACACACTGGATGCCTATAGAAATTCAGCCATTTATCCCATATTCAGGGTAATGACAACAAAGGATTTTCTCGAAGAAATCGGTAACCCTTGACCTCTGGTATGGTTAGCTATGAATAATCGATTAAATGACAGAAAACTGCTTAAGCCGAAAAGCCATAAGCGTCTCATCATTCTCTTTATTCTCATTGCGGTCTTTGCTGTAATCATCATATTAAACAGACACATACAGTTATGGCAAAGAGAATCTATAATTGATATCATCCCCTTTGAAAAAAGCGAAATTTTCATCTGTTATTCAAAAAATATGGAGAAACTTGAAAAAAAAATACTGGAAGTGAAGAAAGGTGTACCAGAGAAGGAAAGAGCGCATATCATCATAAGAGAATTGAAGAAGGAAAAGAACATCCCCGAAAACACTTCCCTTTACGAGTTTGCATCTGACGGGGATGGTACGATATACCTCAATCTGTCAAAAGACATTCTTGGAGAAAAGGCCGAGCCGGCAAAGGAAATAATAACGGTTTATTCAATCATCAATTCCTTTTTGCTGAGCTTCAAGGATGCGAAGAAGGTTCAACTTCTCGTGGAAGGACAACCTGTCTACACCATTAATGGTACCGTGTATACCTATAAACCAATCGAATTCAATAAATATGTAATGGAGGACTAAATGCTTGATCCAAAAATTATCAGGGAAAAAACTGAAATAATATATGAAAGTCTCGAAAAACGGGGCTTCTCCTTCAACATGGAAAAACTTCTGGAGGTTGACGAGAAAAGGAGGAAACTTATACAGGAATCGGAAAGCATGAAGAATGAGAGAAATGAACTCTCCAACGAGATAGCACGGCTTAAAAAGGCAGGGTCACCCCCTCAGGAGAAGATAGAACATTTGAGGGGCATTGGAAAGCAGATAGAAGGCCTGGAGCAGGAACTCAGAATGGCTGAAAACGAATGGAACGATCTTGTCCTTATCATGCCGAACATCCCTCACAGCACGGTGCCTGTTGGCCACGGGGATGAAGATAACCAGGTGGTAAAGGTCTGGAGAGAAAAACCTGTATTTGATTTCCAGCCTCAACCGCACTGGGATATTGGGGAAAGACTTGATATACTTGACTTTAAAAGGGCAGCAAAGATAACAGGGTCACGATTCACCTTATATAAATCATACGGCGCCCTGCTTGAAAGGTCTCTTATAAACTTCATGCTTGACCTCCACACAGGGGAACACGGGTACACTGAGGTGCTGCCGCCTTTCATGGTGAACCGCGAATCCATGACAGGAACAGGTCAATTACCGAAATTTGAAGAAGAGCTATTTAAAATAGACGGGCTCGATTACTTTCTCATTCCGACAGCCGAGGTTCCCGTTACGAATATTTATAGCAATGAAATCCTGAAGGAGGATGAACTCCCTATAAAATTCGTCGCCTATACGCCCTGCTTCAGGAAGGAAGCCGGCGCCCATGGAAAGGATACGCGGGGGCTTACAAGGCAGCACCAGTTTAACAAGGTTGAGCTTGTAAAATTTGTCAATCCCGAAAATTCCTATCATGAGCTTGAAGGGCTTCTGCTCGATGCAGAGGACGTTTTAAAAAAACTTAACATTCACTACCGGGTTTCAGCATTATGTACGGGCGACCTCGGGTTTTCAGCCTCCAAAACCTATGACATCGAGGTATGGCTCCCCGGCCAGAATGTTTACAGGGAAATTTCTTCCTGCAGTAATTTTGAGAATTTTCAGGCAAGACGTGCAAAAATAAGGTTCAGGAAGGCGGGGGGGAAGATAGATTTTGTCCATACCCTGAACGGTTCAGGCCTCGCCATCGGCAGAACTGTCATGGCCGTTATGGAAAATTACCAGACCGGGGATGGCAGGATCGTCGTCCCTGATGTATTAAGACCATATATGCACGGGCTTACTCAGTTTCCCTGATTTTTGAGAGTATACTGTCAATCTTCATTAATACGATGGGGTCTTCTTCTTTTTCGCTGATATCAGTAAGAATGTCTTTTAGATTACCATCTAAGAGGGCGTAAAAAAAATCTATTGCCCGTAATCTCAGTTGCCTGTCATTTATTTCTTTTAATGCATTCATTATTGCGAGGATTGCCTTCTTCTTGCCGGTAAGGCTTATCCCTTTAATCAGGAGGTCTTTAATCTCAATCGCGTGCTCCTTTTTTAAGTGTGAAAGGAGGGGATTGATCATGTCTTTGTCCTGTATCTCAATAAGAAGCTTTATAGCCTCACCCCTTTTTCCCGCATCATCAGTATAAAGTAGTTTGAGGATAGGCTGAATATCTATACCCTTTTCATCCTTCTTTGCCTTTTCAAAAAAGTGTATATATCCCCTCGATTGAAGGATAAGGCTTGCGAGAATTAAACCCATCTCTTCCTTTGAAAAAACAAGGTCATCCTTCCATCTTTCTAATATTTGTAATGTCTCCACATTGAGGAACACATCATTAACGAGGGAATTCTGAAGAATATTCCTTATCTTTTTGCCTTCTTCAAATTCATCGAGCTTCAAAATAGCACAGAGCGGTTCTTTAAGGTACCTGTTCGACAGGTAATAGTAAACCTGCCCCATTGATTCGGATTCCCTCACAATGTCCTTTTCCTTTAATAAATTTAAATATCCGATGATTTTTTTATGAGGAATGCGTGTTTCGAAAAAAATATCTTCCGTTGTATACCTCTTGAGGTGTTTTGCGTTCATGTCTGTAATAGAAGCCATGATTTTTCTGAAATCTCTATCTTCTTTCACCCCTTTGAGCACATCCTCCAGAACCTTCTCAACGCTCAGATTGGCCAGAAAAAGCTCAAACTCTACCGGTTTGTATCGTTCGTTCAAATCCCGTACAATCTTTTCTTCTCCATATGTATCAACAGCCTTCGAGCTGTCTAAAGGCTTAATCTCGCACAGAGCAGAGAGGTACATATTGCTGAAAGGCTCATACCATTCAAAAAACGTTTCTTTTTCACCGGAGATGATAAGGAAGACATCGTCATGCTCGATACAAAAAGAGACAAACCGTTCGAATTTTTCACGCTCCTGTGTATCCACATAAATATACCGCTCACAGTTATCGATGATAAAAAAGCACGGGCCGTTGCTGAGCTGTTTTTTACAGAGAGAAATCACATCGAACTCAGGGCTGCCGGTAAGCATAAGTCTTTTGTATATGACGTCTTTTATTTCACTCACGGGCCTTTCCCACATTTCACAGTAAAAAACATTCGGACTTATTGAAAGGATCTGGGGCATAATAAAGGATCTCAATACCGTGGTCTTCCCTGTTGCCGCATCCCCTGTAGCAATGGCATAACCGTAGCTGAACAGCTTATCGAGTATGAGAGAAGCCTTCTCCCATCTTTCAAATGGTGGACCCTGATATTCATTATAAGGAGAAAATTTCGGTACCTCAAAAATATCTCTTTCGTAGGTAAAGTCACTTGTTATGTCCCATATAATATCCTTATAATGGAAACCGTATTTACCGTTCACATTGTTTTTAAAGACGCTGAACATGCCTTCAACATAACTTTTCACATTATTCAGAACATGCAATTCGTAGGGAAATTTGGCGTTGTATTTTATATGGATGGTGCCTTTCCTGCTGTCGATATCAACCGTTACGTCGCCGGGCCTTAAAACAAAATGCCGGTCCGGATACCTTCGTAATTTGGGATACCTCAAGTCTGAGTAGAATATATCTAAAAGAAGATGGGAAAAATTGAAAACATGGCTTATAACCTTCGTGTTTCGAATGATCGCCTTTCTGCTGTCCTCTGTAATTGTCCACTCTATGGGGATTTTTTTCAGCACATTTGAGAAGGTGAGGTGGTTTATAATCTCTATAGCCATCCCGGGGATATCTAATTTTTCTCCTATCCCGTAATTCAATAATATCTTCTTATCATTCCCATCAAGGGTCTTGAATATTTCTCCGTTGGTATCCCAATGATAGTCTTTAACAAGACCAATGTCGTGTAGGTATATCGTTCCAAGAAGGGTAAAGATTTCCCCTGAAAACATCTCTTCGGTTCTGTCTTTCGGGTCAGGGATTATCTTTTCAATTAATTCTTTCAGGGATTCGACGTGCTGCTTTAGCGGAAGATCAATTAAACTGAAGAACTGTTCTTCGCAGAAATTCTTCAAATCAAGAAATCTTTGGTGGAGTTTTAATTCTCTCTCTTTATTTCTTAATACATCCTCAAGCTTTGATTGCATTTGAGGACCCCCCTGGTGTTGGAAGTATATTACACGGTCTTAGCGGACCTTTTGCCTCCACATAAAAATGAGCGGGCTCGCCACAAAAATAGATGAGTATGTTCCGATAAAGACTCCAATAAAAAGCGCAAAGGAAAAATCGAAAAGCACCTTCCCGCCAAGGAATAAAATAGCCCCTATTGCAATTAAAGTAGTAAGCGACGTGATAAGTGTCCTGCTCAATACCTCGTTTATACTGCGGTTTATTACATCACCCAGATCCGCTTTTGATTTCATCTTTGCCATATTTTCCCTTATTCTGTCAAAAACAACGACTGTGTCCGTAAGGGAATACCCGGCAATGGTGAGAAGGGCTGTAATAAAGAGGATATTCATCTCCATATGGAGTACATAAAAAATGCCGAGGAGAGCAAGAACATCATGAAATGTGGCAATAGTTGCCGCTACCCCAAATACGAATGTGAACCTCCATGCAATATAGATAACAATACAGGCAAGTGATACAGCAAGGGCTATGATTGCATTCTTCTTCAATTGATTTCCGACAGTTGAACCCACCATATTACTGCCAAGTATCTGGAAGCCTGTCCCTTTAAATTCACTGGATAATATGGCATTCAGCTTATCGTGTATCTTTTCTTTTTCTGTATCAGAAAATTTTGTTTTTATGAAAAAATCCTGCGTTCCACTTATCTCCTGTATTTGTACATCATCGATGCCGCCATTTATCAACGCTTTCCGCAAGTCGCCTATAGAAACCTGACTTGCAAATTTCACCTGCAATTGCGTCCCACCGGTAAAATCCACGCTCAGATTCGCCTTGCCGATTGATACCATAACGAAACCGACAACACCAAGGAGAACAAGGATGAGAGACAAAACAAGCATCTTTCCCCGGAAGCCTATAAAATCTATATTCGTTTTTTTTGTAATCTCAACAAATTTCATTAGATGCTTAAACTCCTCGGCTTATATTTCATCAAAATCCAGTCAAAGATTGCCTTTGATCCTAAAACAGCAGTAAAAAGATTAATAATCACACCAATGCTCAATGTAACAGCAAAACCCTTTATAGGGCCTGTCCCGAAGATAAAGAGGACAAACGTTGTAATAAGCGTGGTAATATGGGAATCGAAGATTGTCACCCATGCCTTCTCATAACCCCCGTCCACAGCAGCCCGTACCGTCTTGCCAAGGCGGAGTTCTTCCCTGATCCTCTCAAAAATAAGTACGTTTGAATCCACACCCATGCCCATGGTAAGGATTATCCCTGCAATACCGGGGAGAGTCATCGTCGCCTTCAGGGCTGTAAAGGCACCGAGAAGATAGATAATATTTAAGCACAAGGCAATATCTGCCACAATGCCGGACAATCGGTAATAATAGATCATAAAGGCTAAAACGAGAACAGCGCCCAGAAACGCTGCCTGAACTCCTTTTCTGATGGAATCCTGTCCAAGGGTCGGACCAATTGTGATATTCTGAACAACCTTTACCGGCGCCGGCAATGCACCTGCCCTGAGTACAATAGCAAGGTCTTTTGCCTCATCCATTTTAAATCCGCCGGTTATTGATGCCCTGCCGCCTGATATCCTCTCCCTCACTACGGGAGCAGAATAAACGGTATTATCGAGGATGATGGCAATCCTTTTTCCTACGTTTTCGGCAGTCATCTTATCAAAGATTCTTGCGCCTTCACTATTAAACTCAATAGCTACATATGGTTCATTCCCGAATTCGCCACCAATCTTCACCCTCGCATCGGTCAACAATTCCCCTGACAGTAAGGTCTGCTTTTTCAGAAGGATGGGGGTAGTTGTGGTAATACCCGACTCCCTGTTGCGTGCCTTTAACGATAGAACCTCATCGCCTTCAGGGACTGCACCACCGGTGTATCGTGTGGAACCTTCCTCATCAACAAGTTTGAACTCAAGCTGGGCAGTCTTTCCGATCAATTCCAGAGCCCTCTGCGGGTCTTTTATACCGGGGAGCTGGACAAGTATCTGGCTATCGCCCTGCTTAACAATGACGGGCTCAGAGACGCCAAATTGATCAATCCTGTTTCGTATGGTTTCAAGCGCCTGATTGACCGCATTGTCTTTTATGTTCGTCAATTCTTTTTCAGACAGGATAAACTCAACAACGAGGTTTTCGCCCTCTGCTTTCGTGCTTCCCGCCTTAAGGTCAGGAAAATCCTTTCCGGCAATATTGTAAAGTTTTTCTTTCTGTTCTGACCTGATCGTCACGAAAAGGGCATTTTCTTTCTTATCGAGTCCTAAAAATCTTACCCCGTCACGTATCATGGCATCTTTAAAGGCGTTAAATTTCCTGTCCACCATGTTCTGTAACAATTTCCCCGTATCAAGCTCAAGCAGGAGATGCATCCCGCCTTTTAAGTCAAGGCCCAGGCGTATCTTATCGGAAGGAAGGTATTTCTTCCATACCCCTTTCGGCTCGATCACATTCGGTAAACAGTATATTACCGATATGACCAAAAACATAAGTATAAGAATCACCCTTAATTTTATAGACTTAAGCACCTATTACCCCATTTTACCGCTGGATTGATGACAAAACATACCAAAGTTATAATCATATAAGGATTTTGTCAAGAGAAATTTATCACAATGTTGCAATCCCTCAGTTTACAAAAAAATGATTCTTTGCCGCCGGTCTGCGTGCATCGCACGGGCAGGTAAAGAAAAAGCCTCCTCAGGTGTGAGGAAACCCGTGAAGCGTTATGTCCTTCTTTCGGCAGGATTAAAGCTTGCGTGAAGCGTGGAAAGACGAGTGGGAAGAGAGATGATTTGCGGGGCATTTAACCAGAAGGGATTCAGGCTGTGAACTGTGAACCGACGAGATACGAGATACGGCATTATCGTGAATAGTGAATGGTGAAGGGAGCGGAGAGCGGGTAGTCGCAGGCTTTAGCCTGCGTGGGCAGCTCTTAAACGCCGATGCCGATCTCTCCACCATCCAGGATCTTCTGGGGCATAGCCACACCACCACGACCCAGCGATATTGTAGAGTGTCGAATCTGAAAGTACAGCGGGACTACTATAACGCAATCGAGGTGGTCATGCAGCGGAGCCAGGCAGGATGCAGGGATGGATGGTTACGCCAGAAAAGACTGAATGTGGCGGATGGTCATATGCTATATTTACAAGAAGAAGGTATTGTGAAAGAGAGAGAAAACAGACAAAAGGAAAACAGGGTGTAAGTAACTAATATTAAGAGAGAAAGCATGTTTTGTTACGTATAGCTTCCTGAAGTCAGTAAAGCGTCAACCTTGCAGAATATGTTTGACTTCAACTCGTAATCATTGATGTTCCATCCAAAATATGTGATATTGGTAATCGGCTCTGTGAGGGATTGTGGCAAACGGATGTCTGGTTGAAATACTGTGGCACCGCCAGGAAACCAGGCAAACAAACATTAACCTGTAGCAACGGAAGAGACCGTTCTCTGAGTCTGGCTCTTCCTGCTCAACCGCCGCATCGAAGCCAACAGCGCACTCACCAAACGCTTCGACGGCTAACGCCTTATGAGGGAGAAACACCTATGTCGTTTTTAAAATCGTTTTTAAAGATGCTGTTGTGCTTCGCGCCTTGGTTATCGTTTCTGATCATAGCCCACGGCTCCATGTTTCGGCTTAAGCTGGGCATCATCGTTGCCGCAATCATGACCGTGGTCATGGCAGTTGCCAGGCTGCACCGGGGCGTCATCATGTGGGTAGGCATTCTGTTCTTTGCCTATGCCATTGTGGCCGTGGTACTCCTGCACAACGTGTGGGCCGTGCACTACATGGGTGCGCTGGCCAACGGTGCCCTCGCCGTGGGCACCTGGGCGGGTATCGCCCTGAAGCGGCCTTTCACTCTGGAGTATGCCCGTGAGCACACAGACCAGTCACTGTGGAATAACCCGGTGTTCCTGCGCACGAACTACTTCATGACAGCAATATGGGGTGTGGTGTTCACCATCAACGCATTCCTGGCCTGGCAACGGATCATCCAGCCCGCCATGCCCGGCTGGGCCTACGAGACAATCTCATACAGCCTCTTGGTCTCGGCCATGTTCATCAGCACCTGGTACCCGGAAAACCTCAAGCGCCGTCGTGCTGCCCAAGCCGCGCAGGCCGAGTAACACAGAAGAAGATGATGTGTCAGAGCGAAGTGTGGTTGCTCCAAGAGAACCCGAAGCGAACAGGGCGCTCTGGCACGTTATATCATCCGGGCATCTTTTCTCCCGAGAACGAGTGCAGCACCTGGATAAGGAGGTAAAAGTCGTTATTAATCCAAAGACGGCAAGTCAAACAAAGGCTTCGCAGGCTATGGAATGGCTCACCGCCATGTATTCGCATATACCGAACAGGGTGAGCAAATGTTGGTGCGCTAAAGGTTATATAACACTATCAGAGACTTCAGCTCAACTGGTAATCATCACGTCAATTGAAAATTGAAAACCGTTGACTCGCAGGTGTACATGTTACGTATAGCAATTTGTATCAAACAACTCAACAACTCTCTCTCCCACCATCAAGGTAAAAAACTTCCCACCTCTCACAAGAAGAAGTGGGGTATATAAAAATTCCTTTTCCATCAACATCAATAGAAAGAGATGAACCAGATTATCTGAAAATATCAGATCAACGAAGCTCTGTCAAGTTTTGCGGTAAAAGTCTAATATCATTTTTAATATCCTGGTGTGTCTCCCTGTTTTTAAATGGAGAACGGGAATCTCTCCTCTATCTACAACAACTTCACCAGGATATGGAGCAAAGTGAGCTATAAAGTCCTCTCACCAGAAACGGCAACTGGCGCATGAGAACAGCTCACAAAATATGAAACCCATAGGGAATTAATGGATTTTGCCGCTAATATATAGTTACCCCCATTTTCATATGGACATCTTTACAAAAGGAACTAACTTTTTTCAGATACACCGGCGGGAACTGAGGTTGAACTCACCAGGAACAATATATCGGCATCACTCAATCATGGATTATAAAACATATAAGGTATACAATAAGGTATGCAGAGATGTGATATTGATGAAATACCACACATAAACAGGTTAGTTGCAGATGAAATAATTAAATATACTACCTCTTCTGTACTCAATCGCCAAAGAACATCCAGAGAGAGGTACTTCAGTAGACCCCTTATTGGCTTCGCAGATGCATCAGACCCACTCTTTGAGAGATTCAAGAACATCATCGGAGATTTTCATCTCACGCCTAAAGAGTTCTTTGAAGCGGAGTTCGGGAGAGATAGCTTTGCCGGTGGCACTGTCATATGCTGGATCTTGCCGATAAACAAAAATGTCCTTTTGTGCAACAGGGCTCAAACAAAATTTCCATCTCTTGAGTGGGCACATACCAGATATTATGGTGAAGACTTCAACAATGCACTGAGGTCTCACATAGTCTCGTTTTTAACGGATATGGGTTACAGAAGCGTTTCATCTTCGTTAAGCAGTAAATGGGAACGTATATATTCACCTTATGTAGGGCATGCTTCTTCCTGGTCTGAAAGGCATGCTGCATATGTTGCTGGCCTGGGGACATTCAGCTTAAGTGACGGCCTTATCACTGAAAAAGGCATAGCCCATCGTTGTGGAAGTGTGATTACAGAGTTGAAGCTAAAATCCACAATAAGACCTTATGAGGGTGTTTATGATCATTGTTTATTCTATAGCTCTAACACATGCGGAGTGTGTATAAAGCGTTGTCCGGCAGGTGCAATCACATCAGACGGTCATAATAAGGATATGTGCTTTCAATTCATCCGTGAAGTGGTCATGCCCGCTGTCAATGAGGAGTATGCATTCACAACACCCAGCTGCGGACTATGCCAGACAAGAACACCTTGCGAGACGAAGATACCCAATAAGAAGAGAAAATAAGGGCAATCTCTATGCCCATCTGTAAATACTGTTTTAAAGATACTGAAGACCCGAAAACAACAACCTGTATCCCTGGTTATATAGAGTATCAAGACAACGCATCTTTGCATCGTGTCCCCCATATCCTGAAGAGGAAGAAGGATGTCCTGTCTGTAATGTTCTTCCAACCTGTATACACCATAGGGGATGTTATATGGAGAGATGTCCAAGATGTGGTAAGAAGATTATTTCCTGTGGATGCTTGATAATAAGATAAATCGGCAAGAAACAGAAATAGAACTGTCACTGCCAGAAACTTATCCACCCAGATTCTGCCGCTGAAACATAAAACATATTGACACTCTTCACTGACATATTATTCCATAACCGATCATATCTGCACATTGTTGCCCAGAGCCTACTCACGTTCAAGAGAGGGTGCTCGTGGTCTGAAAATATTGGTTTTATTTATCTTGAATTGCAAATATACCTTGACATTGTTGAGAGTTATGCTAATAATTCTCATAGATAGTTATTCTTACAAGAGTTCACCCAACAGGTAGAGTCTATTTGCCTGATAATCATAGATATTCATAAATAATCCAAGGAGGTAGTGAGAAATGACCAAGGCAGAAATCGTAGCAAAGGTAGCAGAAAAGGTTAAAGTCACAAAAAAAGTTGCAGACGAAGCATTCCAGACAATCATCGGATGTATCGAAGGGGCACTCAAGAAGGGTGAGAAAACAACAATCGTAGGATTCGGGACATTCTCAGTTGCAGATAGAAAAGCAAGAAAGGGCAGAAACCCTCAGACAGGCAAAGAGATCAAGATTGCTGCAAAGAAGGTTCCCAAGTTTTCAGCAGGGTCAGCTTTAAAGGCAGTAGTCAACGGAAAGGCAGTAGCTAAAAAACCAGCAAAGAAGGTACAGGCTAAACCGAAAAAGAAATAAATGAAGACCAGGCGGGCCTTCGGGTCCGCTTTCTTTTTCTTAAGGAACACTGTATGAAAGTAAGTGAGACAGATGTCAGAAAATGCGGCCCTTGTGGTATGAGATTTGTATCGTGTGGATGTCTGAAAGAGGGATAGTGGCTTAATACGATTTTTTAGGGCAATTTGTAACTTAAATTCCGTGAATCGTAATTCGTACCCGGTTTTCACCTTTCTCCTCTCCGCTCTCCGCTCTCCGCTCCTTTCCCCTTCAGCTTTCAGCCTTCAGCCTGCCTCTGTTATCGCTTTCCTCTAAGAACAGCCTGTATCAGGTCATCGAGACGTTGCAGGAAACGGGAGCGATCCCGCTTGTCGTAGGGAGCTGCCCCGCCGGTCATGTTTCCCATGTCACGGAGATAGGTCATTAAGTCTCTATTCGCAAGGGCACTGCCGATAGATTCTTCGGTGAAAATACGCCCTTTGGGATCCAGCACCCTGGCACCCTTTTTCAGGCACCGTGACGCAAGGGGAATATCGGCTGACACTGCGATATCGTTATCGGCAATGTGATCTACAATCCAATTATCTGCAGCGTCCAAATGGCCATCTACAACTATCATTTCGACCAATTTGTCTTGTGGAACCCTCATCGCAGAGTTGGAGACGAGGTAGACTTTGAGCCCATAACGTTTGGCCACTCGAAGCACTTCGTTTTTCACCGGGCTGGCATCGGCATCAACATATATATTGATCAAAAGGTATCCTTTTTAAGATTTTACGCCTGTATGCCATTTCTGTCAAAGAAAAATAACCGCTCCAGATAATCCATGCAGTCGACACATTACAGAAAACCTGATGGAGGTGCATGACTTTTCTATTGACAGCCAAAAACCCATTTTTATAAACTCAGATCACCATAAAAGGAAGTTCTTATGGAAACGAAAACAATATACTGCATAAATTGCGACAACAGGCATGGCTGCAAATCAAAAACCCCTCCATGTCTTACCGAAATGATGGAATACAATGTCACAGATATGTCAGGAAAGCAATACCTGATCGAAGATCATAAAACCGACATATGTCAGGATTGTCCATTTTTTCGTTCATGCTGGAAGACGGAAGAGTATAATAGATTTTCATCCCCAGCTTATAAAACACTAAAAAGGTAAGAACGGAATAAAAACATTTCACATAAACGCTATGTTCAATCCAGTGTAATCGTTCATCAAAAACCAGGACAATGCATTTGTGAAATTAGATACAATCTATAACAAAACAGGTTTAAAGTCAACATAAGTAACACCCTGCAGATGCTTTAAATTTCTTGACAGTTCGTGGATGCTCTGGTAGTATGTTCTGCCAAGTGGAAAAGTCTCCTTGTTCATATCTGAGATAATTATCAGAGAAGAGAACCGGCGTGATTACCAATATATACAAAATATACAATAAATCCCGAATACAAAATACATAGAAAATCAAGGAAAACAAAGAATGGCAGAGGGTAATATGGATGAACAGAATGTGTATGAGGATAACTTAAACAGCAACAATGAGACTGAAGAGAATTTCGAGACCCTCTTCAAGGAAAGCTCAAACCTGCCAGGCAAACTTGAACCGGGCCAAAAAGTCAAATCCATCGTGGTCGGCATATCAGGAGATCTCATCTACATCGACCTTGGAGGAAAAACAGAAGGCGTAGTGGAGCTTAAAGAATTCCTTGACGAAGCAGGGGAGTGCCGGGTTAAAACAGGAGACGAAATTGAGGTATTCTTCGCCTCTTTCCAGAATGGACTGAAGCGGTTCACCACGCTCACCCGCGGGCTATCCGCGGTTCATCTTTCCGATTTGAGAAACGCCTTTGAGGCCGGTTTGCCTGTGAGCGGGAAGGTTAAGGCTGAATTAAAGGGCGGATACGATGTCAGTATGGGAAAGGCACGATGCTTCTGCCCCTTCTCACAGATAGATGTGAGGGGAAACCGCGAGACCTCTACATATATAGGAGAAATTTTCCCTTTCAAGATACTGGAATTTGAAGATAACGGTCGGAATATCATCGTATCGAGAAGGGTTTTGCTTGAAGAAGAACAGGCGCTGCAAAAGGAAAAATTAAAAGAAGCATTAAAAACAGGCATGGAGGTTAAAGGAAAAGTAAAATCCATCCATGATTTTGGAATTTTTGTCGATATTGGCAGCATGGACGGATTCATCCCCCTCAGTGAATTAGAATGGGACAGAACCAAGAAACCGGAAGATGTCCTCTCGCCAGGCCAGGAGGTAACGGTAAAGATTATCTCCTTAGACTGGGCAAAGGACCGTCTCACCCTGAGCTTGAAGGCAATGCAGCCCGATCCCTGGACAATGGCAGCGGAAAAATACATCGTTGATAGCCCTGTTAAGGGTGTTGTAGTGCGTATGACCCCGTTCGGGGTCTTTGTCAATCTTGAGCCCGGTATAGATGGCCTTATTCACATCTCAAAACTCGGGGCAGGCCGAAGAATCAAGCACCCCAAGGAAGTAGTCGAGGACGGGCAGTGGATCGAGGCATATGTAACAGGCGTAGACGCGGCTAATAAAAGGATATCCCTCTCAAAGGAACAGAATGTAAATCCCGAAAAGATCGAGCTCCCTTCGGAAGGGGATATACTCGAAGGCGTTGTTGATAATGTTATGCCCTACGGGATTTTCCTCAAATTGAATAACGGTCTTTCAGGACTTGTCCCGAATGCTGAAATGGGGACCCCCAAGGGGACAAACCACAACCGCATGTTCCCGGTAGGGACCGCCATGACAGTGATTGTTACAAAGGTCGACCCCGGAAGCGGGAAAATTTCCCTGAGCAAAAATCTCGTAGGAGAAAAATCCGCTCATGCAGATTTCACCAAATATAAAGAACAGGTGAAGAATGAAGAAAAATCGGCCTCTGGTCTCGGCAGTTTCGGGGAACTACTCCAGGTAAAACTGAAAGGGAAGATTCCTTTTCATTGATTTTTTTTACTAAACCTATTATAGTAGTATACATGTGAGGCCGTACATTGAGGAACATAGTTGTGACAGGTGTGGGGAATGCGTTGATATCTGTCCATATGATGTTTTCTCTCGGGAAAATGGTGAAATTATAGTGCTGACCCCTGAAGATTGTATTGAATGCACATCCTGTGTAGAACAGTGTCCAGGGAAAGCCATCTATATGGATGATTAATGGGGGAAAAAACGGTATCCCTCCTCGATAAAAAGGCCGTTGACAGAACAATAACAAGAATTACCCACGAAATCCTCGAAAAGAATAAAGGTTATAAAGATCTGTGTCTTATAGGCATCAGGACACGGGGGATCTATTTAGCAAAAAGGATTAACGACAAGATAAAAGCCGTTGAAGAGATCGAACTCCCCCTCGGTATCCTCGACATCACCATGTACAGGGATGACATATTCAAGTTAAAATTACCGGAAGTTAAAAAAACAGACATACCCTTCGATCTGAACAACATGACCATCATTTTAATTGACGATGTGATGCATACCGGCAGGACTACGAGGGCGGCAATCGATGCCATTATGGACCTCGGCAGACCAAGGAAGATACAGTTAGCTGTTCTTGTAGACAGGGGCGACAGGGAACTCCCGATGCATCCCGATTATGCCGGCATCTTTTACAATGGCAGTCCGGAGGAAGAGGTGCTTGTGCGGCTTCGCGAAATCGATGGCAAGGATGAAGTCATCGTTGTGAGAACATAATGAAGTGGAGCAGAAAAGACCTCCTTGGCATCAGAGAGCTTTCTAAGGAGGAGATTCTTCTCATCCTTGATTCGGCAGATTCTTTTAAAGATATATCAAGAAGGGAAGTAAAAAAGGTTCCCACCCTCCGCGGCAAAACAGTCATAACCCTCTTTTACGAGCCGAGCACAAGGACACGGACATCCTTTGAAATAGCGGCAAAACGCTTAAGTGCGGACACCATCAATATCTCTGCAAGCACAAGCAGTCATGTCAAAGGCGAAACCCTCAAAGATACGGCAAGGAACCTCGAATCCATGAGGCCTGATGTCATCGTTATCAGACACAACATGCCAGGCGCCCCGCATATGTTATCCAGGATTGTGGACTCTTCTGTGATAAATGCCGGAGACGGCGCACACGAGCACCCGACCCAGGCCCTCCTTGACCTTTTTACCATGAGAGAGAAAAAAGACAGAATTGACGGACTTAACATAACGATTGTAGGGGACATTGCCCACAGCAGGGTAGCACGGTCCAACATATTCGCATTAAGACACTTTAATACCCGCATCACATGCTCAGGCCCACCCACTATGATCCCGCCTGATATGGAAAGTCTGGGCGTCCACGTGGAGTACGATATGAACAGGGCGGTAAAAGACGCCGACGTGATCATGATGCTGAGAATACAAAAAGAGCGGGGCGGCATTTCATACATACCCTCTGTTAAAGAATACTCAACCATTTACGGGCTGAAGGCAGAGCATCTCAAAAAGGCAAAAAAGGATGTAATCATCATGCATCCGGGCCCCATGAACAGAGGGGTGGAAATTACAGACGAAGTGGCTGATGGCCCATATTCGGTGATACTCGACCAGGTCGAAAACGGTGTTGCTGTGAGAATGGCCATCCTCTATCTCCTCACCGGGAGGGAGGCGTGAAAATCCTCATCAAAAAAGGAAGGGTTATCGATCCCAAAAACGGCAGGGATGAAATCCTTGATATATTAATCAATGGCAATATCATTGTAAAGATTGACAAAAATATCCGCGAAAAGGTCGATAATGTTCATGTAATCGACGCTTCGGGCCTTATTGTGGCGCCCGGTCTCATCGATATGCATGTCCACCTGAGGGAACCCGGATACGAATATAAAGAATCGATCAGAACAGGCACGATGGCAGCAGTTAAGGGCGGCTTTACATCAGTAGTCTGTATGGCCAATACAGACCCTGTAAATGACAATAAAAGTGTTACAGAATTCATTATAAAACAGGCAAAGGCAGAAGGGGTATGCCGGGTCTTCCCCTGCGGTGCAATCACCAGGGGCTTAAAGGGTGAAGAACTTGCAGAGATTGGCGAAATGTATGCCGCAGGTATTGTAGCCATATCAGATGACGGTAAATCTGTAAAGAATTCCGAAACCCTGCGAAAAGCCCTCGAATATGCAAAACTCTTTCACATACCCATCATATCGCACTGCGAGGACGAAGACCTCTCGAAGGGGTTTGTCCACGAGGGCAAGGCATCGGTCATGTCCGGTCTCGATGCAATTCCTGCTATTGCAGAAGAAATTATCGTCAAAAGGGACATGGCCATAGCAGAATACGTAAATTCTCCACTCCATCTCACGCATATCTCATCAGGAGGCAGTGTGGATGCTATCGGGGAGATGAAAAAAAGGTACAATCAGGTCACCTGTGATACATGTCCCCACTATTTTACGTTAACAGATAAAGCAACGCTCTCCTTCGATACAAACACAAAAGTAAACCCTCCGCTCAGATCAAAAGAGGATGTGGATGCCATGAAAGAGGGGCTCAGGAATGAAACGATTGACATTATCGCCACAGACCATGCACCCCACGATATTACCTCAAAAGATGTGGAGTTTAATATTGCCACCTCAGGAATTTCCGGGTTGGAGACCGCCTTCGGCCTTTCCCTTGCCCTCGTCCACGAAGGTGTCCTCTCTATGAAAACACTTCTTAAGAAATTCACAGAAAATCCGGCAAAATTACTGAAACTCCCCTATGGTGAACTAACACCCGGGAGCCCTGCCGACATCATTATTTTTAACCCTGACCTTGAATGGACGGTCGACAGAAACACTTTCGCATCAAAAGGGAAAAACACCCCCTTCCACGGATGGAATTTGAAGGGAAGGAATCTGCTCACCATTGTGGATGGGAAGATAGTGTACAGAGACCCTGTCTTTAAATAGGGTTCAAGGGGTCGAGGGTTCAAGGGTTCACAGAAAAACCATATCTCGTATCTTAACTTAGCGGATAGCGTTCAGCGTAAAGCGTTTAGTTTGGTCCGACCCCAATCTATGTCCATAATTCACAACTGCCTTCTTTCTCTCGCCCGCACACCCTTGCAGGTAAAATATATCTCGTATCTCTCTGCCTGCCCTGTGAAATGCAGTTGGCATCTACTTCACTGGGGCGGGCTTTGCGTCTCTGCGAGAGATAAAATGTTCTATCCGAATCTCAGAAGAAAGTTTTAAAATTAAAATCGTGTGAAGCGGTGTTCTTGTTGACTTTCAGGAGATTTGAGCCGCGGTGGAAACCGTTTCCACCACTTCCTCCGATACGTCTTCGGCCCCCCCTTACCTGTCATTGACAGACAGTTTATCCGTTTTGCCCGTCTTTCCCCTTTTCCATTTCTTCATTTTATATTACAATGGTGAAATGCGAAAGTGTAAATGCGCAAGCCTTAATCCTGCCGAAGGCGGGACATTGCGAAAAAGAGAAATGAACTCTGAACTCTGCAATTTGTTGGGGTTACCATGGAGACATTAAAAAGCATTGTAATAGAAAACACTGAGGTAAGCGTTATCAGGGGTAATTTAAGGGTTTTAAAGCCATTTCAATGCCTGCTATCAGTGCAGGGATATTCGGTTTTCTAAAAGAGCGCTGCGCACAGATTATGATAGACGAAACCGGGAGATTCCTGAAAGACAACGGAGAAACGTCTATCCAGCATCAGGAAACGTAATAAAGGAGTTACATATGTGTGGGATTTTCGGAGTTTTTCATCACAAAGACGCTGCCAATATGACATATCTTGGACTCCATGCCTTGCAGCATAGAGGGCAGGAAAGCGCCGGCATCGTAAGCACTAACGGCACAAACATGGCAGTTCACAAGGAAATGGGCCATGTATCCGATATTTTTGACGAAAGTGTACTGAAGAAAATCCAGGGACACTCTGCAATCGGGCATGTCAGGTACTCAACGGCAGGTTCAAGCCGCCTCGGCAGCGCACAGCCTTTGGCAGTCGAGTATTCAAAAGGCTTCCTGTCGGTAGCTCATAACGGGAATCTCACGAACGCAAAGGTAATAAAAGAGGAACTGGAGAATTACGGTTCAATCTTCCAGTCAACCACCGACACTGAGGTTATCGTCCATCTTATAGCGCTTTCACACGAATTTACCACCGTGGAAAGGTTGATCAGCGCCCTTAAAAGGATTGAGGGGTCTTACTCCCTCCTCATTCTAACAAACAAGGAACTCATTGCTGTGCGAGACCCCTATGGATTCAGACCCCTTGTCCTCGGCAAACTAAAGAATGCTTTTGTTGTATCCAGCGAAACATGTGCGTTTGACCTTATAGAGGCAAATTATCTGAGGGAAATCGAGCCCGGTGAAATTCTGCATATAAGCCGCGATGGAATAAAATCATATAAACCATTTAAAAAGGTCCAGCCACGCTATTGTATATTTGAATATGTCTACTTTGCAAGGCCGGATAGCTATATGTTCGGAAGAACCGTGTATTCGGTAAGGAAGGCGTTTGGCAGGGAATTGGCAAGGGAAACCCATGTGGATGCAGATATGGTCATACCTATTCCCGATTCCGGGATTGGCGCTGCCATTG
>JAPLKD010000144.1 GCA_026388245.1 Pseudomonadota bacterium | reverse complement strand
ATCGAGATATTTCTTAAATGACCTGTCAATTTCTATCGCGTGGACAAACCCTGCTTTCTCTGCAATACAACGTGTGAGGTCGCCATGCCCAGGTCCAATCTCAACAACGACATCATCTTTGTTGATACCGGATAGACGCACTATTTTATTGAGCATATTTTTGTCTTTAATCAGATGCTGGGAGAGACTTTTTTTGAGCATAATCTTTTAGAGCGGATAGCGTAGAGCTAAAGTTTATGGACTCTAAGCCCTTAGTTCTCTGCTATGCCATAGCCATTCTCGAGTAACCCTTTACATCCAGCGATGAAGTGATTCCCCTTTGAAAATAATAATACCCTGTAATCGCGATCATGGCAGCGTTATCTGTGCAAAAATGTGGAGAAGAAAATAAAACATCGAGATGCTCTTGAGTACATCTTTCAGAGAAAATTTCCCGCAACCTGTTGTTTGCTGAAACACCACCACCAACCACAACCCTTTCAACCCCATAATCCTTTGCCGCCTTTATTGTCTTGTAAGAAAGGAGATCACAAATGGCTTCCTGAAAAGAGGATAAAATATGGGCTAAATTGACATCGGAAAAACCATTTTTTTTTATATAGTTTACAAAGGATGTTTTTAAACCGCTGAAACTGAAGTCGTAGTTAGCCTCTTCTTTCATGGGTCTGGGGAACATTACATAATCCTTTACTCCTTTCCGGGCAATATCCTCAATTATTTGCCCGCCAGGGTACCCAATCTTAAGATATTTTGCGATTTTATCAAAGGCTTCACCTGCCGCATCATCCCTCGTGCTCCCCAACACTTTAAAATGACAGTAGTCTTCAAACAAAAGTATAATTGTATGTCCGCCTGATACAACGAGGGCGATGAAAGGAAAATCCACTTCATTTTCAAGAAAGATGCTCATCGCATGTGCCTCAATATGGTTGACCGCTATCAGGGGTTTTTCTAATGCAAACGAAAGACCCTTGGCAAAACATAAACCGGCCAGAATAGAACCGATTAAACCGGGACCGTTTGTAACACTCACCAAATCAATGTCCTGCGATAAAACTCCGGCTTCCTTCAGGACATTATCGTAGATTCCGTCTATCAGTTCAACGTGTTTTCTCGAGGCAATTTCAGGAACAATACCACCAAAGAAACGGTGGAGGTCAACCTGGCTTGAGACGATATTCGAACGTATCTTTTTATCATCTTCAAGGACTGAAACCGATGTATCATCACAGGATGTATCGATGCCGAGGGTAATCATTCTTTTAGTTCACGGTTCACGGTTTACTGTTCACAGCAAAATCAAAGAAAGTTTTTCGCAGAACCGTGAACCGTGAACTGTGAACAAAGATTTCATCATATTTCTTTCCAGTGTATCTCAATTTTTTGTTTCTTTTTGAGGTCTTCAATCAGGCCCTTATAGTACTCTTCTCTTCTCTTTGATGAAACATATTGGATGTAACTCTTTTTGTCCTTTTCCCATTCTTCTTTTTCGGGTTGTTTTTCATCTTTATACACAAAAACATAGTATATCCCGGAAATATCAACCGGTTTTTCGTATAATCTATTGCTTTTTGTCAGTGCCAAAACACCGGCATATTCGGGAGGTAATACACCTATCTTTGGAATGGAGGTAGAACTTCTTGGTATTAACCCTGTATCATCTTTTGTATTCACATTTTTTTTACTTATTACAGCTTCTGCTTCTGCCTTTGCAATAAGTTTTGTCTTTTCTTTCACGACCCGCTCTTTGATTTCCTTTATAACAGCATTTTTGTCGAGAGGTTTCCCTGCCTCTGCATCCACCAACTGGAATATATATGAACGTGCGCCGTCCCTGACCGGAAGGGAAATATCCCCTTTCTTCAGCCCTTTGAGCCACTCGTCTATCTTTAATCCTTTAAATTTTTTGATGAGCCCGCTTTCTTCCATTGTCCCGATATCAACCACTTCAAGGCCTTTTTGTTTTGCATATTCAGCAATATCTTTTGCCTTCAACAGGTCTACATAGGCTGCATCATCTTTGACAGGGCTCTTTTCATCTATCACTATATATTTCAATCTGTAAATGTTTTCACTATTGTGCCTGTCCTTTTCCTTTTCATACATATCCTCGAGTTCCTTGTCGTTAACGGTTACTTTGTCTTTAAAAGAAGCGGGGTCAAACTGGGCATACGAAAGGTTTACTTTCCCTTTCTCTTCTATGTAGCTTGTCCATGCGTCATTCTCATTTATGAACATACCATTGTCGTTAAGGACATTAATCAGCTTGGAAGTGAGCAGCCTCGATTTTTCTGATTCTTCAAATTTCTTGGGGTCAATATTATTTCTCTTTAAAACTTCCGCGTAAGCATTTTGACTGAATTTACCTTCACTTTTAAAGGCATCGATATTTGCAATATATTCAGAAAATTCTCTATCAGAAACATTCAGACCCACTTCTTTCGCCTTGAGAAGTAATACATATTTGTCAACGAGCTCATCCATGGCCTTTTCTTTTATCTTGAGCTGA
>JAPLKD010000246.1 GCA_026388245.1 Pseudomonadota bacterium | reverse complement strand
ACTTGATTCAGGCTTTCATGTGCAACGTGGGAACCTGTCGCTCCGATGATAAGGGAGAAATTCAAGTGGAGGACCCACGAGAATGAGAGTACCGATGCGGGGCACAGGGGCGGACCACTCCGTAGTAGCGATGAAGGACGGTAATGCGTCTGGAGCGAAGGGGGTGGATTATCCAGCCCGATTCAGAGGTCAACCATTTTAATGGGAGGAGCCGGTGAAGAAGGTGCAGCCGTTAACAACGGCTGGATAATGGGAGCCGGATGAGCTGAGAAGCTCAAGTCCGGTTCTGAGAGAGCGCAGGGGGGAGGTTCCCCTGCGCTCTCTCACCCAATAACCTGTAAATTTAATTTTCGCACTGGTCATTCATGCGAACATATAACGGATTGAAAGCTACTACACAAACACACCAGCCACAAATCTCAATTACAATAAATTCTTAGATTTAGTGAAAGGGCCCTATACTTAACTGGTTGAGCGCAATTTTACCTTTCTCATTTTTTTGAAAAAAATGGAAGTATGAAATTTCATCAACGTCTTCCTCTTCTAACGATGCCTTTGGCGTTCACGGGTGGTGTGTCGGCTTTCAGGCGGCATTCAATCGTGCCGCCGTAAAGTTTTTGCTTGAAATTTCATCCGCGATGGAACAGAATACGTTCTATACGGGCGGCGGTATTGTGTAATGGTTGGGGTATCAAATGTCCATATTTCACTAACGTTCCTATGGCACTTATGAAAGTGGGGTGTTAAAGTATGATGCGTAAATGGATTATCAATCAAAGTTCAAAGGGGCCCTCATCCTCCGATCAGGACTGGCTCGACCTCGAGCATATAGCGCAGGTAGAGATTACGTCCGAGGATGCAAGGCATCCCGTCGAGTCGGCGCTGACAGCCAGCGGTGGGCCGGGCTGGCTGGCCGGCGAAACCGGGGAGCAGACCATTCGCTTACTGTTTGACGAGCCGCAGGCACTCAGGCAAATTCAACTCGTATTTGAGGAAAAAAGGCAGGAACGTACCCATGAGTTTGTGCTGCGATGGTCGGGGGACGGCGGGCGGTCTTACCGGGAGATTGTGCGCCAGCAGTATACGTTCAGCCCGTCCGGCGCGACCCGCGAGGTCGAAGACTACGTCATCAACCTCCATGGGGTTATGGTGTTGGAGTTGAGGATCGTGCCCGACATAAGCAGGGGCGATGCCCGGGCGTCGTTGATCCTGTTGCGGCTCGCATAACGTCTATTCACTCTCGGTATTGCGGTATAAGGCACTTGGTGCAGTACGATGAAAGATTAGATAATTCAGAAATTACAGCTTGCAATGCAATGATTGGCAAATGGGGAGTGGATTAAAGGATGAATAGCCCGCTGAGCTTTTTTATAAGCATCTGGTTGAAATTCTTCTTTCTGTTTACGCCCTTTTTCGCTCTCTCAATGTTCTTTTATATGATCAAGGTCTCCGTCAAAAAACCTGATGCCAACAAGTGGCTCTATGCGACACGCTAAAATACATGGTCAAGTTTTTTATTGGTTGAGCAGAAAGGCAATTTACCCTTTCTGCTGTTTCGCGGGATCTTCCCTCAACAGAATGTCGTGGCCGCCTCGTGATAATATTTATTTATGAGCAGACTTTTTTCGCTACTTTACGGAAATGCTGCCCGTAAATCATTAACGTTATGGCCTCGGAAAAAGATTTTCTATAAAATATCAGAGCTTTTATGAAAAGTCTCCAGTAATACACCTGGGTTATACCGTTTCCAAGAACCCCGATATACAGCATGGATTTCAGAAGAGCCTTGATCCGACCCTTCCATATCTTCCGTTTCCCGTAAGGGGTATGATATTTCAGAAATTCACATATTCTCTGATAATAAGGTCCGGGGCTGTATATGGTTTTAATGATTCTTTGATAACCTTCAATCAGTTTTGCTCTGTCCATTCTGGGAATAAAGTTTATACTTCCATCCGTATTATCGCCTGAGGCAATCAGATCAAGACGATTTTCCTCTTTCAGTCTCTGCCATAATCTTGTATTCGGCAAAGCATTCAATAATCCTACCATAGCCGTTACTACGCCGCTCTCCTGAATAAATTTGATCTGTCTTGAAAAAATATTTTCATCGTCACTATCGAATCCGACTATGTAGCCGCCAAGGACTTCAATGCCTGATGCCTGAAGTTTTTTGATAGCTGCCGTCATATCACGCTTGCAGTTCTGATTCTTTGAGCATTCTCTTAGACTCTCCTCGTTCGGTGTCTCCAATCCGATAAAAACCTGCCTGAATCCGGCTTCAACCATGAGACGTATCAGTATTTCATCGTCGGCAATATTTATTGAAGTTTCGGTAAGGAAATCAAAGGGATAATCATGTTTTTTCAACCATTCAATTACGTGGGGCAATAATTCTTTAATGGCATTTTTGTCGCCGATAAAATTATCGTCAACAATAAAAATGCTGCCGCGCCATCCCCTGTCATAGAGGGCCTGAAGCTCATTCAGGAACTGTTCTATACTCTTTAATCTCGGTTTGTGGCCATACATGGAGGTAATGTCGCAAAAATCGCAATCAAAGGGACATCATCTTGAAAACTGAATCATAATAGAAGCATAGTCCTTTATGTTTATCAAATCCCAGCGTGGAATAGGCGTCATGGACAAAGGAGGAAAACCGGAAGACCTGTAATTTTTTTTGGGATTGCCTTCTTTGAGATCTCTGAAAAAATCCGGCAAGGTCGTTTCAGCCTCGTTCAGGATGATATGATCTATAATCGGCAGATATTCTTCGGTTGTCCCGCTAAAAAGAGGGCCTCCGGCAACAACTTTTTTCCCCAGACGAAGGTATTCTTGCAGAATTTCAGATACAGATTCTTTTTGAACCAGCATGGCGCTTACAAAAACATAATCAGCCCATTGGAGATCTTTTTCCATAAGTTTGTGAATGTTGAGATCCACCAGACGAATCTCCCAGTCTTCAGGAAAAAAAGCGGCTACAGTCAACAATCCCAGCGGTGGAAAGGCAGCTTTCTTGGAGATATATTTTAATGCATATTTAAAACTCCAGAAGGTATCCGGGTACTTCGGGTATAAAAGAAGTGCTTTCATTGTTTATAAGGACCGTTATATATTACCATGCCCTTAAGTCCTACCCCAAAGTTTAACAGAGAAAAAAGTTTTTATCAGACTACCAAAAAAGAAACCTCCTGTTAAGATATATAGTGATGTACCCGCATCAAAAAATCTTAACAAGGAGGTCTCCAATGGAACAAAATGATGATAACAGGTTACAGGAGTTTCGTCAACTGAAGCGTGAAATTCGTATGTCAGGCGAGTTTCTGGTTGTCGGTATGGACATCGCCAAAGAGCGACACCATGCCTTCTTCGGTACGCCCACAGGCAATACGCTCTTACGACGACTTGTCTTCGAAAACACAAAAGAGGGTTTTGAAGATCTTTGTTTTCAGGCAGACACACTGAAGACCCGGCATGCTCTGAAGAAGGTGGTATTCGGTATGGAGCCTACGGCTGATTATCATAAACCCCTGGCAGAGTATCTGATCAGACAAAGACATATGGTGGTGCTTGTGGGAGGGGCTGCGGTAAAGAAGAACCGTGAACTCATGGATGGACGGTGGGATAAAAATGATACCAAGGATGCTGCCAATGTCGCCGATCTTATTACCCAGGGGAAATGTCTGTTCTATGATTTCCCTTCAAACAATATAAGAGAACTGAGGAATCTCCTCTCTTTATAAAGACGCCTGAAGAAACAGGAACAGGGTTATAAAGTGAGAATCAGAAACCACCTTATAGCTCAATACTTCCCCGAGATGGATAACTACTTCGGCTACGGTGAAGGACCGGCCATAGTCAAATGGTGTTTTAATCCGGCAGAACTTGCGAACTTACCCTTTGAAGAATTTGTACGTATGGTCTCTTCCCGGAACGGAGGAGAAAACCAGCGAAGACGATTATTGGAAGTCCATAAGAAGGCAGCATCCTCTATCGGATGTGAGATAACTCCAGGTGTATCATTCGAGGCAAAGATACTCCTTGAGGAATTGCAACAGCTTCATAGAATAATACAGGAAACCGATGAAAAGATTGCCGGGATATGTACCCGGTTCCCCGAGTATACCTTTCTTTTGAGCATCCCCGGCTTCGGACCCGATATATCAGCAAAAGTACTCGGAGCCGTTGGCAATCCCCATAGGTTTGACAATAAACGACAGGTACTTAAAATGGCAGGGTTGGATCTCAGTGCTGATCGGAGCGGAAAGAAAAGTGAAGCTCCCCGCCTTGTAGGCGGGGAGCTTCACTTGATTCACAAGCAGTATTTTTTTCGTGTTCCCTTCCTTGTCAGATATGTTACGATAAAATAGTTTTCATTCAGGTCAAACATTGCGAAAAACAAGGAGATATTTGTTCACCGAGAATTGCTGACATCCTGAGCTCTCCTTGATTATTGTTGGCGACAGCCTCTACAGCAAACAACCGACGATTGAAACAATCAGATCTCTTCGCATGAACTACGTCCTTACAACAAAACCGGATGATCACAAGAAGCTCATGGAATGGGTGAATGAGCAGCGGATTCTGAAAGAAACATCACGGATGGAGGCAAAGGATGCAAAAGGCCGTACCCACGTCTATGAGTGGATAAACGAGGTTCCGCTAAACGACAATAAAAAGACCGTCATGGTCAACTATTTCGAATACTGGATCATGGATAGAGAAAAGATTGTTTATCATAACAGTTGGGTGACCGATCTTCCCTTAGACGGCAATA